>NZ_JCANSZ010000001.1:0-363596 GCF_059570535.1 Streptomyces sp. CNP082
CAGCGGCAACCTCCGCAGACCACGCCGGTTTCACCGCGGCCTGCTCAACGCTATGTACCTCTCCGCGCTCTCCAGTCTTAAGGGCTGCCCAGCCTCCAAGGCGTACTACGCGCGCAAGAGAGCCGAGGGCAAGGGCCACAAGCAGGCGCTGCTGGCGCTCGCGCGCCGCCGCGTCAACGTCCTGTGGGCCATGATCCGCGACGGAGCGTGCTACGAAGCCACACCACCCGTCACGGCAGCGGCTTGACATCAGCATTGGGAAGCTCCTTGCGGTCGCGCCGGGCGGGGCGGGGCACAGTCCACGCTGCCCGGCGGCGGGGGCGCGGGGGGACTTCTGCTGGTGCGTACGGGACGGGAAGCGGGAGGAGGGACGCGGGCCCGGTCCACCTCGGCTGAGGACCGGGCCGGGTCCTCAGTCGAGGTGGAAGACCTCGGTCAGGGGGCGCACGGCCGCGTCCGGCGCGGCGCCGTCGAGCGCCTCGAAGAACGGGGCCATTTCCGCCTGCCAGCGCGCGTTGACGTCGGTCACGGCCATCGCTGCCTGCGCGGCGGCGAAGTCCTCCGTCTCCAGATAGCCGACGAGGAGGCCGTCGTCGCGCAGGAAGAGCGAGTAGTTGCGCCAGCCGGCGGCGGTGAGCGCCGCGAGCATGTCCGGCCAGACGGCCGCGTGCCGCTCGCGGTACTCCGCCAGCCGGTCGGCGCGTACCTTCAGCAGGAAGCAGACGCGGCGCGTCGCGTCACCGGCCATCAGAAGTCGTACTCGTCGATGTTCTTCTCGTCGAACACGGTCGGCGGGCCGAGGATGACCTCGCCGTCCTTGCCGACGGTGTACTCGCCGAGCTCGCCGGCCTCGAACGTCTCGCCCTCCTTGCCGGTGATCTGGCCGGAGGCCAGCGCGGCGGCGGCGTAGGCGCCGAGGTAGCCGAGGTCCTTGGGGTCCCAGAGGGAGAACTCCTCGACGGTGCCGTCCTTGACGTACTTGCGCATCTGGTTCGGCGTGCCCAGGCCGTTCAGCACGACGTCGCCCTTGTAGTCGGAGGAGCTGATGTAGCGGGCGGCGGCGGCGATGCCGACGGTGGTGGGCGAGATGATGCCCTTCAGGTCGGGGTACGCCTTGAGCAGGCCCTGGGTCTCCTGGAAGGACTTCTGGTCGTCGTCGTCGCCGTAGGCGACCTTGACCAGCTTCATGTCCTTGTACTCGGGCTTCTTCAGCTCGTCCTTCATGAAGTCGATCCAGGTGTTCTGGTTCGTGGCGTTCTGCGTCGCCGACAGGATCGCGATCTCGCCCTTGTAGTCGAGCTGTTCGGCGATGCGCTGCACCTGGCTGCGGCCGATCTCCTCGGAGCTGGCCTGGTTGATGAAGAGCTGGCGGCAGTCCTTGGCGGTGTCGGAGTCGTAGGCGACGACCTTGATGTCCTGCTGCATGGCCGTCTTCAGCGGGCCGCAGACCGCGTTGGGGTCGTTGGCGGCGATGAGGATGGCGTCCTGGCGCTGCTGGACGAGGGTGTTGATGTACGAGACCTGCGAGGACGCCTTGGCGTCGGAGGGCCCGACCTCCTTGGCCTCGGCGTCGAACTCCGCGCTCGCCTCGATACCGGCCTCGTCGACGATCTGCTCGTACGGGTTGTTGATCTGCTTGGGCAGGAAGGCGATCTTCAGGCCCTTCTTCAGCGGCGCGTCCGGGTTCGCGGTGGCGTCCGACGCCTGCTCCTTGGCGTCGCTCTCCGCGTCGTCCTTGGTGGTGCCCGAGCAGGCGCCGGCCGCCAGGGTGAGGGCGCACAGCGCGGCTGTCACGGCGAGGGTGCGGCTCTTGCGGCTCTTGTTACGCATCGGGGTGAACCTTTCGCGTTCGGTTCCGTGAACTGCGGAACTGAGGGTCAGGGGGCCGCTGCGAGGCGGCGGTTGCGGCGCTCCGCGAGGGCGGAGACGGCGCGCGGGGCGAGTACGGAGGCGATGAGCAGCAGCCCGGTGACGATCACGCGGATCTCGTTCGCCACGTCGTTGAGGGTGAGCAGGTTGTTGAGCAGGCCGATGAGGAGCACGCCGGCGACGGCGCCGCCGAGGGTGCCCTTGCCGCCGTTGAAGTCGACGCCGCCGAGGAGCACGGAGGCGATGACGACGAGTTCGAGGCCGAGGCCGTTGTCGGCGCGCGCACTGCCGTAGCGCAGGGTGTAGACGATGCCGGCGAAGGACGCCACCAGGCCGGAGACGACGAACAGCGCGAGCTTGATGCGCTTGACGCGGATGCCGGCGAACCAGGCGGCGTCCTCCTGCGCGCCGATGGCGTACAGCGCGCGGCCGAAGCCGGTCATGTGCAGCAGCACGGCGGCGAGCACGGCGAGCACCGCGAAGAGCGCGATGGGGTACGGCACGAAGGTGCCCGGCACGGTCTCGGTGGAGGAGGCCCACTTCGCGTAGTCGTCGGGGAAGCCCGCGACGGCCTTGTCGCCGAGGACCACCGAGGCCAGGCCGCGGTAGAGGGTGAGGGTGCCGATGGTGACGGCCAGCGGCGGCAGCCCGACGCGGGTGACGAGCCAGCCGTTGAGCAGCCCGCCGGCCGCGCCGGCGAGCAGGCAGACGGGCACGATCAGCTCGAAGGCGTACCCGGCGTCCCACAGGGAGCCCGCCAGCGCACTGGACAGCCCGAGCATGGAGGCGACGGACAGATCGACCTGGCCGGCGACGACGAGCAGCGTCATCGGCAGCGCGATGAGGGCGATCTCGGCGGTGTCGTTGAGCGCGGCGGACATGTTGCCGGTGGAGGCGAAGCCCTCGGTGGACGAGGTGCCGGCCAGGAACACCGCGATCAGCAGGATGCCGACGGCGGTGTCCCACCGCAGGCAGGTGCCGAGCGTCTTCACCGGACTACTCGCTCGGAAGCCTGGTTCTTCGGGGCTGGAAGGAAAAGAGTCCTCGGCTGGGCGGCGCGGGTCGTCGCAGCAACGTGCCGGCGGAGCCGGTATGGCTGGTCAGCGGGCATTGTCAGTGTCTCCGGTTACGGTCGGCGGGTGGTGATCGTGGTGCAGGTGAAGCTGCTGACGGCATCCGTGAGCGGGGAACGGCCTCTCGCGACCAGCGGGCACGGCTTTCTTCCTGGCCCTTCGCCCAGCTCGGCACGTTTGTGGCGTACAAGTGCCGCCGGGCCGGGGTGCCGTACCTGGAAGTGGATGCAAGGTATACATCCCAGCGTTGCCCGCGGTGCGGGGATACCGCGAGGAACAACCGTCCTTCGCGGGATCATTTTCGATGTCGTCGGTGCGGGCTCGCTGGCCTGGCCGACCACGTCGCCGGGGTCAACGTGCGCGACCGTGCACGCTCGGCGTGGGCTTTCGTCAATACGCCCGTACCACAACGGAACTAGCGCCTCCTCTCCTGTGGTAGATGCGACCCGTGACCGTCCTGTCGTAGAGGGCAGTCGGGAGCGCGAACCCGGTGTGAAGGACCCGGCTGTCAAGCCGACCCTTCAGGGCTGGGTAGTTGACGGCCGCCTCCTCTTCCGCAGCGCGCTGGTGGTGCGCCGCTGCACGATGCGGTCGGTGGTGATGGCGGCGAGCAGCAGCACGCCGGTGATGGCCTGCTGCCAGAAGGAGCTGACCTTGAGCACGACCAGCGCGCTGCCGATGGTGGTGAGCAGCGCGGCGCCGAGCGCGGCGCCCCAGACCGAGCCGACGCCGCCGGTGATGGCGACGCCGCCGACGACGACGGCGCTGACGACGGTCAGCTCCCAGCCGTTGGCGGCGTCGGCGACGACGGTGCCGAAGCGGGCGAGCCACAGTGCGCCGGCGAAGCCGGCGACGGCGCCCGAGAAGGCGTACGCGCCGAGCACCCGGCGGCGGATGGGGATGCCGGCGAGCCTGGCGGCCTCGGGGTTGGAGCCGATGGCGTACAGCTCCCGGCCGCCGGTGAAGGAGCGCAGGTAGTACGCGGTGCCGGCGAGAACGGCCGCGGTGATCAGCGGCAGGTACGGGATGCCGAGGACGCTGCCGGTGCCCAGGGAGAGGACGTCCTCGGGGAGGTTGGCGGCGTTGATCTGCTCGCCGCCCGCCCACCAGTAGTCCAGGCCCTGGATGACGTAGAGCATGCCGAGGGTCACGACCAGCGCGGGCACCTTGCCGAAGCTCACCAGCAGCCCGCTGACCAGCCCGCACGCGGTGCCCAGCGCGATGCCGAGCAGGACGGCGGTGAACGCGCTGTGGTCGGTGCCGGAGACGAAGTCGCCGCAGGCGAAGGCGGTCAGGCCGACGACGGAGCCGACGGACAGGTCGATGTTGCGGGTGATGACGACGACGGACTGGCCGACGGCGAGCAGCACCAGGATGGAGGAGTTGAGCAGCAGGTCCTCGACGCCCTGGTCGTCCAGGAAGCTCGGGTTGGCGATCCAGGTGCACAGGATCAGCAGGAAGAGGGCGCCGCCGATGGACAGTTCGCGGGCGCGGAAGATCACGTCGGTCAGCGAGCGCGCGGAGCGCTCGCCGCCGGCCGCAGGGGCGGGTTCTCTCTTCTGTACGGTCGTGCTCACGCCGCCTCCTTGGCGCCGCGACCTGTCGCGGCCGTCATCACCGACTCCTCGGTGGCCTCGGCCCTCGGGATCTCGGCGACCAGGCGGCCCTCGTGCATGACGAGCACGCGGTCGGCCATGCCGAGGACCTCGGGCAGGTCGGAAGAGACCATCAGCACGGCGAGCCCGCCCGCGGCCAGTTCGGAGAGCAGCCGGTGGACCTCGGCCTTGGTGCCGACGTCGATGCCGCGGGTCGGCTCGTCCACGATGAGCACCGACGGCTCGGTGGCCAGCCACTTGGCGAGGACGACCTTCTGCTGGTTGCCGCCGGACAGCACCCCCACGTCGTCGGTGAGCCGCCCGTACTTCAGCCGCAGCTTCGCTGCCCAGTCGGCGGCCCGGCCGCGCTCCAGCGTCCGCTTGACGAGCCCGGCGGAGCCGAGGCTGCCGAGGCCGGTGAGGCCGATGTTGCGCTCGATCGACATCTCCATGACCAGGCCGCGCTGCCGCCGGTCCTCGGGGACCAGGGCGACGCCGGCGTCCATGGCCGCGGTCGGCGAGCCGCGGCGCAGCGGGCGGCCGGCCACGTGCACCTCGCCGGCGTCGGGGGTGTCGACGCCGAACGCGGCCTGGACGACCTCGCTGCGGCCGGCGCCGACGAGCCCGGCGAGGGCGACGATCTCGCCGCGGCGGACGTCGAAGGAGACGTCGTGGAAGACGCCTTCGCGGGTCAGCCGCCGCACGGACAGCGCGGTCTCGCCCGGCTCGGCGTCCTGCTTGGGGTACAGCTCGTCCAGCTCGCGGCCGACCATGCGGCGTACGAGGTCGTCCTCGGTGAGCGCGGCGACCTCGTCGGTGGCGATCCAGCGGCCGTCGCGCAGCGTGGTGACGCGGCGGCAGAGCCGGAAGATCTCCTCCAGCCGGTGCGAGATGAACAGCACGGCGGCGCCCTCCGCGCGCAGCGCCTCGACGACGGCGAAGAGCCGGGCGGTCTCGCTGCCGGTGAGCGCGGCGGTGGGCTCGTCCATGATCAGGACGCGGGCGTCGAACGACAGCGCCTTGGCGATCTCCACGATCTGCTGGTCGGCGATGGACAGCCCGCGCGCCGGCCGGTCGGGGTCGAGGCCGACGCCGAGGCGGCGCATGAGCGCGGCGGTGGCGTCGTGGACCGCGGCGCGGTCGATGCGCCGCAGGGTGCGGCGGGGCTGGCGGCCCATGAAGATGTTCTCGGCGATGGACAGGTCGGGGAAGAGCGTGGGTTCCTGGTAGATCACGGCGATGCCCGCGTCGCGGGCGTCGGCCGGGCCGTGGAAGGCCACCGGGGTGTCGTCGAGGAGCAGGTGGCCGGCGTCGGGGCGGTGGACGCCGGCGAGGGTCTTGATGAGGGTGGACTTCCCCGCGCCGTTCTCGCCGGCGAGGGCGTGCGCCTCACCGGCGTGCAGCGTGAGGGAGACGTCCTCAAGGGCGCGTACGGCCCCGAAGGACTTGCTCAGGCCGCGCGCGGCCAGGACGGGCACTTCTGTCATGGTCAGCACCGTTGCGGTCGGCATTCATGAAAGGTTTCAATGAGTTTTCACGGAAGCTAGACCTCTCCCAACAGGCACGTCAATGGGTCGGACATGGAAACTTTCGGGACAACCTCGAACTCCTCGCGGACCCTTGACACGCCTTCAGCGCCTCCCTAACTTCGTCATCTGAAACGATTCATGCTCGCGCCGTCCCTTCGGAGGACCTGGTGATCAGCAGACGTTCACTCCTCGGCACCGCCACCGCCCTGGGCACCGCCGCCGCCACCGGCGCCGTGCCCGCCGCCCGCGCTGCCACGGCTGCCGGGAGTGATGCGGTCCGGGAGACGGCGGTGACCCGGCCGACCGCCGAGTACGCCGGCCGGCCCCTCGGTCTCGACGTCGACCGGCCCCGGCTGAGCTGGCCCGTGGAGTCCGGCGCACCGGGCGGGGCGCAGAGCGCGTACCAGATACGCGTGGCCACCGCCGCGGACAGGCTGGCCGACCCCGATGTGTGGGACAGCGGCAAGGTCGCCTCCGCCGACTCCGTCCTCGTGCCGTACGGCGGGCCGGAGCTGCGGCCCCGTACCCGCTACCACTGGACCGTGCGCGTCTGGGACCAGGACGGGACCGCCTCCGACTGGAGCGAGCCCACCTGGTGGGAGACCGGGCTGCGCGGCGAGGAGTGGGAGGCGGCCTGGATCGCCGCGCCCGACCTGCCGGCTGACGCGCCCGACATCACCGGCTCCTCGTGGATCTGGTTCCCCGAGGGCGACCCGGCCTCCAGCGCCCCCGCCGAGACCCGCTGGTTCCGCGCCCGGCTCGACATCCCCGGGGGCGTCACCCGGGCCCGGCTCCCGCGGAAAGGCTTCGCGTTGACTTCCTCCCCCTCGTCGTCCGAGGGGGACTCCTACGGCTTGCGCCCTAGGGGTTCCTGCTTCATCGCCGACTGCCCCGTCCGGGAGGACTCCCGTTGAGGTCTTATACCAGCTCCACAGGCAGACGCGGCCAGCCCGGCCGCCTTGAGGTTGCGTGCCGCGTTCACGTCGCGATCGTGCACCGCTCCGCAATCGCACGTCCATTCGCGGACGTGCAGCGACATTTCCGCCGCGATTGTGCCGCAGGCCCCGCACAGTCTGCTGGAGGGGAACCAGCGGTCGATCACGAGGAGTTCGCGCCCGTACCAGGCGCACTTGTACTCCAGCATCATGCGCAGGTCCGTCCAGGCCGCGTCCGAGATGGCGCGCGCGAGGCTGCCGTTCTTCAGCAGGTTGCGGACGGTCAGGTCCTCGATCACGACCGTTTGGTTCTCACGGACGAGACGAGTCGACAGTTTATGGAGAAAGTCCCGGCGCCGGTCGGCGATCCGCGCATGCACGCGCGCCACACGGCGGCGGGCCTTCTCCCGGTTCGCCGATCCCTTCGCCTTGCGGGACAGCTCCCGCTGCGCGCGGGCCAGGCGGGCACGGTCACGGCGCTCGTGCCGCGGGTTGGCGATCTTCTCCCCCGTGGACAGGGTCACCAGGGAAGTAATCCCGGCGTCGACACCGACCGCCGCCTCCGTGGCGGGGGCCGGAGCGATCGTGTCCTGGCACAGCAGGGAGACGAACCAGCGCCCGGAACTGTCCCGGGAGACGGTCACCGTGGTCGGCTGAGCACCCTCAGGCAAGGGACGCGACCAGCGGACATCCAAAGGCTGTGCCATCTTTGCCAGCGTCAGCCTCCCGTCCCGCCAAGTAAAGGCGCTGCGGGTGTACTCGGCCGATGCGCGGGACTTCTTCCGGCTCTTGTAGCGCGGGTACTTCGCGCGTCTGGCGAAGAAGTTGGCGAACGCGGTCTGCAGGTGGCGCAGCGCCTGCTGGAGCGGAACGGCAGACACCTCGGTCAGGAAAGCAAGTTCTTCGGTCTTCTTCCATTCCGTCAGGGCAGCGGAGGACTGCACGTAGGAGACCCGGCGCTGTTCGCGATACCAGGCCCGGGTGCGTTCTTCCAACGCCTTGTTGTACACCAGCCGCACGCAGCCGAACGTGCGCGACAGCTCCGCCGCCTGCACGTCCGTGGGATAGAAGCGGTACCTGAACGCCCGCTTGACCTGCCGTGCCATACCTCACATTCTATCAAGTCCTTTGTGAATCTAGAGGGTTGGCCGATGGCCAGTGGACGCCGAATCGCTCCGGCGGCGGGTCGGCCCTCCCCGCCCTGCTCCGCAGGAGTTCGTTTCCTCCCCGGCCTGAAGACCGGGGTATCCACGGAGGAATCCCGATGACCGTGAAAGCGGCACTCAAGTCCCAGGCAGTAGAGACACCGTCCTGGGCGTACGGCAACTCAGGCACACGCTTCAAGGTCTTCGCGCAGCCGGGGGTGCCGCGCACGCCCCAGGAGAAGCTGGACGACGCCGCCCGGGTGCACGAGCACACCGGCGTGGCACCGTCCGTGGCGCTGCACATCCCCTGGGACCGGGTGGAGGGCGCCGACGGCTACGCGGCACTCGCGGCGTACGCGAAGGAGCGCGGGCTCCGGCTCGGCGCGATCAACGCCAACGTCTTCCAGGACGACGACTACAAGCTGGGCTCGGTCACCCACCCGGACCCGGCGGTGCGCCGCAAGGCGCTGGCGCACCTGATGGAGTGCGTCGACATCATGGACGCCACCGGCTCGCGGGACCTGAAGCTCTGGTTCTCCGACGGCACCAACTACCCCGGCCAGGACGACGTGCGCGAGCGCCAGGACCGGCTGGCCGAGGCCCTCGCCGCGGTGTACGAACGGCTCGGCGAGGGGCAGCGGATGCTGCTGGAGTACAAGCTCTTCGAGCCGGCCTTCTACCACATGGACGTGCCGGACTGGGGCACGGCGTACGCGCACTGCCTGCGCCTGGGCGGCCGGGCGCAGGTGGTGGTGGACACCGGGCACCACGCGCCCGGCACCAACATCGAGTTCATCGTCGCGGTGCTGCTGCGGGAGGGGAAGCTCGGCGGCTTCGACTTCAACTCCCGCTTCTACGCCGACGACGACCTGATGGTCGGCGCGGCCGACCCGTTCCAGCTCTTCCGCCTCATGTACGAGGTGGTACGGGGCGGGGGGTTCGGCCCCGACGTGGCGTTCATGCTCGACCAGTGCCACAACATCGAGCCGAAGATCCCCGCGATCATCCGCTCGGTGATGAACGTCCAGGAGGCCACGGCCAAGGCGCTGCTCGTCGACCGCGAGGCGCTGGCCGCCGCGCAGCGCGAGGGCGACGTGCTGGGCGCCAACGCCGTGCTGATGGACGCCTACAACACCGACGTACGGCCGCTGCTGGCCGAGGTGCGCGAGGAGATGGGGCTCGACCCGGACCCGGTGGCCGCGTACCGCCGCTCGGGGTGGGCCGAGCGGATCGTCGCGGAGCGGGTCGGCGGCACGCAGGCCGGGTGGGGCGCATGAGCACAGAGCAGCAGCCGGCAGCCGCGTCCGGCCCGGTGGCCGACCTGCTGGCGCGGGCGCACCGGCTGGGGGCGGACCCGCGCAACACCAACTACGCGGGCGGCAACGCCTCCGCGAAGGGGACGGCCACGGACCCGGTCACCGGGGGTGACGTGGAGCTGATGTGGGTCAAGGGCTCCGGCGGCGACCTCGGCACGCTGACCGCGGCGGGCCTGGCGGTGCTGCGCCTCGACCGGCTTCGGGCGCTCACCGGCACCTACCCGGGCGAGAGCCGCGAGGACGAGATGGTGGGCGCGTTCGACTACTGCCTGCACGGGAGAGGCGGTGCGGCCCCCTCGATCGACACCGCCATGCACGCCCTGGTCGGCGCCCCGCACGTCGACCACCTCCACCCCGACTCGGGCATCGCCCTGGCCTGCGCCGCCGACGGCGAGGAGCTGACCCGGCGGTGCTTCGGCGACAGGGTGGTGTGGGTGCCGTGGCGGCGGCCCGGCTTCCAGCTCGGCCTGGACATCGCGGCCGTGTACGAGGCGCACCCCGAGGCGATCGGCGTGGTGCTCGGCGGCCACGGCATCACGGCGTGGGGCGCGGACTCCGCGGAGTGCGAGCGCAACTCGCTGGAGATCATCCGCACCGCTGAGCGGTTCCTCGAAGAGCAGGGCCGGCCCGAGCCGTTCGGCCCGCTCCTCGAGGGCTACGGACCGCTGCCGGAGGACGGACGCCGGGAGCGGGCCGCCGCGCTGGCGCCGGTCATCCGCGGGCTGGCGTCGACCGACCGGCCGCAGGTCGGCCACTTCACCGACGCCGGCGTCGTGCTGGACTTCCTCGCGCGCGAGGCCCACCCGCGGCTGGCCGCACTCGGCACCTCCTGCCCCGACCACTTCCTGCGCACCAAGGTCCGCCCGCTGGTGCTCGACCTGCCGCCGGGCGCGCCGCTTCAGGAGGCCGTCGCCCGGCTGAAGGAGCTGCACGCCGCGTACCGCGAGGACTACCGCGCCTACTACGAGCGCCACGCCGCGCCGGACTCGCCGCCCATGCGCGGCGCCGACCCGGCGGTAGTCCTCGTGCCGGGCGTCGGGATGTTCAGCTTCGGCAAGGACAAGCAGACCGCCCGGGTGGCGGGCGAGTTCTACGTCAACGCGGTCAACGTGATGCGCGGCGCCGAGGCCGTGTCGTCCTACGCCCCCGTCACCGAGGCGGAGAAGTTCCGTATCGAGTACTGGGAGCTGGAGGAGGCCAAGCTGCGCCGCATGCCGCCGCAGAAGCCGCTGGCGGCCCGGGTGGCGCTGGTCACCGGCGCGGGCTCGGGCATCGGGCGGGCCATCGCCCGGCGGCTGGCCGCGGAGGGCGCGTGCGTCGTCGTCGCCGACCGGGACGCCGCGGGCGCCGAGGCGGTCGCCGCCGAGCTGGGCGGTGCCGGCAAGGCCGTCGCGGCGGTGGTGGACGTCACCGACGAGGAGCAGATCGCGGCGGCGTTCCGGACCGCGGCCCTCGCGTACGGCGGCGTGGACCTCGTCGTCAACAACGCCGGGATCTCGGTCTCCAAGCCGCTGGCGGAGACCACCGCGGCGGACTGGGACAGCCAGCACGCCATCATGGCGCGCGGCTCGTTCCTCGTCTCCCGCGAGGCGGCGCGGGTGCTGGCCGCGCAGGGCATGGGCGGCGACATCGTCTACATCGCCTCCAAGAACGGCGTGTTCGCCGGGCCGAACAACATCGCGTACGGGGCCGCCAAGGCCGACCAGGCGCACCAGGTGCGGCTGCTGGCCGCCGAGCTGGGCGAGCTGGGAGTGCGCGTCAACGGCATCAACCCCGACGGCGTCGTGCGCGGCTCCGGCATCTTCGCCGGCGGCTGGGGCGCCAAGCGGGCCGCGGTGTACGGGGTGCCGGAGGAGAAGCTCGGCGAGTTCTACGCGCAGCGGACGCTGCTGAAGCGGGAGGTGCTGCCGGAGCACGTGGCGAACGCGGTGTTCGCGCTGACGGCCGGCGAGCTGAGCCACACGACCGGGCTGCACATCCCCGTGGACGCGGGCGTGGCCGCCGCGTTCCTGCGGTGAGCGGGGCGTACGGGCCGGCGGCGGGCGGCGGCGCGGCCGGCAGCGGCTCGGCCGGCGGCAGGAGTTCGCCGCCGTTCGCGGCCGTCGACCTCGGCGCCGCCAGCGGGCGGGTGATGCTCGGCCGCACCGTCGGCGGCGAGCTGCACGTCGAGGAGGTGCACCGGTTCCCCAACCGGCCCGTACGGCTGGCCGGCACGCTCCACTGGGACGTCCTCGCGCTCTACGCCGGCGTGCTGGACGGCCTGCGCGCGGCGGGCCGGCGGTCGGGGGGCCGGCTCGCCGGCGTCGGCGTCGACTCCTGGGCCGTCGACTACGGCCTGCTCGACGCCGCCGGCGCGCTGATCGGCAACCCGGTGCACTACCGCGACACGCGCACCGAGGGCATGGCGGCACAGCTGGCCGAGGTGCTGCCGGCGGCGGAGCTGTACCGCGCGACGGGCCTTGCCGAGCTGCCGTTCAACACCGTCTACCAGCTCCTCGCCGCCCGCGGCACCCCGGCGCTGGCCGCGGCCCGGCAGTTGATGCTCGTCCCCGACCTCGTGGCGTACTGGCTGACCGGCAGGGCCGGCACCGAGCTGACCAACGCCTCCACCACGGCGCTGATCGACCCGCGCACGGGCGCGTTCTCACGCCGGGTCGCCGAGGCCGCGGGCGTCGACCTCGGGCTCTTCCCGCCGCTGCGCCGCCCCGGCGACCCGGCGGGCGAACTGCTGCCCGCGGTGCTTCAGGAGACGGGTCTGACCGGTCCGGTGCCGGTGACCGCGGTCGGCTCGCACGACACCGCCTCGGCCGTCGTCGGCGTGCCGGCGCGGGACGCGGACTTCGCCTACATCGCCACCGGCACCTGGTCCCTGGCCGGCGTCGAACTCACCGCCCCCGTGCTCACCGAGGAGTCCCGCGCCGCCCGCTTCACCAACGAGCTGGGCGTGGACGGCACCGTGCGCTACCTCCGCAACATCATGGGCCTGTGGCTGCTCCAGGAGTGCCTGCGCACCTGGGAGGCCGAGGGGCACGCGTACGAGCTGGACGCGCTGCTGGCCGGCGCCGCCGCCGCGCCCCCGCTGCGCTCGTACGTGGACGCCGGCGACCCGGCGTTCCTCGCCCCGGGCCGGATGCCGGAGCGGATCGCGGCGGCGTGCCGGGCGGCGGGGCTGCCTCAGCCGCGTACCGCGGCGGAGACCGTGCGCTGCGTGCTGGACTCGCTCGCCCTGGCGCACCGCCGCGCGGTGGCCGACGCGCAGCGGCTCTCGGGCCGTACGGTGCGCGTCGTGCACGTCGTCGGCGGCGGCGCGCGCAACGAGCTGCTGTGCCGGCTGACGGCGGACGCCTGCGGGCTGCCGGTGGTGGCGGGGCCGGTGGAGGCGGCGGCGCTCGGCAACGTCCTCGTCCAGGCGCGCGCGGCCGGCGTGATCGACGGTACCCTTACAGACCTCCGATCTCTGCTTCACAGAACGCAGCCGCTGCGGGAGTATGAACCCGGTGACGGCGGCGGCTCGGCCTGGGAGGAAGCGGAATGCGCGTTGCGCTCTTCGTGACGTGTGTCAACGACACGCTCTATCCACACACCGGCCGCGCGGCCGTGACCCTGCTGGAGCGGCTGGGGGTGACGGTCGACTTCCCGCTCGCGCAGTCCTGCTGCGGGCAGGTCCAGTTCAACACCGGCTACCGGCGCGAGACGCAGCCGCTCGCGCGCCGGTACGCGGACGTCTTCGCCGGCTACGAGTACGTGGTGACGCCGTCCGGCTCGTGCGCGGCGATGGTCCGCGACAACTACCCCCGGCTCGGCGAGCCCGCCGCGGCGGCCGTCGCGCCGCGCACGTACGAGCTGACGGAGTTCCTCACGGACGTGCTCGAGGTGACCGACGTCGGCGCGTACTACCCGCACACGGTCACCTATCATCCGACCTGTCACGGGCTGCGGATGCTGAAGCTCGGCGACCGGCCGCGGCGCCTGCTGGCACACGTGAAGGGGCTGACGCTGCGCGAGCTGGAGGGCGCCGAGGAGTGCTGCGGGTTCGGCGGCACGTTCGCGCTGAAGAACGCGGCGGTCTCGGCGGCGATGGGTGCCGACAAGGCCCGGCACGTGGAGGAGACGGGCGCGCAGGCGGTGTGCGCGGCGGACAACTCCTGTCTGATGCACATCGGCGGTACGCTGGCGCGCCGCGGCTCGCCGGTCCGGCCGGTGCACATCGCGGAGATCCTGGCGAGCACGGAAGGGGACGTCTGGTGACCGGCGCCCGCGAGACCTCGACGGCCCGCGGCGCCCGTACGTTCCTGGGCCTGCCGCGTACCCGCCCGGCGGCCTTCCCCGAGGCCGCCGCGGCGGCCACCGCCGACGCCACCCTGCGCGGCAACCTCACGCACGCGACGCACACCATCCGCGGCAAGCGCGCGGCGGCCGTCGCCGAACTCGCCGACTGGGACCGGCTGCGCGCCGCGGGCGCCGCGATCAAGGACGACACGCTGCGCCATCTGGACCGCCGTCTGGAGCAGTTGGAGGCGGCGGTGAGCGCCGCGGGCGGGCACGTGCACTGGGCCGTGGACGCCGCGGAGGCGAACGCGATCGTCACCCGGCTGGTCCGGGAGGCCGGCGCCGACGAGGTCGTCAAGGTCAAGTCGATGGCCACGCAGGAGATCGGGCTGAACGAGGCCCTGGCGGCGGCCGGCATCCGGGCGTACGAGACGGACCTCGCCGAGCTGATCGTGCAGCTCGGCGCCGACCGGCCGTCGCACATCCTGGTCCCCGCCATCCACAAGAACCGCGGCGAGATCCGCGACATCTTCCGCGACCGCATGGGCGACTGGGGCCGCCCCGCGCCCGCCGGGCTCGGCGACCGGCCCGCCGAACTGGCCGAGGCGGCGCGGCTGCACCTGCGGGAGAAGTTCCTCAGCGCCAAGGTCGCCGTCTCCGGGGCGAACTTCATGGTCGCCGAGACGGGCACGCTGGTGGTCCTGGAGTCCGAGGGCAACGGGCGGATGTGCCTGACGCTGCCGGAGACGCTGATCTCCGTCGTCGGCATCGAGAAGGTGATCCCCACGTGGCGGGATCTGGAGGTCTTCCTCCAACTGCTGCCCCGCTCCTCGACCGCCGAGCGGATGAACCCGTACACGAGCACCTTCACCGGCCCGTCGGACGGCGACGGACCGCGGGACTTCCACCTCGTCCTGCTGGACAACGGACGCACCGACACGCTGTCCGACCAGGTGGGACGCCAGGCGCTCAGGTGCATCAGATGCTCGGCGTGTCTCAACGTCTGCCCGGTCTACGAGCGCGCCGGCGGCCACGCCTACGGCTCCGCCTACCCCGGCCCGATCGGGGCGATCCTCACCCCCCAACTGCGCGGCACGGCAAGCGCGCTGGACGCCTCGCTGCCCTACGCCTCGACGCTGTGCGGAGCGTGCTACGAGGTGTGTCCGGTCGCCATCGACATCCCCGAGGTGCTGGTACACCTGCGCACGCGGGTCGCGGAGGGGGGCACGTACCCGGTGCGCGGCACGAAGACCGTGATCAAGCCGGCGAAGGGACACGCCGCCCAGCGGGCGGCGATGCGGGCGGCGCGCTGGACGATGGACCACCCGCGCGCCTACGGCGCGGCGCTGCGCGCTACGACCGGCACCCGGCGGCTGCACCCGCGCCGGCTGCCGGGCCCGGGGAAGGCGTGGTCGGCGACGCGGGAACTGCCGCCGGTGCCGAAGGAGTCGTTCCGCGCGTGGTGGCGGCGCACCCGCGGAGAAGGCTCATGAAAGGCGCGAGGGACGTGAGGCGCGCGAGGCGCGCGGGGGCCGCGGGAGAGAGGCGTACGACGTGAGCAGCAGGGAGACGATCCTCGCGCGGGTACGGGCCGCCGTCCGCGACGCCGCCGGCACGCCGGAGCAGGCGGTGCCGCGCGACTACCTGCGCGTGCACGGCGACCGCTCCCCCGCCGAATCCGCGGACCTGCTCGCGGAGAACCTCGCCGACTACCGCGCCCGCGTGCACCGCACGGACGCGGCCGGGCTGCCGGAGCTCCTCATGCGGCTGTTCGCCGAGCGGGGCACGCGCACGCTGCTCGTACCGGACGGGCTGCCGCCCGCGTGGACCGCGGCGGTCGACGCCACCCGCGTCCCGGACCGGGCCGCGAGCACCGCCCGGGAGCTGGATGCGGTGGACAGCGTGCTGACGGGCTGCGCGCTGGCCGTCGCGGAGACCGGCACGATCGTGCTGGACGCCGGACCCGGGCAGGGCCGGCGGCGGATCACGCTGATCCCGGACCACCACGTGTGCGTGGTGCGGGTCCCGGAGCAGGTGGTGGACTCGCTGCCGCAGGCGATGGAGCGGCTGGACCCGGCCCGCCCGCAGACGTGGATCTCGGGGCCCTCGGCGACCAGCGACATCGAGCTGGACCGGGTGGAGGGCGTGCACGGGCCGCGGACGCTGGAGGTCGTGCTCACCACCGGCTGACGCCCCTCGGTCCCCTCCCGCCACCAGAGTTGTACACCACTGGCAACCGGCCCGGACCCTGTTCCCCTCCCCCGCGGTCGGTTAGCTTCTCCGCCATGCCGAGACCTTCCGCACCGTCCCGCCGTACGCTCCTGACCGGCACCGCCGCCGGCGCGGCCGTCCCCCTGCTCGCCGGCGCGGCACCGCGCGGGGCCGCCGCGCGCACCCGCGCCGGCGGCCGGCCCGGCGAGGTGCTGCCCGGCGCCGACGCCGCCGCCGCCGAGGGCTGGTCCCTGCTGCGGGGCCGCCGCCTGGGCATCGTCAGCAACCCGACCGGCATCCTGCGCGACACCCGCCACGTCGTCGACTCCATGCACGCCTCCGGCACCCTCGACATCGCCGGCGTCTTCGGCCCGGAACACGGCTTCCGCGGCAGCGCGCAGGCCGGGGAGGCCGAGCCGGAGACCATCGACCCGCGCACGGGCCTGACGGTCTACGACGCGTACGGCGCGGGCGCCGCGAAGATGGCCGAGCTGTTCACCAAGGCCGGCGCGGACACCGTCGTCTTCGATATCCAGGACGTCGGCGCGCGCTTCTACACCTACATCTGGACGATGTACAACGCGATGGTCGCCGCCCGCGAGACCGGCGCCGCCTTCGTCGTCCTGGACCGCCCCAACCCCATCGGCCGCCGCGCCGACGGCGCGATGATGACACCGGAGTTCACCTCCGGCGTGGGCCTCAAGCCGATCGTCCAGCAGCACGGCATGACGGTCGGCGAGCTGGCCGGCTACTTCAACGGCGAACTGCTGCCCGGCGAGGGCGCCGGCGGCCGGGTGGAGCTGGAGGTCGTACGGGTACGGGGCTGGGACCCGGAGTCGTACGCGCAGGACGGCGACCTGCCCTGGGTGCCGCCGTCCCCGAACATGCCGACCGCCGACACGGCGCTGGCGTACGCGGGCACCTGCTTCTTCGAGGGCACCAACCTCTCCGAGGGCCGCGGCACCACGCGCCCGTTCGAGTGGATCGGCGCGCCGTACCTGGACTACCACTACAGCGACCGGCTGAACGCACGCGGGCTGCCGGGGGTGGAGTTCCGCGAGGCGTACTTCGTGCCGACGTTCAGCAAGCACGCGGGCGAGACGTGCGCGGGTGTCCAGGTGCACGTCGCCGACCGGCGGCGCTACGAGCCGGTGACGGCGGCGGTGGCGATGCTGGTCGAGGCCGCGCGCTACCCGGAGTTCGCCTGGCGGCAGGACGACTGGGACCGGCAGCGGCCGTTCTGGATCGACAAGCTGTCGGGCTCGCCGCGGATGCGCACGATGATCGACGAGGGCCGGGACGTGGCCGAGGTGGCGGCCGCCTGGCAGGACGAGGTGGCCGGCTTCACCCGCGCCCGGCAGCGCTACCTGCTCTACCGCTGACGGTGCCCGGGGCCGCGCCGCGGCGGGCCGCCGACGGCCGGGGGCGGCGTTAAGATCACGCGTATGCCCGCACGCTTCAAGGATCTTGCGCTGGACGCCCGGGACCACCAGGCGCTCGCCGACTGGTGGTGCACCGCCCTGGGCTACGCCCGCCGGCAGGACCCCGGCGGGCCGCGGCCGGCCGAGTGGCCGGTGCCCATCCACGACCCGGCCGGCCGCGGCCCGCTCATCTGGATCAACCCCGTCCCGGAGGAGAAGACGGTCAAGAACCGGATGCACCTCGACGTGTGGGGTGTCCCGGAGGAGCTGGAGGCGCTGGGCGCCACGATGGTCCGCCGGCGGGACGACGAGATCGGCTGGCACATCATGGCCGACCCCGAGGGCAATGAGTTCTGCGTCTTCGAAGACGAACACTCCTCGCGGACCGACCTGCACACCCGGTAGAGCCGCGTCCGGCTGTCAGCCCGTGACCGCCGGGGGCCGGTCCGGCGCCGTCACGGCCCGTCCGCCGCCCCGGCGGGCGGGCCGGGCGGGTCCGGCGGCGCCCCCGCCAGCTCGACGTCGCGCGGCACCCACTCCCGCGGCACCGCGAACACGGCGAGGACGTCCCAGGGCTCCACGCACTTGCGGTACGCCGTGCTCTCGGCGGTCACCGCGAACAGGCCCTGCTCCCTGGAGCTGCGCAGGTCGGCGGAGTCCGCGCTCGTGCACCCGGTGCTCCAGGCGAAGGCGACCAGCGCCTCGGTCCCGAAGTCCCGCCCGGCCGGCCGGGCCCTGGCGCCGTCGCCCCCCTTGCCGTCGTCGCCGCCCTTCACCACCGACGGGAACCGCTCCGCGAAGGCGGCGACGTCGGCGCGCGAGCGCAGCACCGTACGCACCGGCTCGTACCCGTGACCGGACTCGAAGTGCACCAGCTCCGCGCCCGGCACCGCCACCCCTAAGCGCCGCTCATCGTGACCCAGCACCGCCCACACCCCGCTGACCAGCAG
Organism: Streptomyces sp. CNP082; assembly: GCF_059570535.1. Lineage (NCBI taxonomy): Bacteria > Bacillati > Actinomycetota > Actinomycetes > Kitasatosporales > Streptomycetaceae > Streptomyces > Streptomyces sp. CNP082. The sequence goes on from NZ_JCANSZ010000001.1 coordinate 18,314, forward strand.
GAGTCCGGCCACGACGGCGCCGGCCACGATCAGCCGCGAACCCCGTGGCATCCGCCCGCCCGGGGTCCGTCCGCGCGCGTGGGTATCGGCCCGTCCCCGTCGCAGATGGAGAACCACAGCCCCGTCACTTCCTCGATCGCGGTCCGCGTGTCACCCATACCGACCAGTGTGCCGCCCGCCGCCCGCGCGGGCCCCGGGCGCACGGATGCGGGTCCGGCGGTCCGGGGGCGGGGACGGCGCTGGTCAGTAGACTGGCGGGCACGTAAAGGAGGCGGACAGGGTGGCCGGTACGCGGGTGGACGGGCGGGTCGAACGCGGCAACCAGACGCGCCGGCTGGTGCTGCGGCGGACGATGGACATCGCCTCGGTGGAGGGGCTGGAGGGCCTGTCGCTGGGCCGGATCGCGGGCGAGCTGGGCCTGAGCAAGAGCGGGGTCTTCGCGCTCTTCGGCTCGAAGGAGGAGCTGCAGCTCGCGACGGTACGGGCGGCGGGCGCGGTGTTCGCCAAGACCGTGGTGGTGCCCGTACAGGACCTGCCGCCGGGGGTCGGCAGGCTGCTGGCGCTCTGCGCGCACTGGCTGCGCTACTCGCGCGAGCGCGTCTTCCCGGGCGGCTGCTTCTTCTACGGCGCGGCGGCGGAGTTCGCCTCCCGCAGCGGCCCCGTGCACGACGCGGTGGCGGCGGCGCACCGCGACTGGGCGGCGTACGTGGAGCACACGGCCGAGGAGGCCCGCGCCGCCGGCGAGCTGCGGCCCGAGACGGATCCCGCCCTGCTCGCGTTCGAGCTGATCGCCTCGCTGGAGCACGCCAACCTGCTGTCGCTGCTGCGCGGCGCGCCGGACGCGTACGACCTGGCGGCCACCGCCGTCGTCACGCGGCTGCGCGCGGTGGCCACGGCCCCGGGCTCAGTCCCGGACGCGCTCCCCGGCTGAGACGAACGCGAGCGCCGTGCGCACCACGTCCGGGTCCGCCAGGATCCGGGCGTGCCCGAGGCCGCTGGTGCGGTGCTGGCGGACCTGGTCGCCGTAGGCCGCCGCGGTCTTGTCCGCCTGCGCGGCGGCGACCATGCGGTCCTTCTCGTCGTGGATGAGCAGGATCGGCAGCGTGACCTCGGCCGGCCGGTACGTGACGTCGAAGCGGCGCCACAGGTCGTGTTCGCCGGGGAACATGTCGGTCTCGATGCGCCGGCGCAGCGCGGTCTTCACCCGGGGCCCGAGGCCGAGGCCGGCGCAGAAGACGTCCACGACGTGGTCGAAGTCGGCGACGCCGGAGACGACCACCAGCCGGTCGGCCACGGGGGCGCGGCGCAGCGTGAGGAAGGCTGCGGAGCCGCCGAGGGAATGCGCGACGACGGCCTCGAACCGGCCGTGCTCCTCGTACAGCCGCATGATGATCTCGCGGTACTCCAGCACGGTCGTGCGGCGCCCCTCGGAGGCGCCGTGCGCGGGCGCGTCGAAGGCGACGGGCGTGTAGCCGGCGGCGCGCAGCGCGGCGATGTACGGCGCGAGGTGCGTGGCCCGCGAGCGCCAGCCGTGCACGAGCAGCACGGGCCGCTCGCCGTCGCCCCAGCAGTACGTGACCACGTTCTTGCCGGCCACCGTGAGACTGCCGGTGAACGCGCCGGCGAGCAGCCGGCGTTCGGCGTCCGCGAAGGCACGGTCGGCGCGCGGATAGCGGTAGAGGACGAGGGCGCCGCGGCCCGCGAGGCCCGGCAGGACGGGGGCGGTGGCGTTGAGGACCTTGGCTATGAGCGCGGTGACGGCAGGCTTCATGGAGAGAAGATAGCACGACCGTTCGCTTATAATTCTGGAAGCAGGCGGCGGGAGGCGGGCGGCCGACCGGGCGGCGACGGGAGCGGTACGCGCGCCGGCCCCGGCGCGGTGCCGGGGCCGGCGCGGTGCCTCAGCCGGCGCGGTAGGCGTCGAGGATCGTCTGGTCGATCGACCGGCCCGCCGCCTTGCCGCGTACCCGTACGGACACCTCCTGGCCCGGGCGCGGCCACACCCCCGGTACCAGCGCGGTCAGTTCACCGTCCCGTCCCGCGGTCACCAGCGCCTCGTGCCAGCGCCGGCCGCCGTCGGTGGAGGCCCAGAACCGCACGCTGCCGTGCTCGGTCCTGATCGCGTCCTCGGGCGCCGAGGTGGAGTTCAGCCGCAGGCCGACCGTGAGCGGCCGGTACGCGGGAACGCCGCCGTCCCGGGTGGTGCGGGGCGCGTAGTCGACGCCGAGCAGCCGCAGCGGCTCCTGCCCCACCGCCGGATCCGCCGGGCCCTGGGCGGGGAACGTCCAGCTCGTGCGCGTCCGGCTGCCGATCGGCAGCGTGTCGCGGTCGGGGCGGGAGGTGTGCTCCAGCCGGTAGGTGGCGGGCTCCGGCGTGACGGGGAAGTAGTCGGTGCCTGGGCGGGGCGGGATCTCGGTGCCGTCGCGGAAGAGCCGCAGGCTCTCGTTCCCGGCAGCCGCGTAGTTCCACACCGGACCCTGGTGCTCGCCGTCGCTCAGCGAGACGGGCAGGACGAGCTCGTTGCCGTAGTGCATGCCGGAGATGACCGCGGGGGCGGGGGCGCCGAACCAGACCGGATCGGCGCTCTCCCCCGGCTCGTACGGCAGCGTGGGCGTGCACAGTTGCGCGAGCGCCGCCTCGGGGCCGAGCAGGCAGTGGCGCCACGTGACGTCCGGCCGCGCGGTGGCCATCTCGACGCGGCGCTGCGGCACCGCGAGCGGGTACTCGAAGGCGAGGGCGGTGATGATGCCGTCCGTGTGCGCCACGCGGGTCTCGGTGTACGTGTCGTCCCGGCCGAGCAGCGAGCGGTAGTCGGCCTCGACGCGCGCCAGCTTGCGCGCCTCCGCGCGGGTCAGGCGGTAGCGCGGCGGGTCGGGGATCGTCTCACCGCGGCCCAGCACCAGCTCGTACACGTCGGCCTGCTGCCCCTTCGGCCTGCCGTCGGCCTCCAGGCGCCAGCGGGTCTCGAACGCCACGCTGCCGTGCTGTACCGGCCCGGTGGGCTGGAGGAACACCCGGCCCTGCGCGATCTCCTCGCCGGTGGCGTAGATCCCCTCGTCCAGGCCGCCGGTGCCGGCGGCGTCGTGGCGGGCGTAGTGGACGGAGGCGTGCCGCACCCGGGTGTCCGCGCCCTCGACCGTCGCGGGGCGCAGCGGCAGCGCCTTGCGGGCGTCGATGGTGTACGACGTGTCGTCCTCGACCATGACCTCAGGCGAGCCGGCGAAGGCGACGGTGGCGGGCTCGCCGTCCGCGGCGGGCGTCTCCACCTTGGCCAGCATGGACAGCGGTCCGGGCAGCACGCGGGCGGTGGCCTGGCCGTTCTCGTCGAGGTGGACGGTGTGGAAGCCGCCGCCCGTCTCGGGGTGGGTCTCCTCCGTGTTGAGCACCCAGAAGCTGCCGCCCGCCCAGGGCCGGCCGTTGCGGTCCAGGACGGTCAGGTCCACATCTCGGCGGGGCGGTTCGAGGACGAAGCTGAGCGGCAGGGTGACGGTGTCGTGGCCGGTTTCGGTCAGGACGACGGCGCCGGAGTAGACGCCGGGCGTGACGCCCTCGGGCGTCAGGGTGACCGTCACCCGCTCGGTGGCGCCGGGCGCGACGGTCACCGCGTCGGGGGTCACGGTGACGGCGTCGTCGGCGAGGCGCGTGCCGGCGCGCTCGGTGGCGAGGTCGCCGAGGGCGAGCGCGCGGGGCCCGGTGCCGTGGTTGGTCAGGCTCAGCTCGATGGAGACCGGGCGGTCGTTCCCGGGGTACCGCAGCATGCCGAAGTCGACGTTGCCGCGGCTGAGTTGCAGCGTCTCGCCGACGACGCCCGGCAGGTCGAGGAGGCCGGCGCCGGCCGCGTGCGGCCAGGGGTCGGCGGGGTCGCCGTCCGCGGTGGCCATGAGGGCGGTCTTCACCCGCCGCCAGTCCCAGTCGGGGTGCTTCTGCAGCAGCAGCGCGGCGGCGCCGGCGACGTGCGGCGTGGCCTGCGAGGTGCCGTCCAGCTGCGTGTACGGATCGGCCGTGCCGCCGCCCGCGCGGGCGCCGGTGACGGCGACGCCGGGGGCGATCAGGTCGGGCTTGCTGAGGTTCGTGCCGGTGGTCGGCCCGCGGCCGGTGAACCGGGGCGGGCCGCCACCCGCGCCCGCGGCCCCCACGGTCAGTGCGCTCTCGGCGACGCCGGGGCTGTCGATGGAGCCGGAGTACGGGCCGGAGTTGCCCGCGGCGACGACGAAGAGGGTCCCGGTCTCGGCGGCCAGGGTGTCGAGTGCGCGGGCGACGGGGTCGTTCTGCGGGTCCTGAGGCGCGGCGCCGCCGAGGCTGAGGTTGACGATGTCGGCGCCCTGCTCGGTGGCCCACTGCATGCCGGCGATGACCCAGGACGCCTGTCCCTGGCCCTCCCCGTTCAGGACCCGGCCGTTCAGCAGCCGGGCATCGTACGCGACGCCCTTGCGGGCGCCGCCCGACGCGGCGCCGCTGCCGCCGACGAGGGAGGCGACGTGGGTGCCGTGGCCGTTGCGGTCCCCGGTCGTGCCCTCGCCGGTGAAGTCGGCGGCGGAGGCGACCTTGCCGCGCAGGTCGGGGTGGTCGGTGTCGACACCGGAGTCGAGCACGGCGACGTCCACGCCGGCGCCGCTCAGCCCGGTCTCCCACACCTCGGGGGCGCCGATCTGCTCCAGGTTGCCGTCGAGTTCGGCCGCCTGAAGGCGGCGGTCCAGCCACACCCGGCGCACCCCGGCCGCGGCGGGACCCGCCGGGCGGGCCAGCGTCGCGGCGAAGGTGCCGGCGCTCTCCTTGGGCAGGTCGACGGCGACGGCGTCGATGGCCGGCAGCCGCAGGGCCTCCTCGCGGGCCGCCTCGCCGGTCGCGGCCAGCGGGCGGGGGCCCTGCACGATCAGCGGGAGTGCGTCGGTGGCGGCGTCGTCGTAGCCCATCTCGACCAGGACGGTGACGTTGAAGAGTTCGAGGTCGAGCACCTCGGGCACGAGCCCGGTGGCGTCGTCCGGGACGACGTAGACGTCCCCGCCGTCGCGCAGGGTGGTGAAGGACCGGGTCCCCTCGGAGCCGGGCCGGGGTGTGACGGTGACGGCGGGCCGGCCGTCCGCCGGGGCCGCGGCGGGAGCGTCGAGGGTGACCTCGTCGCCGGTGACGAGCGTGACCGTGGCGGAGTCGGAGTCGGAGTCGGAGGCGGGGGACGCGGGGGACGCGGAGGAAGCGGAGGAGGGGGCGGCGCCGGCAGGCGGCGGTGGGCCCGCCGCGGCCGGCGTGGCCGACAGGGCCGGGAGGGTCAGCCCGCCGAGGAGCAGTGCCGTCACGGCAGCGCGGAGAGGCGGTGGGAGCCGTCGGGAGAACATGATCCGGTCTTACCTCGGCCGGCCCGCACTGCGGAACGAATCTTCGTGGCGTCTTGTCGCCACGGCTACAAGTAGCCACGATGGCCGGATGCTTGAGGCCCTGGGGATACCGACGTACGCAGAGTCCGCCTACCGCGCGCTGCTGGCGGCGCCCGGCCGCACCGTCGCCCAGCTCGCCGGGGAACTGGGCCGCTCCGAGCGGGCCACGCGGCGCAGCGTGACGGAGCTGGAGGAGGTGGGCCTGGTCAGCCGGCTGCCCGGCCGGCCGGTGCGGCTGCTGGCCACCCGCCCGGACACCGCCGTCGACCTGCTCGTCGCGCGGCGCCGCCGGGAGCTGGGCGAACTGCAGCGCAGCGCCCGGGCGCTGGCGGCCACGCTGAGCGCGGGCCGGCAGCCGGACGAGCTGCTGGAGATCCTCACCGGCCGGCAGGCCATCGCCGAGCGCTTCGGCCAGCTCGTCCGCGGCTGCGAGCGGGAGCTGCTGGTCTTCGACCGGCCACCGTACGCCGCGGATCCGGCGCCTTCGGAGGAGGGGGTGACGGCGCGGCTGCACGAGCAGGTGGTGGTACGCGGCGTCTACGCCCCGGAGTCGCTGGAGTACCCCGGCGCCCTGGCGGCGGTGCGGCGGGCGGCGGCCAACGGCGAGTTGTCGCGGGTCCATCCGCAGGTGCCGATGAAGCTGGCGGTCGCGGACCGGGCGGTGGCGCTGCTGCCGATCGCGCTGGACGACCAGGTGGACAGCGCGCTCGTGATCCGCCCGTGCGCGCTGCTCGACGCGCTGGTGGGCCTCTTCGAGCTGCTGTGGGAGCAGGCCGCGCCGCTGCTCCCGCAGCCGGCGCAGGACCGGCCGTCCTGCTCGGACCTGGGGCTGCTGACGCTGCTGGCCGCGGGGGTCAAGGACGAGGCGATCGCCCGGCAGTTGGGCGTGAGCCCGCGCACCGTCACCCGGCGGGTGGCGGAGCTGCTGGACGAACTGGGCGCCCGCACCCGCTTCCAGGCGGGAATCCTGGCACAGCGCCGCGGCTGGCTCCCGGACCCCGCCACGTACGACCGGGGGGAGTAATTCCGGCCGCCCGTAAACCCCTTCCATTGCCCGATGGCCATAACGCCGCGTTATGTAAGCGATTTCCGAATCCGGGACGCCGAATCGTCGAACGGCGCCAGCTCGCCGCCGACATGACCCTGCTGCGGCTCGACACCCCGTCGGCGATGACGCCCGTCCCCGTCGCCGCCTCCGCGCCGCCCGGCTCGGCGACCCGGCTGATCGGCTGGGGCCAGACCTGCCCGACCCGCGGCTGCGGCGCCCCGCCGGTGGAGCTGCGGCAGCTCGACACCACGGTCCTCGCCGACTCCTCGTGCGCCGGCATCCAGGGTGCGTACGAGCTGTGTGTGAACGGCGGCGGCCGGGGCGCGTGCTACGGCAACTCCGGCGGCCCGTCGGTCGTGGGCGGACCCGGCGAGTGGCGGCTCGTCGGCGCCACGAGCCGCGGCACGGCCGGCACCTGCGCGTCTCGCCCGCGATCTACGGTGACGTGACCTCGGTGAAGTCCCGGATCGACGCCATCATCGGCGGGACCCGCTGACCCTCGCCGGGCGGCCGAGGCGTACCGGGACGCCCGGCGAGTACAGGACGCTGACCGGGTCGCCAGCGGGCGCGGGCAGGCCCGCCGCCGCGACCAGGTTCTCCTCGCACTCGATCAGTTCGGCGCGGTGCAGGGGCCAGCGGGGGTGGTCGTTGGGCAGGTAACCCGTCCTGCCGAAGAACGCGCTGTGCAGCCCCCAGCGCGCGGTGAGGAAGTGCTCGAGCCCGCTCGCCTCGCCGACGCGCTCCCCGGGGCGCACGGTCAGCCGGCTGTACGCGCCGCGCGGCCCCGGCCAGCGGCGGGAGGAGGTGTAGGTGACGGTGCCGCCGGCCCGCCGCACGGCCATCTTCGACCACACGTACGGCAGCCCGAAGGCGAGCCGGCCCACGACCCCGGGGATCAGCCGCGCGGCGTCCAGCGACCGGAACACGACACCGCGCCGTCCCTGCGCGTCGACCGAGTACAGGCGCACGTTGGTCTCCGGGAAGGAGCCGAGATAGGGCACCCCGGGCAGCCGGAGCCATCCGACGCGGTGCATCCGGAACGCGATGAGCCCGGCGTACGTGACCCCGTCGTGCATGTCCGGCACGGTCCCGCGGGGCAGCAGCCGCGCCACGGCGTCCGGTTCCGCGGCCCAGTGGACGAACGTCAGGTCGAGCCACTCCTGGGTGAGCAGCGGGAACCGTACGGCGTGCGGGGCGTCGGGCGTGACGGGAGCGGGCATCTGCACGGCCCCAGGATCGCAGTGCCGCCCGGCACGGACCAGCCGGGCCCGGCGTGGCCGCGCCGGGCGGGTGCCCGGCGGACGCTTCGCGGGCCCGCGAGGCGGCGTCCGCTCGCCGGCGGCCTCCCTGACGGTCCCTCAGACCGCCACCGACGCGTCCTTCGCGACGGCGCCGGCGTCCGGGGCGGGGCCTGCGGCGCTGTCGCTGCCGGCGTCGGGGTCGGTGTCGAGGTCCCGGCGTACCAGCGCCGCGTACCGGCCGTCTGCGGCCATCAGCTCTTCGTGCGTGCCGAGTTCGGCGATCCGGCCGTCGTGCAGGACCGCGATCTGGTCGGCGTCGCGGATCGTGGAGAGCCGGTGCGCGATGGTGAGCGTCGTACGGCCCTCGGCCAGCGCGTCGACCGCCTGCTGCACCGCGCGTTCTGTGCGGGTGTCCAGGGCGCTGGTGGCCTCGTCGAGGATGAGCACCGGCGGGTCGCGCAGGATCGTGCGGGCGAGGGCCAGGCGCTGCTTCTCGCCGCCGGAGAAGCGGTAGCCGCGCTCGCCGACGAGGGTGTCGTAGCCGTCGGGCAGGGCGGCGATGTGGTCGTGGATCTGCGCGGCGCGGGCGGCGGCCTCGATCTCGGCGTCGGTGGCGTCCGGGCGGGCGAAGCGCAGGTTGTCGGCGACGGAGGCATGGAAGAGGTACGTCTCCTGGGCGACGACGCCGACCGCGCGGGCGAGCGAGTCGAAGTCGAGGTCGCGCACGTCGGTGCCGTCGATGGTGACCCGGCCGCCGGTGACGTCGTACAGCCGCGGCACCAGGTAGCCCAGGGTGGACTTGCCGGCGCCGGTGGGGCCGACGATGGCCAGGCTGCTGCCGGCCGGCACGGTGAGCGCGACGTCGCGCAGCGTCGGCTGCCCGGGCGCGTAGGCGAAGTCGACGTTCTCGAAGCGCACCTCGCCGCGGGGCTTGGCGAGCCGCACGGGGTGCTCGGGCTCGGCGATGTCGACGGGCAGGTCGAGGTATTCGAAGATGCGCTGGAAAAGGGCGAGTGAGGTCTGCATCTGCACGCCGGTGGACAGCAGGCTGACGGTGGGCCGGAAGAGCCCCTGCTGCAGCGAGACGAAGGCGACGACGGTGCCGATGGACACGGCCCGCCCCGCGGTGCTGGAGGCCAGGCCCGCGGTCCAGTAGATGACCGCCGGCATCGCGGCCATGACGACGCCGATGACGGCCATCCGCCAGCGGCCCGCCATGTTGGCCCGTACCTCCAGGGCCACCAGGTCCTCCGACTCGTCGGCGAAGCCGCGGGTGAGGCTGTCGGAGCGGCCCATGGTGCGGCCGAGCATGATGCCGCTGACCGACAGCGACTCCGTCACGCCGGCGGCCATGGCGGCCATCTGCTTCTGCCGCTGCGCGGTGATCTTCTTGCGCTCGCGGCCGACGCGGCGGGCGATGCCGACGAATAGCGGCAGCAGGAGCAGCGAGACGAGGGTCAGCCGCCAGTCGAGCGCGAGCATGGCGACCACGCTCGCGATGACGCTCGTGAGGTTGGAGACCAGCGAGGTGGCGGTGGTGGTGACGGTGGCCTGCATGCCGCCGATGTCGTTGGCGATGCGGGACTGCACCTCACCGGTGCGGGTGCGGGTGAAGAACGCCAGCGGCATGCGCTGCAACTGGGCGTAGACGGCGGTGCGCAGGTCGTGCATGACGCGCTGGCCGACGGTGGTGGAGATGAGGGTCTGGAGCACGCCGAAGACGCCGCTGAGCACGGCGACGCCGACCATGCCGAGCGCGAGCAGGCTGAGCAGCCCGGTGCGGCCCTGCGGCAGGGCGGTGTCGACGACCTCGCGGAGCAGGAACGGCGAGGCGACCGAGACCAGCGAGGACGCGGCCACCAGCAGCCCTACCACGGCGAGCCGGCCGCGGTAGGGGCGGAAGAGCGCGAGGATCCGGCGCACCTGGGCGGGCTGCTCCGGATCGGCGGACGGGGGTGTCCACCCGTCGAGGGGATCGTGCGGCATGGGCCTCCTAGGACAGCGTGACAGCTTATAGGAGGATAGCTCATTGTTACCTATATACACAATGAATATGCTCCTGATACGCTCGGGACGTGTCCGCCTCACCCCCGCCCCCCGCAGACGTGACCGGCCAGCTGGCGGAGCAGTTGCTGCTGCTCACCCGCCGGATCCACTACGCGCAGAAGCGCTACTTCAAGCCGCTGGGCATCACGCCCGCCCAGTCCCGGCTGCTGCGCACCCTGGAGCGCCACGCGGAGCCGCCGCGGATGGCCGACCTCGCCGAGCACCTCGGCATCGTGCCCCGCGCGGTCACCACGCACGTGGACGCGCTGGAAGCCGGCGGCCTGGTCCGGCGCGTGCCCGACCCGGCCAACCGGCGGGTGATCCGCATCGAGACCACCGAGGCCGGGCGCACCGCGCTCGCCGAGGTGCACCGGGCGCGGCTCGCAGCCGCCGCGGACGTCCTGGAGCCGCTGTCGGAAGAGCAGCGTGAAAAACTGCTGGGGCTCATCGCCCCCCTGGTCGACACGCACGACCACGCCCGCTGAGGAGTCCGTTCCATGCCGCTGCTCCAGCCCAAGCCCTCGGCCCTGCGCCCCGGCCGCGGAGCGGCGCCCGCGCCGGACCGGGTCGCCGACGGCCTCGCGGCGGGCACGCCCGAGCCGCTGCGCGGCGAGCTGACGGCGCTGCTGGGCGCGGAGAAGGTGCTGACGGGCGCCTCGGATCTGGTGCGGTACGCCTCGGACGCCAGCCCGTACCGGTTCGTGCCGCGGGCCGTGGCCGTCGCCGAGACGGTGGCGGACGTCTCGGCGCTCTTCCGGTTCGCCCACGAGCACGGCCGCACGCTCGTCTTCCGGGCGGCGGGCACGTCGCTGAACGGGCAGGCCCAGGGCGAGGACATCCTCGTCGACGTGCGCAGGCACTGGGCGGGTGTCGAGGTGCTCGACGACGACGCGGCGCGCGCCCGCGTCGGCCCGGGCACCACCGTCGTACGGGCCAACGCCACCCTCGCCCGGCACGGCCGCGTCCTCGGCCCCGACCCGGCCAGCGCCATCGCCTGCACCCTCGGCGGCGTCGTCGCCAACAACGCCTCGGGCATGACGGCCGGCACCACGCGCAACTCGTACCGCACCCTCGCCGCGCTGACCTTCGTGCTGCCCTCCGGCACCGTCGTGGACACCGCCGCTCCCGACGCCGACGAGCGGCTGGCCGCGGCCGAGCCGCGGCTGTGCCGCGGGCTGCTCGCGCTCAAGGCGGAGATCGAGGCCGACGCGGAGCTGACGGCCCGTATCCGCGCCAAGTACGAGATCAAGAACACCAACGGCTACCGCCTGGACGCCTTCCTCGACGGCGCCACCCCCGTGCAGATCCTGCGCGGGCTGATGGTCGGCTCCGAGGGCACGCTCGGGTTCATCGCCGACACGGTCTTCGACACCCTGCCGCTGGACCGGCACACCTCCACGGCGCTGCTGTTCTTCCCCACCCTCCAGGCGGCGGCTGCCGCGGTGCCGGCATTCAACGCAGCCGGGGCGCTGGCCGTGGAGCTGATGGACGGCAACACGCTGCGCGCCTCGGTGAGCGTCGCCGGCGTGCCGGGCGACTGGGCGGAACTGCCGAAGGACACGGCGGCGCTGCTGGTGGAGTTCCGGGCGCCGGACGAGGCGGCGCGCGAGGCGTACGAGGCCGCCGCCGCCCAAGTGCTCGCGGGCCTCGACCTCGTGGCGCCGGTCGAGTCCGTCGCCGCCACGGGCAACGCGTTCACCCGCGACCCGGGTCGTATCGCCGGCTACTGGAAGGCCCGCAAGGCGTTCGTCACCGCCGTCGGCGGCTCCCGCCCCGCCGGTACGACCCTCATCACCGAGGACTTCGCCGTCCCGCCCAGCCGGCTCGCCGACGCCTGCGAGGCGCTGCTCGGACTCCAGGCGCGGCACGGCTTCGACGCCGCCGTCGCCGGCCACGCGGCCCACGGCAACCTGCACTTCCTGCTCGCCTTCGACGCCGCCGAGCCCGCCGACGTCGCGCGCTACGCGGCCTTCATGGACGACTTCTGCCGGCTGACCGTCGAGCGCTTCGACGGCTCGCTGAAGGCCGAGCACGCCACCGGCCGCAACATCGCTCCGTTCCTGGCGCTGGAGTGGGGCGAGCGGGCCACGGAGCTGATGTGGCGGATCAAGGAGCTGATCGACCCGCGGGGCATCCTCGCCCCGCGGGTGCTGCTCGACCGCGATCCGGAGGCGCACCTGCGCGGGCTGAAGACCATCCCGCGGATCGAGGACATCGCCGACCCGTGCATCGAGTGCGGCTTCTGCGAACCCACCTGCCCCAGCCGCGACCTGACCACCACCCCGCGCCAGCGCATCGTGCTGCGCCGGGAAATGCTGCGCCAGCCGCCGGGCGCGCCGGTCACCGGAAGTCTGTTGCAGGCGTACGGGTACGACGCCGTCGACACCTGCGCCGGCGACTCGACGTGCAGCCTGGACTGCCCCGTCGGCATCGACACCGGACAGCTGATGAAGGACTTCCGGCACGCGCGGCACTCCGCCCGCGAGGAGCGCGCCGCCGCCGGCACCGCCCGCCGCTTCCGCCAGGTCGAGCGGGCCGCCCGGCTGGCCGTCGCCGTGGCGCACCGGCTCGGCGACCGGGTGCCGGGCGCAGCGACCCGGCTCGCGCGCCGGGCGGTGCGCCCCGACCTCGTACCCGAGTGGCTGCCGGAGATCCCGGGGCCGGCCGCGCGGCGGCTGCCCGGCACCGTGCGCGAAGGTGCCGCCGCCGTCTACTTCCCGGCGTGCGTCAACCGCATCTTCGGCGGCCCCGACGACGCGCGCGGACCCAACCTGGCGGAGGCGGTCGTCGCCGTCTCGGCCCGCGCCGGGCGGCCGGTGTGGATCCCGGACGACGTCACCGGCACCTGCTGCGCCACCATCTGGCACTCCAAGGGCTACGCCGACGGCACCCGGCTCATGGCCAACCGGATCGTCGAGGCCGCCTGGCGGTGGACGGACGGCGCCCGGCTGCCGGTCGTGGTCGACGCCTCGTCCTGCACCCTGGGTCTCGCGCACGACGTCGTGCCGTATCTGACGGAGTCGAGCCGCAAGCTGCACGCGCAGCTCACCGTTCTGGACTCGCTCGACTGGGCCGCCGACGAGCTGCTGCCCCGCTTGACCATCGAGCGGCGCACGCACTCCGCCGTGGTCCACCCGACCTGCTCGATGCGCCACCTGGGCAACACCGGCCAGCTCACCGCGCTGGCCGGGGCGGTCGCCGAGGAGGTCGTCCTGCCGGACGACGCGGGCTGCTGCGCCTTCGCCGGCGACCGCGGCATGCTGCACAAGGAGCTGACCGCGTCGGCGACCGCGCGCGAGGCCGCGGAGGTCACCGCCCGCGACTTCGGCGCGCACCTGTCGGCGAACCGGATGTGCGAGATCGGCATGGACCGCGCGACCGGCCGCTCGTACCGCTCCGTCCTGCTGGAGCTGGAGCGCGCCACCCGCCCGGCAGGCGCCGGGTGGCGCCGCCGATAAGTCCATCCGGCACGGCCGGGAAGTCCAAGTCCTCAGTGGTGCAGACCTCTTGTCGGCGCGCCCGCGTCCGGCGAGGGTGGCGGCGAACCGACCGCACACCATCCGGAGGACGCATGCGCGAGGAGAACGCCACCCCGAGACCCCCAGACTCCGACGACGGCTACTCCCGCCGCTCGGTACTGCGCTCGGCGGGCATCGCCGGGGCAGGGCTCGGCCTGGGGGCCTTCGGCGCCTCCCAGGCCCAGGCGGCAGAGGCCGGTGCGGCGGCCGGCGACGCGGCGACGGCCGCCGCACCGGCCGCGCCGCCGCGGCGCGGCAAGACGATGATCGGCGTGCCGTTCGAGCGGCACACCACCGTACGGGTCGGGATCATCGGCCTGGGCAACCGCGGCGGCGGCATGATCGACCTGTTCCTCGCCCAGCCGGGCGTCCAGGTGACCGCGCTGTGCGACCCGGTCGTGGACAAGGTGGAGCAGGCCGCGAAGAAGGTCGTCGACGCCGGCCAGCCGGCGCCCGCCACGTACACCAAGGGCGAGCACGACTTCGAGCAGCTCTGCGCCCGCAACGACATCGACTTCGTCTACGTCGCCACCCCCTGGGACTGGCACTTCGAGATGGCCAGGACGGCCATGACGAACGGCAAGCACGTCGGCGTCGAGTGCCCCATCGCGATGCGCCTGGAAGAGCTGTGGGAGCTGGTCGACCTCTCCGAGCGCACCCGCCGGCACTGCATGCAGTTGGAGAACTGCGCGTACGGCAAGAACGAGATGCGCGTGCTGCGCATGGCGCACGCCGGGCTCTTCGGCGACCTGCTGCACGCCGCCGGCGCGTACAACCACGACCTGCGCGGGCTGATGTTCGACCCCGCCTACTACGAGGGCCCCTGGCGCCGGCTGTGGCACACCCGCCTGCGCGGCGACCTCTACCCCAACCACGGCTTCGGGCCGGCGGCCAACTACATGGACGTCAACCGCGGCGACCGCGTCACGCACATCGCCAGCTTCGGCACCCCGGCGCTGGGGCTGGCCGCGTACCGCGAGGAGCACATGCCTCCCGGCGACCCGAGCTGGAAGGAGACGTACATCGAGAGCGACCGCACCATCAGCCTGGTGCAGACCGCCAAGGGGCGGGTGATCCGGCTGGAGCACGACGTCTCCACCCCGCACCCGTACAGCCGGATCAACTCCCTCGGCGGCACCAAGGGTGTCTTCGAGGACTACAACCCGCGCATCTACCTGGAGCCGATGCATACCGACGACCGGTGGCACGACTTCGAGGAGTTCGCGGAGTACGACCACTGGCTGTGGAAGGAGCACGCCAACCCGCCCGGCGGGCACGGCGGCATGGACTACATGCTGGTCTTCCGGGTGATGCAGTGCATGCGCCTCGGCCTGGTCCCGGACTTCGACGTCTACGACGCCGTGACCTGGACCGCGCCCGTGCCGCTCAGCGACATGTCGATCAAGGCGGGCGGCCGGCCGCAGGAGTTCCCGGACTTCACCCGCGGCGGGTGGAAGGACAAGCGCTCCGGAGTGGACTCGGAGAAGCCCGACGAGGCATGAGCCGCGCCGGCTGAGACGCCGCTAAGCGGACAGGGAGGCCCGGTCGCCCATCACGGCGACCGGGTCCTTCCGCGGGTCGAGCGTCCGCAGCAGTTGGGTCATCCCGGCCTGGGAGATGCTGACGCAGCCGGACGTGCCGCTGCCGTGGTCCATGTGGAACCAGATCGAGCCGCCCTTCTCCTGCCCGCGGGGGCGGGTGGGGTCGAGCGGCGAGGTGCCCCGTACGCGGTTGTAGTCGATGGCGATGACGAGGTCGAAGTCGTTCCAGTGCGTCTTTGGCCAGTAGTGGGGCGCGGCGAAGGCCGGGGACTCGGTGTACGGCAGCTTCGCGCCCGGGTCGGCGAGGACGCCGCCGGCGTCGGAGAGCGTGAACACCCCGACGGGGCTGCGCTTGTCGCCCTCGCGGTGGTCGGGGGTCCAGCCCTTCTTGCCGTTGTGGGCGGGCCAGCTCTCCTCGCGCTGCCAGTTCTTGCCGTGCTTCTCGTAGAGCACGACGGTGGCGTCGGCGGAGTCGGGGCCCTTGCCGTAGACGGCGACGGCCTGGCGGGAGTCCTCGGGGACCTTCGCGTTCCACCGGGCGCCGACGCCGGGGATGTCACCGGGCGGGGTGCTCGGCGACGCGCTCGCGCCGCCGGCATCCGTGTCCTTGCCCGCGTTGCCCGTGCCGGCGCCGTCGCCTCCGCCGTCGCCGCCCGAACTGCCGCAGCCCGCCAGCAGAAGCAGCCCCAGCGCCGCGGCGGCCGTCCGGCGCGGCAGCCGCCCCCTCGTCCCGTACGCACCCATCCGCCCATCGTCACACGCCGCACCCCGCGGGAACGCAGGCGGGGGAAAACCGGTTGAAAATCCGCCCCCAAACCGCCAGCCTTGCACGGCTCGGCCACAGCGGAATCGACCTTTTTGGGGTGCCATGCAGTTGCGCGACCTGCCGCATACGGACCCCGGCGAACCCGACGTCCGATCCGGCCGCCACTTCCTCGTCTGGCTCGGCCGCATGCAGCTCGGCGGCCAGGTCGCCGCGCTGCTGTGGGGCCTGGTGTGGATGCTGCCGCTGGGCGCGCTGCCGCTGGCCGTGGGCACGGCCGTGCAGGCGGTCGTGGACCGTGACGGCGGGCGGCTGGCGGTGGCCGGCGCGCTGCTGATCGTCTTCGGCGCGCTCATCGCGCTCGGCGACAGCATGCTGCACCGCGCCGCCGTCACCAACTGGATCACCGCCGCCTCGCGGGTACAGCAGTTGCTGGCCCGCAAGGCGGCCGAGCTCGGCTCGGTGCTCACCCGGCGGGTGGCGGCCGGCGAGGTGGTCGCGGTGAGCACGGGCGACGTGGAGAAGATCGGCTGGTTCGTCGAGTCGTTCTCGCGGTTCACCGCCGCGCTGGTCACCGCGCTCGCCGTCACCGCGGGCCTCGTCGTCTACGCGCCTGAGCTGGGCGTCGTCGTCGCCGTTGCGCTGCCCGTCCTGGCGCTGGCGCCGCTGCCCCTGCTGCCGTACGCCACCCGCCGCGCCGACGACCAGCGGGCCAAGGCCGGCCGGGCGACCGAGCTGGCCGCGGACACCGTCGCGGGGCTGCGGGTGCTGCGCGGCATCGGCGGCGAGGAGCTGTTCCTGGACCGCTACCGGGAGGCGTCGCAGAAGGTGCGGACCGCCGCGGTGCGCAGCGCGCGGATGTGGGCGCTGATCGCCGCCGTGCAGGTGGCGCTGCCGGGGGTGCTGCTGGTGGTCGTCGTCGGGCACGGGGTGGGGCTCGTGCGCGACGGGTCGATCTCGGTCGGCGAGCTGGTCACGGTCTACGGGGCCGTGACGTTCCTGCTCTTCCCGATGCACCACTTCGCCGAGCTGGCGATGGCGTACTCCTTCTCCCGGCCGTCCGCCAAGCGCGCCGCCCGCGTGCTCGGGCTCGTCCGCACCACGACGGGCGGCGGCACCGGCACGGGTACCGGCACCAGCACCGGTCCCGGTCCCGGGGAGTTCGGCGGGGAGTTGTACGACCCGGCGACCGGGCTGCGCGCCGCGGCCGGGCGGCTGACCGCCGTGGTGTGCGGCGACCCCGACGCCGCGGGGCGGCTCGCCGACCGGCTCGGCGGGCACCCGGCGGAGCCGGGCGAGCTGCCGTCGGTGCGGCTCGGCGGCGTGGCGCTGGACGACGTGCCGCTGGCCCGGGCGCGGGCGGTGGTGCTGGTGCAGGACAAGGACCCGATGCTGCTCTCCGGGACGCTGGCCGACCTGCTGGACGTACCGGCGTCCGGCTCGGTCAAGCCCGCCGCCGCCCTGGCCGCCGCGCAGTGCGGCGACGTGCTGACCGCGCTGGCGCAGGCGGCGGCCGAGGTGCCCGACGGCGACGGGGCGCCGATGGGCGCGCCGATCACCGAGCGCGGCCGGTCGCTCTCCGGCGGCCAGCGCCAGCGCCTGGCACTGGCCCGCTCGCTGGTGGCCGACCCGGAGGTGCTGGTGCTCGACGAGCCGACCTCGGCGGTCGACTCGCACACCGAGGCGCGGATCGCCGAGAGCCTGCGGGAGATCCGCGCGGGCCGTACGACGGTGGTCTTCACCTCCAGCCCGCTGCTGCTGGACCGGGCCGACACGGTCGTCTTCGTGCCGGACGGCGCGGTGGCCGCCGAGGGCCCGCACCGCGAGCTGCTGCACGGAGACGTCGCGTACCGCGCGGTGGTCACCAGGGAGACGGACGACGAGAAGCAGAGCACCGGCCGGGTACGGGACGGCGGCGGCGCGGGCCGCGACGAGGGCGGCGTGCCGCAGATGATGGAGGAGACCGCATGATCGGCGTGCGACCGCCGGAGTACGACCCGGCCGCCCCGCGCACCGCGACCACCCTGCCGGTGGGCGCCCCGGCGACCGTGCGCGGCTACGTGGCGGAGTTGCTGCGCCGGCACCGGACGGCGTTCCTGCTGCTGATCGCCGTGAACGCGGTCGCCGTCATCGCCTCGATGGCCGGCCCGTACCTCCTCGGCGGCCTGGTCGAGGACCTGTCGGCGGGGGCCCGGGAGCTCCATCTGACGCGCGCGGTGGTGCTGTTCTCGGTGGCGCTGGTGCTGCAGGCGTACTTCGTCCGGCTGGTGCGGCTGCGTGGCGCGATGCTCGGCGAGCGGATGCTCGCGGACCTGCGCGAGGACTTCCTCGTCCGGTCCGTGGGCCTGCCCCCGGGCGTGCTGGAGCGCGCCGGGACCGGCGATCTGCTGTCCCGTATCACCACCGACATCGACCGGCTGGCCAACGCGATGCGCGAGGCCGTGCCGCAGTTGACGATCGCGGTGGTGTGGGTCGGACTGGTGCTGGGCGGCATGGTGGTGATGGCGCCGCCGCTGGCGGTGGCGGTCGTGCTGGCCACGCCGGTGCTCCTGGCGGGCTGCCGCTGGTACTTCAGACGGGCGCCGAGCGCCTACCGCTCGGAGGCGGCGGGGTACGCCGCCGTGGCCGCGGCGCTCTCCGAGACGGTGGACGCCGGGCGGACGGTGGAGGCGCACCGGCTGGGCGCCCGCCGCGTCGCGCTGTCGGACCGGCGGGTCAAGGAGTGGGTGGCGTGGGAGCGTTACACCCTCTACCTGCGCTGCATGTTCTTCCCCGTCTTCAACGCCACCCACATCGTCGTCATCGGCTCGGTGCTCCTGCTCGGCGGCGCCTTCGTCTTCCAGGGCTGGATGAGCGTCGGCGAGCTGACGACTGGCGCGCTGCTGGCGCAGATGCTCACCGAGCCGGTGGGGATGATCCTGCGCTGGTACGACGAGCTGCAGGTGGCGCAGGTGTCGCTGGCCCGGCTGGTGGGCGTACGGGACATCGAGGAGCGGCCCGGCGACGCGGCCGTGCAGCCGGGCGGCCGGGACGTACACGCCGACGAGGTCCGCTTCGGCTACCTCGCCGGGACGGACGTGCTGCACGGCGTCTCGCTGCGGCTGCCGCCGGGCAGCCGGCTGGCGCTGGTCGGCCCGTCGGGCGCGGGGAAGTCGACGCTGGGGCGGCTGCTGGCCGGGATCTACTCGCCGCGGCGCGGCGAGATCCGGCTCGGCGGCGCGGAGCTGGCGCGGATGCCGGCGGAGCGGGTACGCGAGCACGTGGCCCTGGTCAACCAGGAGCACCACGTGTTCGTCGGCTCGCTGCGCGACAACCTGCGCCTGGCGCGCACCGAGGCGGGCGACGCTCAGCTGTGGGCGGCGCTGGGCGCGGTCGACGCGGGCGACTGGGCCCGCGCGCTGGACGACGGCCTGGACACGGAGGTCGGCTCGGGCGGCGTGGCGCTCACGCCGGCGCAGGCGCAGCAGATCGCCCTGGCCCGGCTGGTCCTCGCCGACCCGCACACGCTGGTCCTCGACGAAGCGACGTCGCTGCTCGACCCGCGGGCGGCGCGGCACCTGGAACGCTCCCTGGCCAAGGTGCTGGACGGGCGCACGGTCGTGGCCATCGCCCACCGGCTGCACACCGCGCACGACGCGGACGTGATCGCGGTGGTCGAGGAGGGCCGCATCAGCGAACTGGGCAGCCACGAAGAACTGGTCGCGACGGACGGCGCGTACGCCGCCTTGTGGCGCTCCTGGCACGGCTGACGGAGAGCCTGAGACGGCCCTGAGACGGGGCGGGCCGGGGCACCGTCAGCCGATGACGCCCATCGCGGTGAGGCCGCCGGCGGTGCCGGCCAGCATGAAGGCCGGCATCAGTATCTTCAGCTCGACCCAGCTGCCGGCGCGAAAGCGCATGAAGTCCGGCGGGCCGATGGGGTACCAGCGGCGGCGGCCCACCGGGATCGGCCACAGGACGGGGCAGCCGGAGACGGTGAGGGCGTCGCCGAGGTCGTGGACGAGGGCGCCGAGGACGATGGGCAGGCCCAGCCACACATACTCCTGGCCGGGCTCGGTGAAGAGCCAGCCGGAGCCGTTGCCCGGCTCGTCGAGGACGGCGGCCAGGATCCAGGCGCTGGTGGCGCCGAGCAGCCACACGAGCACGTCGCTGGAGACTCGGGCGGCCCGCCACAGCAGCCCCTCGATGGCCAGCACCATGTGGACGAAGAGGGTGCCGAGGACCGCCCACCGGCCGCCGAGGACGGCGAGGGCGGAGAAGCCGGCGCCGATCAGGACCGCCCACACCCAGGTGTGCGTCAGGGTGCGGTGGCCGCCGGAGCGGCGGGGGTCGCCGGGTTTCCTCGTGGCCTTGTAGACGGCTGCGGACAGCTTGTCGATGACCTCGCAGAGGATGCGGGACAGCGGGCCGAAGGCGCGGGAGATGGTCGCCGACTTGTGGTCCAGGTCGGGCGCGAGGGCCGCGCCGGCACAGATGAGGGCGCCGACGACGAGCACGGGCCAGGGCATCTCGTGGCCCGCCGCGGTGGCCGCCGCGCCCACCCCCAGCCACGCCGCCGCCCCCGAAAGCGAGTGCGCTGGACCCATCATGAACGCTCCCCCACCCCTCGTCCGCCCGTGTGGTGAACGGCCGTTGGCCCCACCGGCTCCGCCCCTCGGCGGCACAGCCTAGCGCGGGTGATCTTCAGACGTACCGCGGGTTCACACTTCGGCGGCGGCTGGGGGCAGTATGGACGGGTGACCCTTATCGATCAGCTCCCGCCCACCGCCGACCCCGACGACCTCTTCGAGGCATTCTCCTCCTGGACCGAGGAGCGGGGCATCTCCCTCTATCCGGCGCAGGAAGAGGCTCTGATCGAGGTCGTCTCCGGCTCGAACGTGATCCTGTCCACCCCCACCGGCTCCGGGAAGTCGCTGGTCGCGGCCGGTGCGCACTTCGCGGCACTGGCGCGGGACGAGGTCTCGTTCTACACCGCGCCGATCAAGGCGCTGGTGTCGGAGAAGTTCTTCGACCTGTGCAAGATCTTCGGTACGGAGAACGTCGGCATGCTCACCGGCGACGCCTCCGTCAACGCCGACGCGCCCATCATCTGCTGCACCGCCGAGGTACTGGCGTCCATCGCGCTGCGCGACGGCAGGGACGCCGACGTCGGCCAGGTGGTGATGGACGAGTTCCACTTCTACGCCGAGCCGGACCGCGGGTGGGCCTGGCAGATCCCGCTGCTGGAGCTGCCGCAGGCGCAGTTCGTGCTGATGTCCGCGACGCTCGGCGACGTCTCCCGCTTCGAGGAGGACCTGACCCGGCGCACCGGCCGGTCCACCGCGGTGGTCCGCTCGGCGACCCGGCCGGTGCCGCTGTCGTATGACTACCGCACCACCTCGCTCACCGAGACGGTGACGGAGCTGCTGGAGACCCGGCAGGCGCCGGTGTACATCGTGCACTTCACCCAGGCCCAGGCGGTGGAGCGGGCGCAGGCGCTGATGAGCATCAACATGTCCACCCGGGCCGAGAAGGACGAGATCGCCGCCCTCATCGGCAACTTCCGCTTCACCACCCGGTTCGGCAAGCAGCTCTCCCGCTACGTCCGGCACGGCATCGGCGTCCACCACGCCGGGATGCTGCCCAAGTACCGGCGGCTGGTGGAGAAGCTGGCGCAGGCCGGGCTGCTGAAGGTCATCTGCGGCACCGACACCCTGGGCGTCGGCGTCAACGTGCCCATCCGCACGGTGCTGTTCACCGCGCTGACCAAGTACGACGGCAGCCGGGTGCGCACGCTGCGGGCCCGCGAGTTCCACCAGATCGCCGGACGCGCCGGCCGGGCCGGCTTCGACACCTCCGGGCTGGTGGTGGCGCAGGCGCCGGAGCACGTCGTGGAGAACGAGAAGGCGCTCGCCAAGGCCGGCGACGATCCGAAGAAGCGCCGCAAGGTGGTGCGCAAGAAGCCGCCGGAGGGCTTCGTCAACTGGTCGCAGAACACCTTCGAGAAGCTCATCGCCGCCGATCCCGAGCCCCTCACCTCCCGCTTCCGCGTCACCCACGCCATGCTGCTGTCGGTCATCGCCCGTCCGGGCAACGCCTTCTCCGCGATGCGCCATCTGCTGGAGGACAACCACGAGCCGCGCAGGCAGCAGCTCCGGCACATCCGCCGCGCCATCGCGATCTACCGTTCCCTCCTCGACGGCGGCGTGGTGGAGCAGCTCGACGAGCCGGACGCACACGGCCGCATCGTGCGCCTGACCGTCGACCTGCAGCAGGACTTCGCCCTCCAGCAGCCGCTGTCGACCTTCGCCCTGGCCGCCTTCGACCTCCTCGACCCCGAGTCCCCCTCCTACGCGCTCGACATGGTCTCCGTGGTGGAGTCCACCCTCGACGACCCGCGGCAGATCCTCGCCGCCCAGCAGAACAAGGCGCGCGGCGAGGCGGTCGCCCAGATGAAGGCGGACGGCGTCGAGTACGAGGAGCGGATGGAGCGGCTGATGGACATCGGCTACCCCAAGCCGCTGGAGGAGCTGCTGTCCCACGCCTACGGCCTGTACCGCAAGAGCCACCCCTGGGTCGGCGACCACCCCCTGTCCCCCAAGTCCGTCATCCGTGACATGTACGAACGGGCCATGGCCTTCGGCGAGTTCGTCTCCTTCTACGAACTGGCCCGCACCGAGGGCATCGTGCTGCGCTACCTCGCCAGCGCGTACAAGGCGCTGGACCACACCGTGCCGGACGAGCGGAAGTCCGAGGACTTCGAGGACATCGTCGCCTGGCTCGGCGAGATGGTCCGCCAGGTCGACTCCAGCCTGCTGGACGAGTGGGAGCAACTGGCCAACCCGGCCGAGGAGACCGCCGAGCAGGCCATGGAGCACGCCGACCAGGTGCGTCCGGTGACGGCCAACGCGCGCGCCTTCCGGGTCCTCGTGCGCAACGCGCTCTTCCGCCGGGTGGAGCTGGCGGCGCTCGACGACGCGGACGAGCTGGGCGCGCTGGACGAGGAGTCCGGCTGGGACGCGGAGCGCTGGGGCGAGGCGCTGGACGCGTACTGGGAGGAGTACGAGGACATCGGCACCGGGCCGGACGCCCGCGGGCCGCGGCTGCTGCGGATCGAGGAGGATCCGCAGCACGCGCTGTGGCGTGTCCGGCAGACCTTCGCCGACCCGGAGGGCGACTACGACTGGGGCATCTCCGCGGAGGTGGACCTCACCGCCTCCGACGCCGAGGGCCGCGCCGTCCTCCGCGTCACCGACGTCGGCCCCCTGAGCCGGCCCGCCGGCTGACCCGCACCGCACGGCCACGCGGCGGCCCGGCGCGGACCGCTGAGCCCGGCGGCCGGCGCCCGGTCACGGACCGGCTCGGCCCGTCAGTCCGGCCGCCCGTCCGGTGCGTCACCACCCCGGGTCGCCGGCCGCCGCCACCGGCCGCCCTCGCGTCCGCGCGGCAGGCCCGTGCGCCGGCGCCGGCCGCGGCGGAGCCAGGTGAGACTGGCGCGCCGTGGCCGTGTCCCTCCCGCCGGCCGCGCCGGCGGGGCGCTGCCCGGGGGTGGCGCGGGCGCCGGGAGCGCGGCCGCCGGCGGGGTCGCACGCTCGGCACGCGCCGCCACCAGCTCCACCGCCAGGCCAAGCCGGAAGGCCAGCGCCTCCTCGTCCGACTCCGCCAGCAGCAGCTCCTCCACCACCCGGCGGGCCGTCTCGCTGCCTCCGCGCGCCGGGGCGGCCAGCTCCGCCCGGTGCGCGACGACACGCGCCCGCTCCCCGGCGTCGGGCACCTCCTCCGTCAGCTCCGCGTCGCTCAGCACCGCCGCATACGCGCCCGCCCGCTCCCACGGGTCGACCCGCTCCGCGAGAAGCTGCTCCACCCGCCGCTGCCGCCAGCCGCGGGCCCGGACGTCCGCGCCGCCGGCCAGCTCCGCCCGCATCGCCGGCGGCAGGGGTCCGCGCAGCAGCCCCGGTTCCCGCTCCCCGAACTGCTCCACCTCCGTGGCAAGATACAGCCAGACCACGACGCGATACCGGTTCACATAGAACCGCGCGGGCGCAAAGCACCCGGCCCGTGCCAGCCGCGTGAAGCGGATCGGCGAGATGCCCAGCTCCTCCGCTCCCGCAACCGTCCCCACCAGCCGCAGCCGCTCACGCAGCGCAGCCACACCTTCCGACCCGGCGCCCCCGGCGCCGTCCTGCGCCCGCAGCCGCGCCACCTCGGCCCGCGCCACCCGGCGCCGCCCGCCGGCCCGCCGCGGCGGCGCCGTCAGCACCAGCCCGAGCTGGACCGCCAGCTCCAACTCGCGCGGCAGCAGCCCCAGCTCCGCCGCCGCCCGGCCGAACGGCAGCAGCTCCGCCCGCTCCCCCGCGCCGCCGGCCGCCCGCGCCGCCGTGCCCGCCTCAGTCCGTACCGCCATGACCGTCTCCCCCGTCGTCGCCCGAAAGCCGTCACTCGATTACTCTCGGTGACGAGACTAGCGCGTCGCTCCCCTCCCCGCCTCCCCCTGTGGATAACGTGCTCACCCCACCGGCTCCGTGCCGACCGGGTCGAGCAGCCAGGCGGTGTGCACCCGCCCCGCGTACTCGACCAGCCGGATCAGCACTTCCTTCCCGGAGTCGCGGTCGCGCGCGTCGCACAGCACGACGGGAGTGCCCTGGTCGAGATCGAGGGCACGGGCCACCTCGTGGGCCCCGTAACTGCGCGACTGGGGAAAGCAGTTCACCGCGACGATGAACGGGATGCTGCGGTGCTCGAAGTAGTCCACCGCCGGGAAGCAGTCCTGCAGCCGGCGGGTGTCGGCCAGCACCACCGCGCCCAGCGCGCCGGTGGCCAGCTCGTCCCACAGGAACCAGAAGCGGTCCTGCCCCGGCGTGCCGAACAGATAGACGGCGAGCCCGGCGCGGATCGTGATCCTGCCGAAGTCCATCGCCACGGTGGTCGTGGTCTTCTCGTCCACGCCACCGGTGTCGTCGACGGCGGTGCCGACCTCGCTCAACTGCTCCTCGGTGCGCAGCGGACGGATCTCGCTGACGGAGCTGACCAGGGTGGTCTTGCCCACCCCGAACCCGCCGGCGATGAGGATCTTCAGCGCCAGCGCGTCGTCGACCCTGCGGTCAGAGGGCGCGGAGTCCATCGATCACTTCTCTCAGGATCTTCTCGTCGGGAAGCTGCGCGGGCGGTACGGGCCTGCTGACCCGCACGCAGCCGAGTTCGACCAGGTCGCCGAGGAGCACCCGTACCACCCCCACCGGCAGATCGGTCTCCGCCGCCAGCTCGGCGACGGACTGGGTCTCGATCCGGCAGAGGTCGATGAGGGTCCGGTGCTCGGGCCCGAACGTCTCGGCCTCCTTCCCCGCGGCCTCAAGCGCCTCTTCCTCCAGGTCGATCAGCGCGATGAGGTCGAACCGCACCGTGGTCGTCACCGGCCGGGTCCGGCCGCCGGTCATCGCGTACGGGCGGACCAGCGGGCCGGCCTCGGCGTCATACCAGTGGCTGCCGTGGTGCGGAGGAGTGCCGCTCATCTCTTCAGTCATCATGTGTCACCGCCGCACTCAGCCCGGATTCCGCGGTTTCGCCGCGGCCGTTCGCGGTGCGGTGTGCAGATGCTCGCCCACCCGTGTGACCAGGCGGGCCATCTCGTACGCGACGAGCCCCATGTCCGCCGTCGCGGCGCTGAGGACGGCGAGACAGGTGCCGTCCCCGGCGGCGGCCACGAAGAGGAAGCCGTCGTCCATCTCGACCACCGTCTGCCGTACGCCGCCGGCGCGGAAGTGCCGCCCGGCGCCCTTGGCGAGGCTGTGGAAGCCGGACGCGACCGCCGCCAGGTGCTCGGCGTCCTCGCGGGAGAGGGTCTTCGAGTTGCCGACCGCCAGGCCGTCACCGGAGAGCACCACGGCGTGGCGCACGTCGGCGACTCGCCTGACGAGGTCGTCCAGCACCCAGTCGAGTCCCCCGGTTCTCTGCGTGTGCACGGTGTCCGGCTCGATCATGGGCGATCTCCTTCCTTCGACGTGTGCGCGGTCTCGTCCGGCTCCCGGCGCTCGCCGCCCGGTTCGCCGTCACAGGGGCGGCCCGGTGGGCGACCGCCGCCGCGTAACCAGCCGCTGCGGTACGCGGCCATGCGTGCGCGCGCCTCCTCGGGCGTGCGCTGCCGCGGTGCGGGGGTGCCCGCGGGGCCGGTCTCCCCCTGCGGGCCGGCGTCCCTCCCGCCGGTGTCCGCGGCGTCGTCCGCGTCGTCCGCGTCGTCCTCCGCGTCCGCGGCGCCGCCGGAGTCCGGCTGCAGCCGCAACTGCGGCGCCATGCTCGCCTGCCGTACGCGCACGGGCAGCTCTGTGACGTTTCCCCGCGACTGGACGGCAGCCGCCTCCTGCCCGGCGCGCCCCGCGTACGTCCCGGACCCGTCCCCGGGCCCCCCGTCCACCGCCCGACCGCCCCGGGCCGCCCCCGCGCCGCCCCCGGACCCTGCACCGCCGTCCACCCCGTCCGCCGTACCACCCGCCGGATCCACGCCGAGCCGGGCCCGCAGCAGAACCACGTCCTCCCGCGACGCCGGCACCGGCCGCTCCCCCGCGGCCTGTCCGGCCGGCGCCCCGGGCCCGGCACCCGTGCTCCACGGCCCCGGCAGCGCCCGCCCGGCCCGCCGCTCCGGCAGCCCGTTCTCCGCCACACCCGCCCCGTTCTCCGCGGCGTGCGCGCCGGCGCCGCCCCCGTCCAATCCGCCCCGCGAAGGCCCCACAGGCCCCACAGGCCCCCCAGGCACCCCAGCCACCCCCGACAACGCTCCTACCCCCGGAACATCAGCCCCACGCGGCAACCCCGCCGCCTCCGAACCACCCGGCAGCCCCGCCCCCTCAGAACCACTGCCCCCGCCAGAAGCACCCGGCACCCCCGAAACCGACCCCCCCGGGAACGGCCGCGCCGCCGCCCCCCGGGCCCCGCCCCCCGGCTCCACCGCCCCCTCCCCCGGCGCCTGCAGCAGCGCCGTGGGCAGCAGCACCACCACCGTCGTCCCCCCGTACGCCGACTTCCGCAGGCTGACCTGGATCCCGTGCCGCGCCGCCAGCCGGCTCACGACGAACAGGCCCAGCCGGTCGCTGTCGAACAGGTCCAGCGCCTCCGACTGCCGTATCCGCCGGTTCGCCGCGGTCAGCGCGTCCGTGCCCATGCCCAGCCCGCGGTCCTCGACCTCGATCGCGTAGCCGTTGCCGACCTGCTCGCCGTACACCCGCACCTTGGTGTGCGGCGGCGAGAACTGCGCGGCGTTCTCCACCAGTTCCGCCAGCAGGTGCGTCAGGTCGGCCACGGCCGCGCCCACCACCGCCACGTCCGACAGCGCCCGCACCTCGACCCGCGTGTAGTCCTCCACCTCGGAGACCGCGGCCCGCACCACGCTCTGCAGCAGGACGGGCATGCGCCACGCGCGGCCGGGGGCAGCGCCGGAGAGGATGATCAGGCTCTCGGCGTGGCGCCGCATCCGGGTGGTGAGGTGGTCGAGCCGGAAGAGGTCGTCCAGTTCCTCGGGGTCCTCGGCGCGCCGCTCCATGCTGTCCAGCAGGGCGAGTTGGCGGTGGACGAGCACCTGGCTGCGCCGGGCGAGGTTGACGAACACCCCGGAGATGCCGTTCGCCAGCTCGGCCCGCTCGACGGCGGCGTGCAGCGCCGCCCGGTGCACGGTGGTCAGGGCCTCGCCGACCTGGGACATCTCGTCCTCGCCCGGGTCCCCCCGGGGTGCCTCGCCGGCGATGTCGATCTCCTGTCCGGCGCGCAGCCTGCGCATCGCGTCCGGCAGCTTGCGGCGGGCGAGTGCGAGCGCGGAGTCGCGCAGGGCGACGAGTTCGACGATGAGCCCGCGGCCTATCCGTACGGAGATGAGGAGCGCCGCGGCCACGGCTGCCAGGCCCAGGACCGCCGCGGCGCCGGAGGCGGTGAGGACGCCGTCGGCGACGGGGTCGGTGCGGCCGGCGTCGGCGGCGTACTCCCGTCCGACGCCGCGGAAGGCGCCGGCCACCTCCTCGTACGGCTCCTCCCATGCCCGCGCGGGAGCGGCGGCGACGGCGGCGGTGCCGGAGTCCGCTTCCCGCACGGCCTCCTCCAGGTCGGCGAGCGTACGGTACGCCTCGCTCTCGCGGGCCTGCCGCCACACCGCCGCCTCACCGCCGCCGAGGTCGGCGGCCGAACCCTGCTCCAGCACGGCGCGGGCGGACGCGGCGTCGGCGAAGGCACGGCGGTGCGCGGCGCTGAGCGACCCGCGCACCTGCCCGGCGGCCAGCAGCGCGTCCTCGCGCGCGAGCATCTCGCCGGCCCGGCCGAACTCCAGGACCACCCGGTCCTCGGACGCCGTCTCGGCGCTCTCGACGCCCGTCAGCGCGCCGAGGACGCCGAAAGCGCGGTCGACGGCCCCGGTGTACCGCGCGTACGTCCGTGACCAGTCCGTCGTACGGGCCTCCACCGCGGTACGCAGCCGGCCCAGCGACTCCGTACCCGCGACGAAGCCGTCGAGCCGCCGGACGACGCCCCCGGGCAGGTCCACGCCCACCGCGACGCTGTGGCCGCCGCCGAGGCGCAGCCGGTCGACGGCCCGGTCGGTGCGGGTGGCCGCCGCGCCGTAGGCGCCGCGGCGGTCGTCGGCGGGGCCGGCGAGGTAGCGTGCGGCGGCCCGCCGTTCGTCCTGCAGGGCCGCGACGGCGGCGGCGAGCGGCTGCCGCACCTGGGTCTCGATCTCTTCGGCACGGTGCAGCCGGGAGACGTCCTGGGCGGTGTCGACGGTGGCGTTGCCCCACAGTGCGATCAGCGAGACGACCGGCACGGTCAGCAGGCAGATGACACGCGCGCGTACGGTACGGGGCCCGAGCCGCCGGCGCCCGCGGTTGCGCGGCACCGGCGTCTTCTGTGCACCGGTCTCATCCAAACCTCCGGAGCCCTCCGGATCCCCGGCGCGCTCCGGCGGGTACGCCCGCTCCCAGGCGCCGGGCGGCCGGCCGGGCCCGTCGGCGTCCGGGGGCGCGGGCCGCGTACCGGAGGGGCCGCTCGGCGGGTTGCTGTCCGGGGTTCGCATGGCCACCTCGTATCGGTTTGCGGGGACCGGCCCGCCCCGCGGGGTCCGTCCGGCCGGCGTGCGGGAGCGGTGCGGCCTGCTAGACCGCGCCGGGCGCTCGGGTCAGGCGCTGGGCGGAAACGGTGGCGGCGCGTTCCGCGGCGGTCGGCGTGAGCGCGACGAACGCGGAGGTGAGGAAGAGGTACGAGCCGAGTCCCACGGTCAGCGGGAAGACGAACTGGGTGGCGGTGGCCCCGGCCAGGGCCTCGGACGAGGGTGTGACGGTCACGGACACGGCGGCCATCCCGGTGTAGTGCATGCTGGTGACCGCCGCCCCTATGACGAGGGAGGCGACGCCCATGGCAAGCGGGGAGCGGACGTTGAGCGCGGCCCACAGCGCCGCGGTCGCGGTGGCGACCGCGAGCAGGGCGGAGAGGGCCGCGCCCCGGAGGTCGTAGCCGATGGAGCCGTGCAGGCGTACGGCGGACATCCCGATGACGTGCATGGCGACCACGCCGAGGCCGGTGGCGAGGCCGGCGGCCAGCAGGGCGGGAACGCGGGCACTGCCGTGGCCGAGGGCGAAGACGCCGGCTCCGGCGACGGACATGGCGGCGACGAGGCTGAGGACGGTGCGGGAGATGTCGTAGCGGACCTCGGTACCGCTGACGCTGAAGCCCAGCATGGCGATGAAGTGCATCGTCCAGATGCCGGTGCCGATCGCGGACGCGGCGATGATCAGCCAGTTGCGCCGGGAGCGGGCGGTGGGGGCCGCCAGCGCCAGGACGGTGCAGCGCAGCCCGAGCGCGATGCCGATGCACGCCATCGCGTACGAGAGGACGGGTGTCAGCCACCCGTAGGCTGCGTGGTCGAGGTGTCCCATGTCTCAGGGACGCTAGTCCGGTTGGGGGCGCACGACCGGGGCGCATGCCAAACCTGACCGAATTTGACAGAGTCAAGCCCTCGATCGATCAGATGGCGCCCCAGGAGGCACGTCTCTGGCACATTTGTTGCGGCATGTGCCCCTCGGTCACGTACCTCCGCACGGGGGGCGCACGGTCAGCGACCGAGCTCCTTGCGTGTCACCCTCTTGAGCCTGCGGCGCTGCCCGGGGTCGAGAGCCAGATAGGCGGCCACCGGCACACCGACGATCACCAGCACGGCGATCCAGAACGACGTCAGCCACCACAGCAGCAAGCCGACCGCCACCCCGCCGGCCGCGACCTTCCCTCGATTCGACATCTTCCTGCCTCCTACAGCGGCGGCACACCGCCCTCGACTGGGGAACGGCCGCGCCGCTCCCCCGGTTCCTTTATCCCATGACCGGGACCGAAGGGCGTCATACATGTGGATGAGGGACCCATTACGGGACGGGAGGTGCGCCCGTCCCGGGCCGGGGAGAGGAAGAGGAGGAGAGGGCGGCGGCGCCTACGGGGCGGCGGGGGTGCGCAGCGGCTCGCCGACCTCGTGCATGTGGGCCAGGGCCTGGCGGTACGACTCGTAGGCGCTGGTCTCCACGTACGGCACCCCGAGCGCCGCGCAGTGCGCGCGGACCAGCGGCTGGACCCGGCGCAGGTGGGGGCGGGGCATGCTGGGGAAGAGGTGGTGCTCTATCTGGTAGTTCAGGCCGCCCATGAGCCAGTCGGTGACGACCCCGCCGCGTACGTTCCGCGAGGTCAGCACCTGCTTGCGCAGGTGGCCCAGGTCGGCGCCGGAGTCCAGCATCTCCATGCCCTTGTGGTTGGGCGCGAAGCACATCCCCAGGTGCAGGCCGAAGACGGCGTGCTGCACCAGGGCGAAGACCACCGCCTTGCCGGGCGACATGGCGGTCAGCAGCACGGCGGCGTACCCCGCGAGGTGGGCGGCCAGCAGCAGGCCCTCGACCCAGCGCTCGCCCGGCTTCTGGCGGCGCAGATCGCGCCAGCTCGACACCTTCAGGTTGATGCCCTCGAGGAGCAGCAGCGGGAAGAACAGCCGCGCCTGGTTGCGGGTGAACCAGCGGGAGAAGCCCTCGCGCACCGCGGCCTGGCGCTGGGTCCAGACCAGGACGCCGACGCCGACGTCCGGGTCCTTCTCGACGTGGTTGGGGTTGGCGTGGTGGCGATTGTGCTTGTCGTTCCACCAGTTGCGGCTCATGCCTATCAGCAGGTTGCCGCCGAGCAGGCCCATCAGCCCGTTCGCCCGCCGGGTCGAGGCTATCTGCGCGTGGCCGGCGTCGTGGCCGAGGAAGCAGGCGCGGGTGGAGAAGACCGCCGCCGGCACCGCGAGGAAAAGCACCCACCAGCTGTTCCCGACGAGGTGGATACCGACTCCGGTCGCGGCGAGCGCCAGCAGCGTCATCACGGTGCCGCGGACGTACCAGCCGTAGCGCCTGCGCAGCAGGCCGGCGGCCTTCACCTCCCGCAGCAGCGGCGTGAACTCCGAACTCCTGGCGGTCGCCGACCTCTTGGTGGTCGGCTTGACAGCGGCCTGCGGCATGGCGCCTCCGGTCTCTCTCGTTCGAGGACCTCGACGCTACGGAACCGGGCAGCTCGGCGCGGTGACGTCAGCACCCGGAACGCCCGGGTGCAATCCACCCGGCACAAGGTAGTGCCAGATACACCCCCCGCGGCACCGCACCCGGAAAAGTGAAGTTGATCACTCCGCGGCGGCGTCCGCCGCCGCGACGCCTGGGGTACCCTCGACCGCCCGGTAGTCAAACTTGAGGAGTGCGTCCGTACGTGACCGCCCTTCCCCCGCTCTCCCGCTGCGCCGCCCTTTTCCTCCCCGCCGACCCCGCCCGCACGGGCCGGATGGCCTTCTGGCTCCCGGCCCCCGACCACGACCCCACTGCCGGCGAAGCTGTCGGCGAAGCTGCCGCTGAAGCCGCCGGTGAAGCCGTCGGCGAGGGGGCCGACGCCGGCCCGCCCGGCCACCCGCGCGGCACCCGCGCCGAGCTGACCGTCGCCGTCCCCGGCGGCGGCACCCGCGAGGTGCCGGCGCTGCTGCTGTCCGCCGCGGACGCCGTGCCCGTGCTCACCCGCGCCCGGGCGGCACACGCTGCCGGCGCGCACGGCGTGCACCCGGCCGCCGTGTTCTGGGGCACGGCCGCGCTGCTGGCGCTGCGCCTCGCCGCCCGCGGCAAGCTGCTGCCGGGGCTGAGCGAGGGCGCGTACGACGCCTGGCGCTGCGGGCCGCTGGGCGAGGACGACGTACGGGACCTGCGGGAGCTGGCGGCGGCGATGCCGCCGGAGGCACACGCGGCGCCGCTGCCGGCGGCCGGGGCAGGCTCGCACGGCGCGGGGGCCTTCGGCCCGTACGAGCCGGACGGCGGTCCGAGGCCCGAGGCTCGCCCCGGAGCATACGGCGCACAGCCGGCGCACGCCGGCGCACCCGTGCTCCTCCCCGACCCCGAGCACCTGCTGCGCACCTTCCTCGACGCCGTCGCCGACGGCCTGCCGCGCTCCCCCGCCGCCGTGCTCGCCACCGGCGGGCGGGCGTTCGCCGCGCCGGAGCCGCGGCACGTCCCCGAGCAGCGCGCCTGGGCCGACGACGTCGCCGCCGGGCACGACGCGGGGGTACGGGTCTCGCTGCGCATCGACATGGACACCACCGGCGCCCGCCCCGCCTTCCGCGCCGTCGTGCAACTGCACGGCACCGCCGATGCCACCCTCCTCGCCGACGCCGCTGACGTCTGGGCCGGCACCGCGGCCCACTTCGGCCCCGGCGCCCGCATGCAGGCCCTGCTCACGCTGCGCCGCGCCGCCCACGCCTGGGACGCGCTCTCCCCGCTGCTCTCGGCGGCCGTGCCCGACGCCGTGGACCTTGGCGACGACGACCTCGCCGCGCTCCTCGGCCCCGGTGCCCGGGGCCTGGCGGCGGCCGGCGTCGAGGTCCACTGGCCCCGCGACCTGACCCGCCACCTCACCGCCCGCGCCGTCGTCGGTCCCCCCGACGACCCGGACGGCCGGCGCCCCGGCCCGTCCTACCTGTCCGCCGACGCCCTCGTCGCGTTCGGCTGGCGCTACGCGGTCGGCGACGTGGAACTCACCCGCGCCGAACTGGACCGGCTCGCGGAGGCCGCCCGCCCGGTGGTGCGGCTGCGCGACCGCTGGGTGCTGGTCGACCCCGAGTCCGTGCGCCGCGCGCTGGACCGCAAGGACGCCGACCTGACCCCCGTCGACGCCCTCGGCGCCGCGCTGACCGGCGAGGTCGACGACCCGGCCGTGCCCGGCGGGCGGGTCCGGGTCGCCGCGAGCGGCTGGCTCGACGCGCTGCGCAAGCGCATCGCGGACCCCGAGGCGCAGAGCGAGCCGACGGCCCCGCCGGCGGCCCTGGCCGCGACGCTGCGCGACTACCAGTTGCGCGGGCTCGGCTGGCTGCGCCGTATGACCTCGCTCGGCCTCGGCGGCTGCCTGGCCGACGACATGGGCCTGGGCAAGACCATCACGCTCATCGCGCTGCACCTGGACCGGCAGGAGCAGGGCGAGACCGCGGGCCCGACGCTGGTGGTCTGCCCGGCTTCGCTGCTGGGCAACTGGCAGCGGGAGATCGAGCGCTTCGCGCCCGGCACGCCGGTGCGCCGGTTCCATGGCGGCGGGCGGTCGCTGGCGGCGCTGGCGGACGGCGGGTTCGTGCTGACGACGTACGGGACGATGCGGCTCGACGCCGAGCGGCTGGCGCAGGAGGGCTGGTCGCTCGTCGTCGCCGACGAGGCGCAGCACGTCAAGAACCCCTTCTCGGCGACCGCGAAGGCGCTGCGCACCATCCCGTCCCGCGCGCGCGTCGCGCTGACCGGCACGCCGGTGGAGAACAACCTCTCCGAGCTGTGGGCGATCCTCGACTGGACGACCCCCGGACTGCTCGGCCCGCTGCGCCGCTTCCGTACGCGCTACGCAGACGCGGCGGAATCAGGGTGGGCGGGCGGGAACGGACCAGCCTGGGCGGGCGGGAGCGAGGCCGAAGCCGGCACGGACGCCGGCGCCGCCGAGCGGCTCGCCCGGCTCGTCCGCCCCTTCCTGCTGCGCCGCCGCAAGTCCGACCCGGGCATCGCGCCGGAGCTGCCGCGCAAGACCGAAACCGACCGGGCGGTGGCGCTGACGGCAGAACAGGCGGGGCTGTACGAGGCGGTGGTGCGCGAGACGCTCGCGGCGATCGCCGGGGCGGACGCCATGACCAGACGCGGGCTGATCCTGAAGCTGATGACCGCGCTGAAGCAGATCTGCAACCACCCGGCGCAGTATCTGAAGGAGGACGGCCCGCGCATCGCCGGCCGCTCGGGGAAGCTCGAACTCCTCGACGAGCTGCTTGAGGTGATCCTCGCCGAGGGTGCCGGCGTGCTGGTCTTCACCCAGTACGTGCAGATGGCCCGGCTGCTCCGGACGCATCTCGCGGCGCGCGGCGTCCCCGTCCAACTGCTGTACGGCGGCACGCCGGTGCCGGAGCGCGAGGAGCTGGTGCGGCGCTTCCAGGACTGTCCCCCGGACGAGGCCCCGCCGGTCTTCCTGCTCTCGCTGAAGGCCGCGGGCACCGGCCTCAACCTCACCCGCGCCGGCCATGTCGTGCACTACGACCGCTGGTGGAACCCCGCCGTCGAGGCGCAGGCCACCGACCGCGCGTACCGCATCGGGCAGACGCAGCCGGTGCAGGTCCACCGGCTCGTCGCCGAGGGCACGATCGAGGACCGCATCGCGCAGATGCTGCGGCACAAGCAGGGCCTCGCGGACTCCGTCCTCGGCGGCGCCGGCGAGGCCGCGGTCACCGAACTGTCCGACGATCAACTGGCGGAGCTGGTCCGGCTGGCCGGGCCGCGAGGGGGCGAGTGATGACGGAGCAGGAGGAGCTGACTTTCGAGGCGCTGCCGCCGAGCCAGGGCCACGGGTTCGCCCGTACGTGGTGGGGGCGGGCCTGGCAGCAGGCGCTGGAGGACACGGTGCTCGACGCCACGCTGCTGCGCCGCGGGCGCAGGCACGCGCGCGCGGGCGCGGTGGGCGCCGTGGCGGTGCGGCCGGGACGGATCACGGCGCGGGTGCTGGGCGCGGACCGTACGGCATACCGTACGGACGTGCTGGTGCAGCAGCTCGACGACGCCGACTGGGAGCGGCTGCTGGACACCATCGCGGACCGCGCCGGCCACATCGCGGCGCTGCTGGACCGGGACATGCCGCCGGAGCTGGACGAGGACGCGGCGGCGGCGGGGGTGTCGCTGCTGCCGGGGATCGGTGACCTGCAGCCGGAGTGCGGCTGCGGCGAGTGGGACCACTGCGAGCACACGGCGGCGCTGAGTTACCTGGTGGCGCGGCTGCTGGACGCGGACCCGTTCGTACTGCTGCTGATGCGGGGGCGGGGCGAGACGCGGCTGCTGGCGGACCTGCAGGAGCGGAGCGCGGCGCGGGGTTCCGCGGGGGACGCGGATTCCGCGGAGGCGCCGGGCGTAGGCGCCGACGAGGCGTACGCGGCGGCGGCATCGCTGCCCCCGCTGCCGCCTGTGCCGGGACCGGTGGCCCGGGCGGGTACGCCCCCGGTGCTCACCGGCGGTGCGGAGCCGGCGGCGGGGCTGGACGTGGCGGCGCTGGAGTTCCTGGTGGCGGACACGGCGGTGCGGGCCCGCCGGCTGCTGGCCGACGCCCTGGCGCCGGACCACGCGCGCACGCCGCCGCCGCGGGAGCTGACGGTGTCGCAGGACGCGGTACGGATGGCGGCGACGGCCGCGAAGCCGCCGGGGCCAGGCGGGGGTCCGGCGGCCGGGGCCGCGGACGGTGCGGGGCCGCAGGCCGGCGAGGCGGCGGGAGCCACGCACTGGTCCGCGCCCGGCGGCGGCCCGGCGGCCGGAGCCGGGGCCGCGGAGTCCGCGGCGGGCGGGCTGACGGCGCGCATTGCCGTCCGGCTGGCCCGCGGCAGCGGGCGCGACCGGCGCGGGATGGAGCGTGCGGTACGGGCCTGGCGCCACGGCGGCGCCGCGGGCCTGGCGGTGCTGGAGGACGACTGGACGCCGGACCCGGCGGCCCTGGCCCGCGCCACGGACCAGTTGGCCGCCGCCTGGGAGCCGGGCAGCCGCCCGCGCCTGCGCGCGACGGGCAGCCGCTGGACGGCGGTGGGCACGGGCGCGCAGCTCCGCTACGGCCGCGACGGCCGCTGGTGGCCGTACCGCAAGGAGGGCACCGCCTGGACCCCGGCAGGCCCTCCGGCCCCGGACCCGGCGGCGGCGCTTGCGACGGTGCTGGAAGAGGTCTGACCCACGCCGCAGGCGGGCACACAGCCGCCTTCGGCGTGGGGCATGGCCGTAAGACGCGGGGTGGGCAGGGTCGTTGTCCCGCGCCCGGCACCGCAGCACCGCCGCGCGCCGGACGCCGCCAAGCCCGGCCGCCGTACAGCGGCCTCCCGCACTCCGCCCCCGACCCTCCCGGTCAGCTCCCCGGCCGCGCCCCACCCGGCGCCGCCGCTCCCGCCCGCGGCGCGACCGCGGACAGCACCTCCACAGCCGCCGCGCGGGCCGGGTTCGGGTGGGCGTGCGGCCAGGCGGCCACCAGGTCCAGCCGCGGTGCCGCCGCCAGCGGGCGGAACACCACCCCCGGGCGGGCCAGGGACCGCTGCGAGGCGGGGACCAGGGAGATTCCCGTGCCCGCCGCCACCAGGGCGGTGATCGTCTGCATCATCACCGCCTCCTGCGCCACGTCGGGCGGCCGGCCGCCGTCGCCGCGGCAGTAATCGGTGATGAGGTCGTACATCCACGCGCCCTTCTCCCGCGGGAAACGGACGATGGGCTCGCCCCGCAGATCCGCGGGCGTGAGACGGGATGCCCTGGCGAGGCGGTGGTCCGCGGGGAGCGCGGCGACCAGCGGCTCCCGCGTAAGCAGCCGGGTG
The DNA here is from genome assembly GCF_059570535.1 of Streptomyces sp. CNP082. Taxonomy (NCBI): domain Bacteria; kingdom Bacillati; phylum Actinomycetota; class Actinomycetes; order Kitasatosporales; family Streptomycetaceae; genus Streptomyces; species Streptomyces sp. CNP082. The sequence continues at coordinate 54,682 of NZ_JCANSZ010000001.1, forward strand.
CGCAGGCCGGAGGGCAGCGGCGACGGCGGGCGGAGGAGCCCGAGGTCCAGCTCTCCGCGGGTGAGCGCGGCGACCTGCTCGGAGCTGGTCAGCTCGCGCAGGGTGACGTCCAGGCCGGGGTGGCGCGCCCGCAGGGCGGGCATCGCGCGGGGCAGCAGCTCGTCGGTCGCCGAGCCGACGAACCCCAGCGCGAGCCGCCCGAGTTCGCCCGCCGCCGTGCGCTGCGCCACGCGCACCGCGTGTGCGGCGCGGGCGACCGTCTCCCGCGCCTCCGGCAGGAACGCCGCCCCCGCCGGGCTCAGCACGACCCGCCGGCGGTTACGGGTCAGCAGTTCCACGCCCAGGTCGGTCTCCAGCCGCCGGATCTGCTGGGACAGGGCGGACTGGGCGATGCCCAGCCTGCCGGCGGCCCGGCCGAAGTGCAGCTCCTCGGCGACGGCGACGAAGTATCGCAACTGGCGCAGCTCCATGAGCTCAGGTTATAAGCAGCATCGATCAGTTGACACACAGAGATAGATTGTTCGTCTCACCGGCCGCGCCTACGGTCACCGGCATGCGCAGACGACACTTCCTGAGCACCACCGCCGGCGTCACCGGCGGACTCGCCGCGACGGCGACCCCCTACGCGGCCGCCGCCTCCCGCCGTACGAGCGCCGCCGAGCAGACCACGGCCGTCCACGGATACGACGACGGCCTCGTACGCCGGGACTTCACGACGCGCGGTGCGGACGGCGTCCGCATCTTCGTCCGTGAGGTCACCGCCCCCCACCCGCCCCGCCGCAGGGCGCCCCTGCTCCTCGTGCACGGCGCGCGGCCCGACGGCACGTCCGCGTTCGACCTCCCCGTGCCCGGCGGCTCGCTCGCGGCCGACCTCGTGCGGGCGACCGGCCGTCCCGTCTACGTCATGGACCTGCGCGGCTTCGGCCGCTCAGACCTCCCGCCCGGCATGAGCACCCCCGCCGCCGACGCCGAGCCGCAGGTCCGCTCCGACGAGGCCGTCGCCGACATCGGCACGGTCGTCACCTTCCTCCGCCGCCTGCACCGCTCCAGGCGGCTCGCCGCGCTCGGCTGGGCGACCGGCGGGCACTGGCTGGGGATGTACGCCGCGCTGCACGCCGACCGGATCACCGACCTCGTCGTGCTCAACACCCTCTACTCGGGCACGAGCGACTGGCCTCTGCAGGGCGAGCTCGAGGATCCCGGCCGCCCCGGCGAGCCGCGCCTCCAGCCCGGCTGGCGCGCGGTCACGGCCGACTCTCTGACCGCCCGCTGGGACACCGGGCTGCCCGCCGGCGAGGACGCCGACGTGCGCCGCGACCCTGCGGTACGGGCCGCGTACCGCGAGGCCGCGCTCCGCCACGGCCCCCCGGCCGACACCCCCGCACCGCCCGGCTTCCGCAACCCGACCGGGCCGCTGGTCGACGCCTTCTACCTCGCGCAGGGACGGCAGTTCTACGACGCCGGCCTCATCCGCGCCCGGACCCTCGTGCTCCGCGGCGGGGACGACTTCTGGTCCCGGCCCGAGGATGCCGAGCGGTTCGGCCGGCACCTCTCCCGTGCCGCGGAGGCCCGAGTGCGCACCCTGCCCGACGCGTCGCACTACCTCCACCTGGAGCGCCCGGCCTTCGGCCGCGACCTGCTCCTGGCCGAGGTACGGGATTTCCTCGCCGGCTGACCTCCGCCCCGGCCCCGGAGCCGCCGGGGCCGTGCAGCCGCCGGGGCCCAGCGCCCCCGCCGTGCGCCCGTCCCTCAGGCCGCCCGCGGGATCGGCTGCGGCGGGGGCGGACCCACGTAACGGGCCGCCGGGCGGATGATCTTGGGGTCCTCCGCCTGCTCCAGGATGTTCGCGCTCCAGCCCACCACCCGCGCCGAGGCGAACGTCGGCGTGAACATCTCCCGCGGCAGCCCGCACTGCTCCATCACCACGCCCGCGTAGAACTCCACGTTCGTGTGCAGCTCCCGGCCCGGCTTCAGCTCCGCGAGTATCTCCACCACCCGCCGCTCCACTTCGACCGCGAACTCCACCAGCGGCCCGCCGAACGACTCCGCGAACCCGCGCAGCAGCCGCGAGCGCGGGTCCTCCGTGCGGTAGACCGCATGCCCGAAGCCCATGATCCGCTCGCCCGCCAGCACCCGTTCCCGGATCCACGGGTCGATGCGGTCCGGCGTGCCGATGGCGTCGAGCGTGTCCAGGGCACGGCTCGGGGCGCCGCCGTGCAGTGGGCCGGACAGCGCGCCGATCGCGCCGACGAGGCACGCGGCCAGGTCCGCGCCGGTCGAGGCGATGGTGCGGGCGGTGAAGGTGGAGGCGTTGAAGCCGTGGTCGACGGTGGAGATCAGGTAAGCCTCGATCGCCCGCGCGCGGGCGGGGGTGGGCTCCTCGCCGGTGAGCATGTACAGGTAGTTGGCCGCGTACGGCAGGTCGTCGCGCGGCTCGACGGGCTCCTGCCCCTGGCCGATGCGGTGCAGCGCGGTCAGCAGCGTGGGCACCATCGCGCACGCGGCGAGCGCGTTCTCGCGGCGCCGCGCCGGCGTCAGGTCGTACAGCGGCCGGAAGTCCGCCGCCGCGCCGGCCTGGGAGAGCGCGGTGCGCAGCCCGGCGAGCGGGCCCGCGAGGACGCTGGAGCGGGCGATGCCGGGCAGCGCGTCGCGCAGGTCGTCGGGCAGGTGGCGCAGCTCGGCGGTGCGCGCGGTGAAAGCGGCGCGCTGCGCGGCGTCGGGCAGTTCGCCCTCGGACATCAGGTACCAGACGTCCTCGAAGGTGCGCTCGCGGGCGAGGTCCACCGCGGAGTACTGGCGGTAGTGGTAGAAGCCTTCGCGTCCGCGTACGTCGCCCAGCCGGGTCTCGGTGACGACGACGCCGCTGAGCCCCCGCGGGGCGGGGGCCGGGGCGTCGGCCTGTGGTCTGGCCATGCCGGTCTTCCTCTCTCCGATATTGATTCGACTGTCCACCCTTGATTAAATGTCTGTCAACCTTGATTGGATCAATACAAGAGGGGCGAGGAGACGATGGACGAGCTGACCACGCGCGAGGCCGCCGAGCGGCTGGGCGTGAAGCCCGAGACCGTCTACGCCTACGTCAGCCGCGGCCTCCTCAGCAGCCACAGGGCGCCGGGGGGCCGGGGCAGCCGGTTCGACGCCCGCGAGGTCGACGCGCTCGCCCGCCGCCACCGCCGCCCGCACGCCACCCCCGCCGTCGCGGAGGACGGCGACACCCCGGCGGGTACCCCGGTCCGTACGGGCATCACGCTGATCGAGCGCGACCGCTATTTCTTCCGCGGCGTCGACGCCACCGCGCTGGCCGCCGCGTACGGCTACGAGGAGGTCGCCGACTGGCTGTGGACCGGCCGGCTCACCCCCAGCGCCACCTTCGCCGCCCCGCCCGAGCTGCTGGCCGCCGCCACCGCCGCCGTCGCCGCTCTGCCCGCCCACGCCGGGCCCGTCGACCGGCTGCGCGCCGCCGCGGTCGCCGCCGCCGCGGCCGACCCGCTGCGCTTCGACCTCGCCGCGGACGCCGTCCGCGCCACCGCCCGCGGCCTGGTCGCCACCATGGCCACCGCGCTCCCGCTGGCCGGCCCCGCGCACGCCCCGTCCGCTTCCGTGGCCCGCCGGCTGTGGGCGCGGCTGACGGCGCTGCCGCCCGACGCCGCGTCCCTGCGCTGCCTGGACACCGCGCTCACCCTGCTCATCGACCACGATCTGGCCGCCTCCACCCTCGCCACCCGCGTCGCCGCCTCCGCCCGCGCCCACCCGTACGCCGTCGTCACCACCGGCCTCGGCGCCCTCGACGGCCCGCTGCACGGCGCCGCGAGCGGACTCGCGCACCGCATGCTCGCCGAGGCGCTGGCGCGCGGCAGCGCCGCCGCCGTGGTCTCCGACCACCTGCGCGCCGGCCGCCGCGTCCCGGGCCTGGGGCACCGGCTGTATCCGGGCGCGGACCCGCGCGCCGAGGCGCTGTTCGCGCTGCTGGACGGGATCCCGCGGGCCGCGGCGGCGCTGGCCGCCGCCCGCGAGGTCGCCGCGATCACCGCCCGGCACGTGTCCGTGCGGCCGAACGTCGACCTGGCACTGGCCGTGCTGTCGGTGTCGGCGGACATGCCGGCGGAGGCGGGCGAGACGGTGTTCGCGGTGGCGCGCACGGCCGGCTGGATCGCGCATGCGCTGGAGGAGTACGCCGAGCGCCCCCTGCGCATGCGCCCGAGCGGCCGTTACACCGGTCCGCCCCCCGCACAACCCCTCCCATAGGGAGCGTTACGGATCATGTGCACGCCTCCGTTACATGCTCGCAATGACCGGAGCGGCGACACGCGCGTAGACCGGTGGCAGGATGCGCATTCCAGCAGCACACAACCAGCGCCGACCTGCCCAGGAGGCATCGTGTCGTACCGCCCCCCGCTGCCGCTCATAGCCATCGGCGCGGCGGCCGTACTCCTCGCCGGGTGCAGCAGCACCGAGAAGTCCGGGCAGAGCGGCGACGTGTCGCTCGTCGAGAGCGGCAAGCTCCTCAACTGCACCGGACTGCCGTACGAGCCCTTCGAGTTCCAGGACAAGAAGAGCGGCGACATCGTCGGCTTCGACATCGAGCTGATGGATCTCGTCGCGAAGGAACTGGACGTCGAGCAGGAAGTCATCGACACGCCCTTCGAAGGCATCGAGTCCGGCGCGGTGTTCGCCTCCAACAAGTGCGACCTGTCCGCGGCCGGCATGACCATCACGGAGGAGCGGAAGAAGAAGTTCGCCTTCTCCGACCCGTACTTCGAGGCCACCCAGGCGCTGGCGACCAAGAAGGGCTCGGGCTTCGACTCGCTCGAGTCCCTGAAGGGCAAGCGCCTCGGTGTGCAGATGGACACCACGGGCCAGATGTACGCGCAGGACAACGCCGAGGGCGTCGAGGTCAAGGACTACGAGGACCTCGGGCTGCAGTTGCAGGCGCTGGAGGGCGGGCAGATCCCGGCCGCGATCAACGACAACGGCGTGCTCTACGACTGGGTCAAGGACCGCCCGGACTTCGAGGTCTCCACCGAGTTCGACACCGGGGAGCAGTACGGCATCGGCGTCGGCAAGGACAACAAGGAACTCCTGAAGGTGATCAACGACGTCCTCGCGAAGGCGAAGGAAGACGGCACCTACGACAAGATCTACAAGAAGTGGTTCGGCGAGGCGCCCCAGTGAAAGAACCCGCCAAAGCGCCCGGCAACGAGCCCGCCGACGAGCCCGGCGGAAAGCCCGCCGGCAGGTCCCTGACGCGCCGTCAGCGGGTGAAGCTGGCGCGCGGCGCGCAGTACGGTGCGCTGCTCGCCGCAGCCGCAGCGGTCGGCCTGCTCGCCGACTGGGGCGAGGTCAAGGACGCGTTCTTCAACCTGGACGTCGCACAGGACCAGTTCCCCGACGTCATCACCACCGCGCTGGTCAACACCGTCACGTACACGGCGCTCGGCTTCGCCTTCGGGCTGGCGCTCGGGCTGCTGCTGGCGCTGATGAAGCTGTCGTCGGTGCCGCCGAACCGGTGGCTGGCGACGGCGTACATCGAGCTCTTCCGCGGCGTGCCGGCGCTGCTGGTGTTCATCGCCCTCGGCTACGGCGTGCCGCTGGCCTTCCAGGTGAACATCAACCTGCTGGTCACCACGATGCTCGCGCTCGGCCTGGTCGGCGCCGCGTACATGGCCGAGACCATCCGCGCGGGCATCCAGGCCGTGCCGAAGGGGCAGTTGGAGGCGGCCAGGTCGCTGGGCATGTCGCAGACCCGGGCGATGGTCACGATCGTGATCCCGCAGGCGTTCCGGATCGTCCTGCCGCCGCTGACGAACGAGCTGATCCTGCTCACCAAGGACTCGTCGCTCGTCTACGTGCTCGGGCTGACGGTGGACGAGCAGGAGCTGACGAAGTTCGGGCGCGACGCGCTCAACGACAACCTGAGCCTGACGCCGATCCTCGTCGCGGGGCTGTGCTACCTCATCATCACCATCCCCCTCGGGCACCTCGTCCGGCGGCTAGAGGCGAAGGCGGCGAAGGCCAGGTGACCACGTTGGACAAGGCCGCGGAGAAGCCCGCCCCGGACGTGCCGGCCATCAGCGTCGAGGGGCTGCACAAGGCCTTCGGCGACCTGGAGGTGCTCCGCGGCATCGACCTGACCGTCGCGCGCGGCGAGGTGGTGTGCGTCATCGGCCCCTCGGGCTCCGGCAAGTCGACGCTGCTGCGCTGCGTGAACCTGCTGGAGGAGCCGAGCGCCGGACGGATCTCCGTGGCCGGCACGGAACTCACCGACCCGGACTGCGACATCGACCGGGTGCGGCGCCGGATCGGCATGGTCTTCCAGTCGTTCAACCTCTTCCCGCACCTGACGGCGCTGGACAACCTGACCATAGCCCAGCGCCGGGTGCTCGGCCGCAGCCGGTCGGAGGCGGAGAAGATCGCGCGGGACAACCTGGTGCGGGTGGGGCTGACGGACAAGGAGAAGTCGTATCCGGCGCAGTTGTCCGGCGGGCAGCAGCAACGGGTGGCCATCGCACGGGCGTTGTCGATGGAGCCGGAGCTGATGCTCTTCGACGAGCCCACCTCGGCGCTCGACCCTGAGCTGGTCGGCGACGTGCTGGCGGTGATGCGGCACCTCGCGGACGACGGCATGACGATGCTGGTGGTCACGCACGAGATGAGCTTCGCGCGGGAGGTGGCGGACCGGGTGGTGTTCATGGACGAGGGCACCATCGTGGAGCAGGGGGTGCCGGAGCAGGTGATCGGCAACCCGCAGCACCGGCGGACGCGGACGTTCCTGGCGCGGGTGCTGGACCCGGCGGCGGCGGAGGTCGGGGAGCTGTAGCGGGCGGGGGCTGCGGCTGCCGTCCGGCTCAGGGCGCGGCGCGTTCGCCGTCGATCCCGTCGGCCTCGCCGAACCCGTCGGCCTCGCCGTCCCCGCCGCGTCCGTCGAACTCGGCGAAGAAGCGGCGTACGGCCGCCGAGGCGTCGTACGCGTCGCTGCCCGTACCGCTGGCGTGCCCGCCGAGCAGCGGGTCCGGGGTGCCCGGCCAGGCGTGGCCGAGTGCGGCGACGGTGACGAGGCGTACGGGCGCGCGCCCGGCGGCGTCGCGGTGGCGGGACTCCGTGACACCCGGCGCGGGTTCGGTCCGTACGGGCGCTGCCGCGCAGCCCGCGGCGGCGGCCCAGCGGGCGACGGCGGCCGGCACGGGCTCGTCCCAGCGGGGGCCGGCCGCGCCGTGGTACGGGTTGGTGTCGTCGAGCAGCCCGTGGACGGCGAGCAGCGGCGGGGCGGCGTCGGCGGGGCCGCCCGGCCGCCGGACGCCGCCGACGCAGGCGACCGACGCGAGGCGGTCGCCGAAGGCGACGGCGGCGTGACTCGCGAGCCGGGCGCCGCCGGAGAAGCCGGCCAGGTGGCGGCGGGCGGGGTCGAGGGCGAGCATGCCGTCGAGGGTGTCGAGCAGCACACCGAGGAAGGCGACGTCGTCGACGTCTCCGGCCTCGTCCCGTATCCGCTCCTCCCCCGCCAGCGGCACCCCGGGCAGCGACCAGGCCCAGCCGCCCTGGTACGGCAGCGCCCCCTGCGGCGCCGCCACGGCGTACCCGCGCGCGGCCAGCTCCCCGAGGCCGCTGCCGCGCAGTTGGGCGGCGGGGCCCAGGCCGCTGGGGTGGAGGTCGACGACGAGCGGGGCAGGGCCGGTAGCGACGCCGGGGACAGTGCCGGTGCCGGGCCCCGGGCGGAGCAGCAGGAAGCGCCGGCGGCGCCCGCGATAGGTCAACTCGTGCCGCTCGGCACGCCGTACGGTCTCCGCCCGGGTCGTCATGATGATCGATCCTACGGCGGTGCGCGCCGCGGCGGACGGCGGCCGCCTAGGAGACGTCCTCCGGCAGCAGCTCGGTCGGGATGTCCTCCAGGTCGAGGCCGCTGGGCAGGTCGTCGAGGTCGACGCCGGGAGGCAGCAGCTCGGTCGGGATGTCCTCCGGGTTCAGGCCGCTGGGCAGGTCCTCGGGGTCGACGCCGGGAGGCAGCAGCTCGGTCGGAATGTCCTCGGGGAGCTGAGGGCCGTCGGGGCTGGCGGACGGGCTCTCGCTCGGCGGCGGCGTGCAGGCGCACGGCGCGTCCTCATCGTCGCCGCCGCCGCTGACGACCGCGTACGCCACGCCGACGCCGCCGACGAGCACCACGGCCGCCGCGGCGACCGCCAGCCAGCGCCTGTTCTTGTTCCGGACGGTGGGCGGCGGAGGCGGCGCAGGCCAGTGCTGGGTGCTGCCGAACGGGGGTGTCTGGTCCGGCGGCGGGGCGTCTGCGGGCGGCGGGTAGCTCATGGCCACAGCTTCACGCGCGGCGCGGGCGGAGGGGATGGCTCCGCCGGGGTCGTGACAGGGTTGCGACACTCCGCCGCCGGTCAGAGCGGTGGCGGTGGCCGCGTACGGGCGCGTGAGGCCCCGTACGCGGCCGGCGCCGCCTGATCGTGCGGCCAGGCTGTACGGCCGGTGCCGTACGGCGTGGGCCGGCGTTGTCGGAGGAGCGGCATACCCTTGGGCGGGGGTGCGGGGGACGTGGGGTCCCGCGGCGCCGCGGGAGACGCGGCCGGGTGTCTCAGACGCCCAGCAGGTGGTCCATCGCCAGCTGGTCCAGGTGCTCGAAGGCCATGCCGCGCTGCGCCGCCGCCTCCGGGTCGAAGTCCTCGTACGCGCCCCGGTCGGCGAGCAGCCCGGCGAGGCCGGAGCCGTCCGCGGTGGGCTGCGCCAACTGGTCCAGGCGCGAGGCGCGCAGCGCCTCCTGCACGGCTGGGTCGGCGCGGAAGGCGGCGGCGCGCTCCTTGAGGATGAGGTAGTTGCGCATGCAGCCCGCGGCCGACGCCCACACGCCCTCCTTGTCCTCGGTGCGCGGCGGCTTGAAGTCGAAGGTCTTCGGGCCCGCGTAGCCGGCCGTCTCCAGCAGGTCCACCAGCCAGAATGCGGCCCGCACATCGCCGGCGCCGAAGCGCAGGTCCTGGTCGTACTTGATGCCGTTCTGGCCGTTGAGGTCGATGTGGAACAGCTTGCCCGCCCAGAGCGCCTGGGCGATGCCGTGCGGGAAGTTGAGCCCGGCCATCTGCTCGTGGCCGACCTCGGGGTTGACGCCGTACAGCTCGGGGCGCTCCAGCCGCTCGATGAAGGCCAGCACGTGGCCGACGGTGGGCAGCAGGATGTCGCCGCGCGGCTCGTTGGGCTTCGGCTCGATGGCGAAGCGCAGGTCGTAGCCCTGCCCGGTGATGTACTCGCCGAGGAGGTCGAACGCCTCCTTCATCCGGTCGAGCGCGACGCGCACGTCCTTGGCGGCCCCGGACTCCGCGCCCTCACGGCCGCCCCAGGCGACGTAGACCGTCGCCCCCAGCTCCACCGCCAGGTCGATGTTGCGGATCGTCTTGCGCAGCGCGTAGCGGCGGACGTCGCGGTCGTTGGCGGTGAAGGCGCCGTCCTTGAAGACGGGGTGGGTGAAGAGGTTCGTGGTGGCCGCGGGGACGGCCATCCCGGTGGCGTCGAGCGCCTGGCGGAAGCGCTTGACGTGGGACTCGCGCTCGGTCTCGGAGGCGCCGAAGGGGATGAGGTCGTCGTCGTGGAAGGTGACGCCGTACGCGCCCAGCTCGGCCAGCTCGGTGACGGTCTCGACCGGGTCGAGCGGGGCGCGGGTCGCGTCGCCGAAGGGGTCGCGACCCTGCCAGCCGACGGTCCACAGGCCGAAGCTGAACTTGTCCTCGGGGGTCGGGGTGAACGACATGGCGGCTCCTTCGGCGGATCTATTTCGTAAGGCCGCTTTACAAAATAGGATGCCGACCGGGTCGGAGGGAAGAGCCGGCCGACGAGTCGCGGAGGACAGCAGCATGGGGCCCCTTGTCATCGGCGTCGACAGTTCGACGCAGTCCACCAAGGCGCTGGTCGTCGACAGCGAGACCGGGCAGGTGGTGGCGCGCGGCCAGGCCGCGCACGCCGTCAGCACCGGCGGCCGTCGGGAGAGCGATCCGGAGCAGTGGTGGGAAGCGCTCGGCACCGCGCTGGCCGCCTGCGGCGAGCCGGCGCGCGAGGCGGCGGCGGTCGCGGTCGGCGCGCAGCAGCACGGGCTGGTGACGCTGGACGCCGGCGGGCGGCCGGTGCGTCCCGCGCTGCTCTGGAACGACGTGCGCTCCGCGGCGCAGCGCGACCGGCTGGTCGCGGAGCTGGGCGGGCCGAAGGGCTGGGCGGAGCGCACCGGCAGCGTGCCGGCCGCCTCCTTCACCGTCACCAAGTGGGCCTGGCTCACCGAGCAGGAGCCGGACTCCGCCGCGGCCACCGCCGCCGTCCGGCTGCCGCACGACTACCTCACCGAGCGGCTCACCGGCGAGGCCGTCACCGACCGCGGCGACGCCTCGGGCACCGGCTGGTGGGACGCCGCGGCGGAAGGCTACGACACCGCGACGCTGGCGCACGTCGGCCTCTCCCCCGACCTGCTGCCGCGCGTGCTGCGGCCGGGCGAGGCGGCCGGTACGGTACGCATCGACGACCTGCCCGTTCCCCGCGGCGCGCTCGTCGCGCCCGGCACCGGCGACAACATGGCCGCCGCCCTGGGCCTGGGCCTGGCCGCCGGGCAGCCGGTGCTCAGCCTGGGCACCTCCGGCACCGTCTACGCCGTCTCCGGGCACCGCCCCGCCGACCCCACCGGCACCGTCGCCGGCTTCGCCGACGCGCGCGGCGACTGGCTGCCGCTGGCCTGCACCCTCAACTGCACGCAGGCCGTGGACCGGATCGCGGCGCTGCTCGGCCGCTCCCGCGAGGAGGTACGGCCCGGCGGCTCGGCCGTCGTGCTGCCCTTCCTGGACGGCGAGCGCACCCCGGACCTGCCGCACGCCTCCGGCCTCGTCCACGGGCTGCGCCACGACACCACCCCGGGGCAGGTGCTCCAGGCCGCGTACGACGGCGCGGTGCACGCGCTGCTGACGGCGCTTGCGGAGGTCTCAGGACCGGACGCCGACCCCGACGCGCCGCTGCTGCTCATCGGCGGCGGGGCGCAGGGCGCGGCGTGGCGCGAGACGGTGCGGCGGCTGTCGGGCCGGGCGGTGCAGGTGCCGCGGGCGCAGGAGCTGGTGGCCCTGGGGGCGGCTGCGCAGGCGGCGGGGCTGCTGCTGGACGAGGACCCGGCGGCGGTGGCCCGGCGCTGGAGCACGGCGGAGGGGCGCACGTACGGGCCGGTGGAGCGGGACGACGCGACGCTGGAGCGGATCAGCGCGGTGCTGGCGGACGCGGGCGCGCTGCTGCGCCGGGCGGGCTGAGGGGCCGAGGGCTGAGGGACCGGGAGGATTGAGGGGCCGGGAGGGCGGAGGGGCCGGGAGGGCGGAGGGGCCGTTCAGCCCGCGCGGACGAGCGTCACCCCCGCCGCCGCGCAGCGTCCCTCCAGGTCCTCCGGCGCCTCGGCGTCGGTCACCAGCGTCCAGCCCCGGGGCAGCCGGGTCCAGGCCGGTGCGTCGCCGACGGCCAGTTTCGTCGCGTCGGCCAGGACCACGACGCGGTGCGCGCGGGCGGCGACGCGCTCCTTGACCGCCGTCTCCTCCAGCGTCGGCTCGCCGATGCCGCGTCCGGGGTCGACGGCGTCCGCGCCGAGGAACGCCACGGAGAACGACAGCCGTTCCAGCGCCAGGTCCGTGAGCGGGCCGACCAGGCCGTGGCTGAGCGGGCGCACGCTGCCGCCGAGCATCACCACGTCGATGTCCGGTGCCCCGGCGAGCAGTTGCGCGGTCTCCAGGCCGCGGGTGACCACGACACTGCCGCCGGTGTGCGCGTCGGCTTCGAGCAACTGCCGGGAGAGCGCCGCGCAGGTGGTGCCCGCATCGACGAAGACGGCGCCGCTCCTGGGCACCAGCGCGAGCGCCGACTCCGCGATCGCGGCCTTGGCGTGCAGCCGGACCAGCGCGCTCTCCCCCACCGGCCGCTCGGGGAACGCCTCGGGCACCACCGCGCCGCCGTACGTGCGCGTCACCCGGCCGCCCTCGGTGAGCCGGCCCAGGTCGCGCCGTACGGTCGACGGGGACACGGCGAGCGCCGCGGCCAGCTCCTCCACCTGCGTGGTGCCTTCGCGGAGCAGCCTCAGCAGGGCTTCGTGCCGCTCACGCGTGCCGCGTCGCGCCGTCGGGTGGGCCACACGTGCCTCCGTCTGTCATCCGCCCGCCGCGGCGGGACCCGCGGCGGGCGGGGGTGGGTCAGCCGTACGTCCGGCGGATCCGCTCTGCGAACGGGCTGTAGTCCACGCCCGCGAGATACGCCGAGAGCATTGTGCCGTGATCGGCGCGGCCGGTGCCCGCGATATCGAAGGCCGTGCCGTGGTCGACGGACGTGCGCAGGATCGGCAGCCCGACGGTGACGGAGATGGTGCCGTCGAAGTCGTAGGTCTTGGCGGGGATGTGGCCCTGGTCGTGGAAGTGGGACAGCACGCCGTCGTAGCGGCCGACGAGGCCCTGGTGGAACACCGAGTCCGCGGGGACGGGCCCGTGGACGTCCAGGCCCTCGGCGCGGGCGGCCTCGACGGCGGGGGTGAGGTGCACGATCTCCTCGTCGCCGAAGGCGCCGTTCTCGCCGCCGTGCGGGTTGATCGCGGCGACGGCCAGGCGGGGCGACTCGGTGCCGAACACCCGCAGCGCGGTGACGGCCTCGCGGATCGACTTACCGACGCGCTCCGCGGTGATCTGGTCGAGCGCGGTACGCAGCGCCACGTGCCGGGTGGTGAAGAAGATGCGCAGATGGTGGCCTTCGGCCGCGGTGTTGCGCACGACGAACATGGTGTCCTGGCGGGTCACGCCGGTCAGCTCGCCGAGCATCTCGGTGTGGCCGAGGTACTTCGAGCCGGCCTTCCAGATCGCCTCCTTGTTGATGGGACCGGTGACGATCCCGGAGACCTTGCCGTCGAGCGCGGCGCGGGTGGCGACCTCGATGGCGGTGACGGCGGCACGGCCGGCGCGGGCGTCGACCTTGCCCCACTCCGGTACGTCCACGCCGAGTTCGCCGGTGTCGAAGACGTCGATGACGCCGGGCCCCGCCGGCTCGGCGTCGAAGCCGCTCACCGCGCGCACCTCGGCGTCCAGGCCGGCGGCGCGGGCGCCGCGGCGCAGCGCCTCGGCGTCGCCGACGGCGATGCCGTGGTGCCCGGTCTGCCCGGCGACCTCGGCGAGGGTGCGCGCCGTGATCTCCGGGCCGATCCCGACGGGGTCGCCGAGGGTGACGGCGAGGACGGGGTGTGTCATCGAGTTTCCTCCGTGGATACCCCCGCGTTCAGGCGGGGGAAGAATCGGACCCCTGCAGAGCAGGGCGGGAAAAGCCCGTTCGCCCCTCGGGCGGACAGGCGTGTAACATCGGCGCCGCCCGGTCGGCGGCAACCAAGCTGGCGGGGCCTACCGCCGGGCTGGCGGGATGTCAGGTCTGTGGAGCTGGCGTAAGACTGCTGGGCGTACCCACGTCCCCCGCCGTTAGTTCGGGGTAGCTGCTGTCGATGAAGCAGAAAACTCAACCCGCGAGGGCTGAATCCCCCTGTTTCAGCCGGGGGAGAGGTCAACGGTGGTTCCTCCTCGTGATGTTCGGGGGGGTCACAGGGTTCAACGTCTCCCGGCGGCCGGAACGTGCCGCCGGGCGGCGGCCGCCGCCCGGCGCAGATGGGCGACGCACGCGACGGTGGTGTCGGCGCCGCCGATCAGACCGCCCTTGGTGACGACCGGCAGCCCGGCCCAGTCGCCGCCGACGAAGCTGCCGGCGACCGCCAGCGGCTCCAGCTCCTCCTCGACGTCGAGCCCGGCCGCGCCCAGCGCGGCGAACAGGGCGGCGGAGACGTCGCCGCCGGTGGCGAAGAGGCCGTCGACGGGCTGTCGTTCGAGGGCGGTACGGACCGTGCGGGCCAGCTCCGCCGGCAACCGTGCCGCGTCCGCCGGGTCGAGCGCGACGACGTCGGCCTCGTCGAGCACCGTCGCGAGCAGCACGACCTCGCCGGGGCCCGCGGCGGCCAGCTCCGCCGCCAGCGCCTCGGCGGTGGCGGCGGGTTCGGGGACGGGGGAGCCGGGTGCGGTGACGGGGCGGACGACGCGCACCGGCTCGACGGCCCGCAGCCGGGCGAGCTGGGTGCGGGTCAGCGCGGTGGCCGAGCCGGAGACGGCGAGCACCGGCGCGCCCGCGGCGCGGCCGGTGATGCCGAGCGCGCGGGCCAGCGCCACCGAGCCGGGCCCGGAGTCGACGCCGGTCCACACGATGTCCCCGCCGCCGGCGGCGACGGCCGCCGCGGCCGTGCGCTCCAGGTGTTCGACGGTCAGCGCGTCGGCGACGACCACCTCGGCGCCGTCGGCGACCGCCTTGTCCAGATGGGCCTGGAGCGTCCCGGGCTCGGCGGTGACCACCGACAGCGGCACGCGGGCGATCCGCAGGTCCGCCTGCCGGCGCAGCAGCTCCGCGATGTCCGAGGTGGGCACGGGCGAGCGCGGGTCGCGGGCCAGCTCGGTCTCCTCCAGCCGCATGCCGTCGAGCAGTTGGGTGCCCTGCACGGTGTGCCTGCCCGCTTCGGGGTGGGCTGGGGCGCACAGCGCCACGGCCCGCCGGCCGGAGGCCGCGCGCACGGCCTCCAGCAGGGCTTCGGTGGAGGCGCCGACGTTGCCGCGGAGGGTGGAGTCGACGCGGTTGCTGATCAGTTCGGCCGGCCAGCCTGCGCGTACGGCCGCGGCCACCCGGCGCGCCGCCTCGGCGGGCGGGCTGTGGCGGCTGTCGGTGCTGACCACCACGGCGTCGAACTGCCCGGCGAGTCCGGCGAGGACGTCCGGCCCCTGGTCGGCCCCGACGGTCACGGCGCGCAGCCCGGCCCGGGCGAAGCCCGCCGCCGTGGCGTTCGCGCCCGTCAGGTCGTCCGCGGCCACCAGCACGGCCGCCCGCCGGCCGCCCGGACGTACGCTCGCCGGCCCGCTCATATGAACGTGCTCGCAACCAGCAGCAGCGGCAGGGAGCCGAGCCACACGGCCGTGGTGATGCCCGACCAGCCGCGGATGGCCGCGATCCCGTCGAGACCGGTGAAGCGGGTGACGACCCAGAAGTAGGAGTCGTTGAAGTAGCTGAAGACCATCGAGCCGGCGCAGCACGCCAGCGCGGCGAGCAGCGCGGATATCCCGAGACCGTCGACGAGCGGTGCGGTGACGGAGGCCGCGGTGATCATCGCCACCGTGCCGGAGCCCTGGGCGACGCGCACCAGCGAGGCGATGAGGAACGGCACCAGCACGCCCGGCAGGCTCCAGGAGGAGATGGCCTCGGCCAGCTCGTCGCCCACGCCGGTGTCGCGCAGGACCTGGCCGAGCGCACCGCCCGCGCCGGTGATGAGGATGATGAGTCCGGCGGACGCGGCGGCCTCGGAGAGCCAGCCGCCGACCTGGGTGCGGGTCGTCCAGCGGGGCAGCAGCACGTAGACCGCGAGCACGATGCCGATCAGGAGCGCCACGACGGGGCTGCCGATGAAGGCCAGGGCCTTCGGCAGGGCGGCGGGCTCGTAGTCGTCGGAGCCGACCGCGTCCTGGCGGTTCTGGTCGATGGCGGAGGCCACGGTGTTGGCCACGATGAGCAGCAGCGGCACCACCAGGGGCAGCGTGGCGAGGAACGCGTTCATCCGGTGCGGCTTCGCGCCGGGCGGCGGAGTGCCGAGGGCGGCGGCCGGGTCGCGCTCGGGCTCCAGGTCACCGTCGATGTCATCGCCCGGAGGGAGGCCGGCCGGGGGGAGGCCGGCCGGGGCGCCCGCGGAGCCGGCGCCGGCGGTGACCGCGGCCTTGCCGTACACGGCCTCGCGGACCTCGTCCGAGACCTCGCTCTCCAGCTTCGGGCCTATCCAGCGCGCGTACCCGACCACGACGGGCAGCAGCACGACGGAGAAGGCCAGGCCCGCCAGCACCAGCTTGCCGAGCTCGGCGTCGAGGATGCCGGCCACGCCCAGCGGGCCGGGCGTCGGCGGCACCAGGTGGTGCGTGAGGGTCATGCCGCAGCCCAGCGCGAGCGCGAGGGTCACATAGCCGGCGCGCTTGACGCGGGCTATGGAGCGGGCGAGCGGGTTCATGATCACGTAGCCGGAGTCGCAGAACACCGGGATCGAGACGACCGCGCCGGTCGTGCCCATCGCCCACGGCTCCCGGCCCTTGCCGAACGCCCGGACGAAGGCCCTGGCCAGCGCGTCCGCCGCGCCGGAGACCTCCAGGATCTTGCCCAGGCCCACGCCCAGGCCGATCACGATGCCGATGGATCCCAGCGTCGAGCCGAAGCCCGCGGTGATGGAATCGATGATGTCCGTGGCGGGCGCGCCCGCGACGAAGCCCGTGACCAGTGAGGCGACGAGCAGTGCGACGAAGGCGTCGAGCCTGGTGCGCAGCACGATGACGATGATCGTGGCGATACCGAGCACGAGCGCCGCCAAGAGCTGAAGATCCACGCCGATCTCCTCCGACTTTGCTGTGGACGTCCGTTCGGACAGGCACATCATGCACGCGCAACCTGCGCGAAACAAGCAGTCAATCCAAGATTTTCTGCGCAGTCCGCGCAACTATGGATTTCGGACCTGTCCCACATGCTCCGGCACCCCGCCACCAGGCCGTAGGGTCGTCGTGCCCGAGCCCGCCGTGACCCCCGTCACCGCCGCTCACCACCCGTTCCACCGCCCACTCGCCCGCCGCCCGCCCTGTCCGCTCACCGCCGTGAAGGAGTCGCCCGTGTCGGCGCCCTCTCCCCGCACGCAGCAGGCGCTGCGGCAGCGGAACCTGTCCCTGGCGCTGCGCGCCGTGGCCGCCGCGGGCCCGCTCTCGCGCGCGGCGGTCGCGGCGCGGATCGGGATGACGCGGGCGGGGGTCGCGGCCGTCGTGGAAGAGCTGCTGCGGGCGGGGCTGCTGGTGGAGCTGGGTCCGGGCCGCCCGGGCACGGTGGGCCGGCCCGGCAGCGCGCTGGCGCTCAACGACCGCGGGCCCTGCGGCCTCGGCGCCGAGATCGGCGTGGACCACCTCGCGGTCTGCGCGGTGGACCTGAGCGGCCGGGTACGGGCCCGGATCGCCGCCGACGCCGCGAACCGCGACCACCCGCCGGAGCCGGTGCTGGGGCGGCTCGCCGGGCTGATCGAGCAGGTCGCCGACCGCGTACGGGGCGAGGGGCTGACCCCGACCGGGCTGACGGTGGCGGTGCCGGGGCTGATCGCGCGGGACGAGTCCACGGTCGTACGGGCCCCGAACCTCGGCTGGCAGGGCGTCGGCCTCGGCGCGCTGCTTCCGTCCGCCCTGCCGGTCCGCGTGGGCAACGAGGCGAACCTCGGCGCGCTGGCGGAGCAGCGCCTGGCGGGGAGCGCGGCGGAGCCGTCCGGCGCCGCCGGGGACCGGGGCCCCGGCACCGGCCCCGCGGCTCAGCCCGCCGGCGCGCACCCTGCCCGAGGCGACCGCCCCGCCGGGCCCGGCCGGAACTTCCTGCACGTCTCCGCCGAGATCGGCATCGGCGCCGCCGTCGTCATGGACGGCGAACTGCTGCGCGGGGCGCACGGGTTCGCCGGGGAGCTGGGCCATGTGCCCGTGCGCCCCCAGGGGCGGACGTGCGCCTGCGGTGGGCGCGGGTGCCTGGAGCAGTACGCCGGCGAGGAGGCGGTGCTGCGGGCCTCCGGCATCGACCCGGAGCGGGCCCGCGCCGCACACCCCGGCCCCGGCGGGCGGATCGCCATGCTCGCCGCCCGCGCCGCCGGCGGCGACACCCGGGTGCGGGCGGCGCTGCGCGCGGCGGGCGGTGCGCTGGGCATAGCGGTCGCCGGCACCGTGAACGTCCTCGACCCCGAGACCGTGGTGCTGGGCGGCGCGCTCGCCGGCCTCGCGCCGTGGGTGGTGCCCGCGGTCGAACGCGAGCTGGGCCGCCGGGTCGCCGACCCGGCCCGTACCGTACGGCTGACCGTCTCGGCGCTCGGCGCCGACGGGCCGCTGCTCGGGGCCGCGCTCAGCGAGGTCGATGCCGTCATGGAGGCGCCGGGCGCCGTCGCCGCGGGCTGACCCGCGGCCTCCGGGCGCCCCCGTACCGCCGTGCCGGCCGGCCGCCGTCCGACTACCGCCTTTGGTGCGCCCATTGGCATGTCCTGCCATGTCTTGGCAGGCGCCTGACGTGTCCGCATGATAGATCCCGGACTGTCATGTACGCGCAAATGTCCCTCCGCTGTCAGGAGCCCCATGGACTTCGCGAACCTCCCCCGCAGGCGGCTGATCCAGGGCGCCGCCGCCGCCACCGCCGCGGCGGCCGGCCTCGGCGGCCTCGCCGCGACCCCCGCGCAGGCGGCCCAGTACCCCACGACGCACTGGATACCGGCCTCCCCGTCCAACTACACGGTCTCCAGCCGCCCGTCCTCGTACCCGGTGGACTTCGTGGTCGTGCACGTGACCCAGGAGTACTTCCAGGACGCCGTCGACATCTTCCAGAACCCCAGCCGCGCCGTCTCCTCGCATTACCTCATCGCCTCGGCCGACGGCTACATCGCCCAGCTCGTCCGGGAGAAGGACATCGCCTGGCACGCCGGCAACTGGGACTACAACACCCGCAGCATCGGCATCGAGCACGAGGGCTGGGTGGACCAACCGGCCTGGTTCACGGACGTGATGTACCGGCGGTCGGCGCAACTGACCGCCGCCATCTGCACCCGCTACGGCATCCCGCGCACCCGCGACCACGTCATCGGCCACAACGAGGTCCCCGGCGCCACCCACACCGACCCCGGCCCCAACTGGGACTGGACGAAGTACATGCGGCTGGTACGGGCCGCCTGACGGGCCGCGCCGGGGTCCCATGAGCACCCGGTGAGCGGCCCAGGGGTGTCGCCGCTCACCGGGCCCCTCGTCCCGTAAAGGTCAATGCACTTCTTGCATACCACTTGCATGATGTGGGAATCTGCCATCGCCTGAGCCGGTTACCGAAGCAGGGATGGTGAGCATGGCCCGCATCGCCGATGTCCGCGTCTACGCGCTCAAGTTGCCGCACGGCGAGGCGTATCTGGGGCGGCTCGACGACGGCAGCGACCTCACCGAGGACCGCGGGTACGTGGTCCGCGAACCCTGGCGCAGCCTGTACTCCGCCCGCTTCGAGACCCTGCTCGTCCGCGTCGTCGCCGACGACGGCGCCGAGGGCTGGGGCGAGGCGCTGGCACCGGTCGGCCCCGAGGTGCCCGGCATGGCCGTCGCCGCACTGCTGCGCCCCGCGCTGCTCGGCGCGCCCGCCGGCGCCGTGCGCCCCGCCTGGCACCGGCTGCGCGACCTGATGCGCGAGCGCGGCCACCTGACGGGCCACCAGGCCGACGCGCTCGCCGCCGTCGACATCGCCCTGTGGGACCTCGCCGGCCACCGCGCCGGCCTGCCCGTCGCCGAGCTGCTGGGCGGCGCGTTCCGCAGCGTGCAGCCCGCGTACGTCTCCGGGCTGCCCCGCGGCACCGACGCCGAGCGCGCCGCACTCGCCGCCGAGTGGGCCGCGCGCGGCGCGTACCGGATCAAGCTGCACCTCGGCCGCGGCGTCGAGGCCGACCTCGCCACCGTCGACGCCGTCCTCGCCGCCGACGAGCGGCTGCGCCTCGCCGTCGACGCGCACTGGGCGTACACCCCCGCCGAAGCCGCCCGGCTCGGCCGCGAGCTGCAGCGGCGCGGCCGGGTGCTGTTCCTGGAGGCGCCGCTGGCCCCCGAGGACGTCGAGGGCCACCGCGACCTGCAGCGCCGCCTCGACCTCCCGGTCGCGGTCGGCGAAGCCCTGCGCAACCGCTACGAGTTCGCCCACTGGCTCGGCCGCCGCGCCCTCGCGCTGGCCCAGCCCGACGCCGGCCGCACGGGCCTGACCGAAGCCCTCGCCATCGCCGAGCTGGCCGCCGCCCACCACGTCCCCGTCGCCCCGCACCACTCCACGGGCCTCGGCGTGGCCACCGCCGCGGGGCTGCACCTGGCCGCCGCGGTCGCCGACATGCCGTACTTCGAGTACCAGCCCACGACCTGGCAGGTCGCCGGCCGCATCCTGCGCACCCCGCTCGCCGGCGGCCCGGACACCGGCATCCCGCTGCCCGCGGGCCCCGGTCTGGGCGTGGCGGTGGACGCGGAGTTCGTCGCAGGCCACGCGCAGGAGATCACCGGGTGAGGAACGCCGGGACCGGCCCTCCCGCCGCCGCGCCGCCCCACCCGCACACCGCACGCAGCACCCCGACACGACCCGACCGCAGCGAGGCCGCACCGCATGCCGCGCGGCCGGCGGGGCGAACGAAAGGATCAGCAGCATGAGCCGGCCCGTACGAGGTCTCGTTCCCGTCCTCGCCACCCCCTTCCACCCGGACGGGAGCCTCGACCGCGCCTCGCTGCGCCGGCTCACCGAGTTCCAACTGCGCGCCGGCGCCGACGGGGTGGCGGTCTTCGGCATGGCCAGCGAGGGCTTCGCCCTCACCGCCGCGGACCGGGACGCGGTCCTCGCGGACGTCACCGAGGTGGCCGCCGGCGCCGTGCCGGTGGTGGCCGGGGTCAGCCCGACGAGCCTGGCGACGGCGCTGGAGCAGTGCGGGCAGGCCGTCGCGGGCGGCGCCGACGCGCTGATGGTGCTGCCGCCGTATCTCGCGAAGCCCGGCGCCCAGCAGCTCGTCGACTTCTACGGCGCGCTGGGCGAGCGCGCCGGGGCGCCGGTCATGGTGCAGGACGCCGCGGCGACGACGGGGGTGGCGATGCCGGTGCCGCTGATCACGGAGTTCGGCAAGCTCGAAGGGGTGGACTGGGTGAAGGTGGAGTCGGCGCCGACCGTGCCGAAGATCGCGGAGACGGTGGCGGCGGCCCCGGCCGGGTTCGGCGTGCTCGGCGGGCAGAACGCCTTCTTCCTGCTGGAGGAGCTGGCCGCGGGCGCGGTGGGGACGATGCCGGCGTGCGAGTTCACCGACGTGCTGCGGCCGGTGCTGGACGCGTGGGGCGCGGGCCGGTCGGCACAGGCGCACGGGGCGTACGAGCGGCTGCTGCCGCTGATCCGGTTCGGGATGCAGGCGGGGTTCGCCTGGGCGGTGCACAAGGAGGTGCTGGTACGGCGCGGGGTGATCGGCTCCGCGGCGGTCCGGCTGCCGGCGAAGGCGCTGACGGAGCCGCTGCGGGGACAGTTGGACGGGATCCTGGAGCGGCTGGCGCTGCCGCCGGTGGCCGCGGGCCCGGCGCGATGAGCGGGGTGGGCGGGGTCGGGGACGCAGGCGCGGGAGCGGGCGCGGGGCCGGGGCCGGACGCGGCCGTGGGCGGCGGCGGGACGGGGCCGGGGCGGCACGCGCAGGCGTCCCGCGGGGTGCTCGTCGTCGGGGGCGACTCGGCGATCGGGCGCGCGGTGGCCGACGCCTTCGCGGACGCCGGTGACCGGGTGGCCGGCTGCGGGCTGGCGGACTGCGCGCACCCGTCGTACACCGCGTACACCGTCGCCGACTGCGCCGTACCGGCCGGCGCCGCCCGCTGCGTCCAGAGCGCGGCGGCGGCGCTGGGCCGGCTGGACGTCGTGGTGCTGGCCGCGGCGGCGCAGCCGGTGGCCCGGGCCGCCGAGACCACCGACGAGCAGTGGCGGCTGGCTCAGTCCGCCACGCTGGACACGGCGTTCTACGTCGCCCGCGCGGCCCTCCCCCGGCTCGCGCCGGGCTCCGCGGTCGTCGCCGTCACCTCGGTGAACGCCTTCCTCGCCGCCCCCGGGCTGCCCGGCTACGCGGCGGCGAAGGCGGGCGTCGAGGGCCTCGTGCGCCAACTCGCCCTCGACTACGGCCCGCGCGGCATCCGCGTCAACGCGGTGGCGCCCGGCATGATCGGCGACCCGCCGCTGGCGCACGTGGCCGAGGGCTATCCGCTGGGCCGCACCGGCACCCCGCCGGAGGTCGCGGCGGCCGTGCACTTCCTGGCCTCCCCGGCGGCGTCGTTCATCACGGGCGCGGTGCTGCCCGTGGACGGCGGCCTCAGCATCTCCTCGCCCGCCGCCTGGCTCCGCCCGGATCTGCGGGAGCGCTTCCTGTAGCCGGAATCCCGCGTGCGCGTCGCCCGCTCCGGGTCCCGGACCTCCCCCGGCGGGGATCGCCCCGCGGCACCGCACCGCTGCCGAAGCGTTCGCGGATTGCGTGCTCGTATGCCGAGGAGCAGTCCCGTAGTACGGGGACCCGCCCCGCGCACAGGCAGCCGCGTGCCCCGGCCCGTCCCCTCCGGGCACGGGCCGGGGCACCGCAACGGGTCTCCCCGCTCAGCCCGTCGACACCTCCGTCCACTCCGACCACGCGCTCGTCCCGTCGCCGCGGACGCTGCGGACCCGTACCCGGATGTCCGTCCCCGCCGGCAGTTCCTCGATGCGGCTGAAGCCGCGGAGCCGGGTAGTCCACGAGCGGACCGGCTCGCCCGCGGCGTCCGTGACCTCCAACTCGTACGCCTCGTCGGCCGCGACGCCCCGCCACTGGAAGACCGCGCCGCCGGCGACCGGCTCCAGCGACTGCGCGTCCGGCGGCAGCGCGCCGGCCCCGGCCCGCGGCGTCACCTCCGTCCACGCCGAGGCCGTCTCGCCTGCCCCGCTCACCGCCACCACACGCACCCGGTGCGGCGCGCCGTCGGACAGCCCGGTGACGTCGCCGTGGTCGTCCTTGTGGACCACCGCCGTACGCACCGTCCCGCCGGCCGCCGCCTGCGCCTCGACGCGGTACGAGTCGGCGCCGGCGACGTGCGTGAACGCGGCGCGGACCGCGCCGGCCGCCGCCACCGTCTGCGTGACCTCCGGTGCCGCCGGCGCCGCCAGGTCCCGGTCGGCGACGGCGACTTCGTACCCCTGCGGGTCGAGGAGCCCGGCATGCTCGGTGACCGCCCCCGCGGCACCGCCGTCCCACACCACCGGCCGGATGAGCGCCTCGTCCCCGGGGCTGACCCGCGGCAGCGGGATGCTGCGCTGCGCCACCGTCGAGCCGTCCGCCGCAAGGGCCTTCCACCTGAGCCGGTATCCGCGCAGGATGTGGCTGGGCAGCTCACCGGCCGCACGCGGGGTGACGGTGATCTCGCTGCCGCCGTCCGCCGCCGCGACGTCCAGTCCGGCCACGGGGGCGTACGCGGCGCGCATCTGGTCGTAGTTGCGCTTCAGCCCGCCCCAGTCGGTCTGCACGCCCCAGCCGCGCAACTGGTTGGGCGAGGTGCCGGAGTAGCGGCTGCGGTAGTCGTCGAAGGTCCAGCGGGACACGCCGATGACCCATGGCAGGGCGGAGAGCTGTGCCGGGATGGCGGCGTCGCTCTTCGACGCGAACTCCACGCTCTCCCGGTCCGGCGTGAAGGTGTACCCGTCGGCGCTGAACTCGCTGACGAACACCGGCTTGTCCGGGAAGTGCGCGCGCAGCGCCCGCACCCGGTCGGTGAAGCCGCCGTACATGTTCACGGAGAGGAAGTCGGCGTACTGCAGTGCCTCGTCCTCGGGGCCTTCGATGCCGCTGAAGGTGTTGCTGACGTACGTCAGCGGACGGGAGTCGTCCAGTTCCGCCCGGGTGTAGTCGATCATCGACTTGACGAAGTGCCGCCCCGTCTCCGTGTTCCCGGCGATCTCGTTGGCGACCGACCAGGCGGCGATCGAGGCGTGGTTGGCGTCCCGCCGCACCATCTCGCGCAGTTCCGGCCGCCAGCGCTCGGGGTCGAGCGAGGCGTCCTTGCCCCACACGGAGATCTCGCCGATGTTCAGCATGCCGACCTCGTCGAGATAGTCGAGCAGTTCGGGCGACTGCGGCACGTGGTGGATGCGGGTCATGGTGGCGCCCGCCTCCTTCATCCGGTCGATCTCGGCGCGTACGACGGACATCGGCTCGGTGGCGCCGTGCACCCGGTCCCCGGGCACCCGGTTGAACCCGGCGGTGCGCACCCGCTCGCCGTTGAGCAGCAGCCCGTCGGGCGCGATGTCGATCCTGCGGAAGCCGAACCGGTCCGAGACGGCGTAGCCGGCGCGGCCCTGCCGGCTCAGCGCGACGGTGGCGCGGTACAGGCGCGGGTCGTCGGTCGACCACAGCCCGTACGAGCCGCGCGGCAGCCGGGCCGCCAGTTCCACCGTCCGCGTCCCGCCGGCCGGCACGGTGACGTCCCGGCCGCGCAGGACGCCCGCGGGCAGCGGCCGGCCGCGGGTGTCGGTGAGGGCGCCGTCGACGCGCACCGTGCGCTCGGTGCCGCCGGCGTTGGAGACGGTGACCTCGGTGGTCACGGCCGCGGTGCCGGCGTCGAGGTCGGGCTCGGCGACGACGTGCTGCCGCTCGATGCGCACCGCCGGGTCGACGGTGAGCGTGACGGGGCGGGAGATACCGCCCCAGGGCCAGGTGGCGCCGACGGCGTAGTCGTTGTTCGCCCGCACCGTCAGGGTGTTGGGGGTGCCGTCCCGCTTCAGCAGGTCGCCGACCTCGTACTCGAAGGGCGTGTAGCCGCCGACGTGGGTGCCGAGTTCCCGGCCGTTGAGGGTGACGGTGGCGGTGTAGTTGACGGCCTCGAAGCGCAGCCGGGCGACTTCGCCGGAGCGCAGCCGCGGGGTGTCGAACGTGCGCCGGTACCAGGCGTCGCCCTGGTGCTCGGCGTACGCGTCGTGCTGGTCCCAGTTGCCGGGAACGGGCATCGCGTCCCAGTCGGCGGGGTCGGCGGCCGGGTCGGTGGTGAAGCGCCAGGTGCCGTCGAGGCCGGTGGTGCGCTGCCCGGCGGTCGTCTGGTGGCCGGGTCCCCCGGCGTCGGCGGCGGGCAGGACGGCGGCCGGGCTCGCGGGGCCCCGCTCGTCGGCCGCAGCGGACAGGGCGGTGGCGGTGATCGCCCCGCAGAGCGCGGCGGCAAGTGCGGCGCGCAGGAGTCTGCGCATGAGTGGGAATCCTTTCCGTGGTGCGGTTCTGTCTCACGGACTGCGGGCGGGCGTCGAGGATTGCGGAGGTGTTCTCCGCCATGCGGTTCGAGCAGCCGAAGGCCGCGCGGGCGTGACGCGGTGCGCCCCGCGGCCGGTCAGCCGGTCGGCTGCGCGGTTCAGTCGACCCGGATGAACCGGACGGCGTCGGCGCGGGTGAAACCCGCCCCCGCGGTGAGCCGTACGGGCAGCGCGCCGGCGTCCGGCCGGTGGCGGCCGAGGGCGACCCAGGTGCCGCCCGCCGCCCGCTGGTCCACCCCGGTGGTCCGCTCCCCCACCGCGTACGACGCCGCCGCGGTGGAGTTCTCGTGCGCGGGCACGTACGCGGCCACCTCGTACAGGCCGTCCGGCAGTTCCGCGCGCCAGACGGCGGTGTCCCCGGCGGTGCCGGTGTAGCGCGTCCGGCCGCCGTCCCAGCCCGTGACGCTGCCGCCCAGCCAGCGGCCGTTCTCCGTGTGCCCGGGGGCGCCGTCGTCGACCACGGTCACGGCGGCGGGGTCGACGAGCCTCGCGGTGTGCACCGGCGAGACGTCGTCGCCCGCGACGATGCGGTACTCCAGGTCCACCAGCCCTTCCTCGAACGGTCCGACGGTGGCGCGGTGGCGTACGCCGTCGAAGTCGGCGTCCGTACGGCTCCACTCCGCATCCCCCTCCCGTCGCCACTCGACGTACGCCGAAGTGGCGGTGGCGTGGATCCACGAGAGCGTCAGCGCGTGGCCCGCGTCGGATTCGACATGCGAGAGCCCGGGCGGCGGCAGCACGACCTCGGCCGGGTCGACGAGGAGCCGCCGGGCGTGCTCCCGCGGCACGTCCACGGCGTCGTAGCGGACGCGCGTGACGACCTCGTACGAGCGCAGCGCGGCGTCGGACGGCGGCGTGGCACGCCAGGTGGCGGTCAGGGTGCGGCCCGGGGGCAGGGTGCGGGCCCGGGTGGGTCCTTCGGGTGCGGAGAGCCGCCAGCCGTCCGGGACCACCGCGTCGACGACGACGTTCCGGGCCGGGTCGTCCGGTGGCGCGGTGAAGCCGGCGGTGACCTCGACGGACCGGCCGGGCGCGGCGAGGACGCCACCGGGGTCGGCGGTGAGCCGCGCGTCGGTGGGGCCGCGACCGCAGGTCGTACGCCCCGGCTCCGCGGCGCAGACGCGGGCGGCGAAGCCACCGTCGGCCGCGAGCGGCACGGTCAGCCGGTCGCCGCGGGTGACGGTGCTCCGCTCGACGGCGATGCCGTCGCGCCCGCCGTCGGGGTCCGCGTCCCGGAACACCTCCAGCAGGTGCCGGCCCGGCGGCAGCATCCCGAGCCGGAAGTCCGCGGTCTGCGCCCGGTCTCCCGCCGCGATCCCGCCTAGGTACCACGCGGCCCCGCTGCGCCGCGCGAGCACCGCCCGCTCGCCCGGCTCGCCGTCGAGCAGCCGCGTCTCGTCCCACACCGCGGGCACCGACGCGAGCAGGTCCGCCGCCTCCGGGTGCCGGGCGTACGACTCGGGGCTGTCGGCGAAGTGCTGCACCCCCGACTCGTACACCACGGCCAGCGCCAGTTCGTGCGCGTCGCTCGTGCGCCGGTCCGCGGTGGAGAAGGTGACCGGGGTGTAGTCCATCGTGCCCACGGCGTTGCGGGTGAAGGGATACGTGGCGTTCACGTCGGGGCCGATGCGCTTCGGGTCGATCTTGTACAGCTCGGCGCCCGCGACCGCCTCCACCGTCAGCACGTGCGGCCAGGTGCGCTCGATGCCGCGCGGCAGCGTGGCGCCGTGGAAGTTGACCAGGAGCCGCAGCCGCGCGGTGTCGGCCAGCACGGCGTCGTACCAGGCCAGCCGCTCCTGGCTGTCGGAGTCCATGAAGTCGAGCTTCACGCCGCTGATGCCCCAGGACTTCCACAGCGGGAGTTTCGCGTCGCGCTGCTCCTGCGTCTCCAGGTCGCTCCAGCGGCTCCACAGCCACACGCCGACGCCGCGGGCGCGGGCGTACGCGACGAGTTCGGGCACCCACGCGGCGTCCCAGCCCTCGTCGACGAGCACGTACTCCCAGCCCTGCCGGACCGCGAGGTCGACGTATTCCTTCTGGGCCGCGAGGCTGTGCGGGCTGGCGGAGTCCGACCACCAGGACCAGGCGGCGGCGCCCGGCTCGATCCACGAGGTGTCGGCGACGCGCGAGGGCGGGGCGAGGTCCTGCACGAGATCGGACTCGACGACGCCGGCGAGGTCGCCGACGACCGCGACGCGCCAGGGGGTGGCCAGCGGTCCCGGCGCGGTCTCGCCGCCTGCGTCGGGGAGGGTGACGGCGAAGGCGCCGTCGCGGCGGGTGAGCCGGGTACCGCCGTAGCGGCCGTCCGCGTCGGCCTCGGTGACGAGCGCGTACGTGCCGGGCGCGGTGCGGAACAGCGGCGGGTAGGCGTACGCGCCGTCCGGCACGTCGGCGACCGCCGCCTCGAACGGCCGCTGCGCGTACGTCACCCCGTACGGCGCGGGCCACGCGGTGGCGTCGGGCGGCGGCGCGAAGGCGGACGCCTCGGCGGTGACGGTGACGGGGCCTTCGTGCGGCAGCACGTAGCGGTAGGCGATGCCGTCGTCGTCGGCGCGGACGACGAGCGCCATCCGGCCGCCGGCGGCGTTCTCGAACCGGAAGGTGTGCTCGACCGCGTCGGCGCGGTGGCGCAGTTGCTTGCCGACGAGGGTGTCGTAGCGCTCGGCGACCCGGCGGCTGTCGGTACCCACGAGGGTGAGGCCGCGGGTGAAGTCGCCGTGGGCGGTGGTGATCCCGACGGGTGCGGGCCGCAGCACGGTGTGCCCGTCGTGGCTCACGGACAGCCGCAGGGCGCCGTCGTCGAGCCGCTCCAGCGTGGCGCCGACCCGGCCGCCGGGGGCGGTGGCCGTCCAGCGGCCGGCCGCCGGGGACGGCCCCGTCCCGGCGGGGCCCGCGGGCGCAGCGGGCACGGCGGGAGCCGGCGCCGCCGGGACGAGGAGCACGAGCGCGAGGAGCGCGGCGAGCGCCGTCAGCGGCGCGGCTGCCGGCCTCATCGGCGTACGAACTTCACCGCGTCGGCGTGCGCGCAGCCCGTCCCGCTCGCGGTGAGCGACACCGAGGCGCTCTCGCCCGCCTGGTAGGACTGCGTACCCAGCGAGACCCAGCCGGGGCTGCCGGAGCGCTCGTCGAGGGTGCGGGTGGTGACGGCGCCTGCGTTGTCCAGGGCCACCTTCGCGGCGGGGTCGCCGCCGGTGGCGGAGACGGACTTGCGGATGAACGCCTCGTACGTGCCGGCCGCCCGCAGCCGGGGCCGCCATGTCGCCTCTGCGCCGGCCGCGCAGCCGTAGGAGACGGGCGAGTCCCTGGTCCAGCCGGTGAGCGCGCTGGGCTGCCAGGTGCCGGTGGTGGAGTAGCCGTAGGCGGCGGGGCCGTCGTTGTCGACGTAGTAGTCGCGCTGCCAGTAGCGGACGTAGTCGAAGGAGGCGGCGGAGGGGAGCTTGCCCGTGTCGGGCAGCGAGCCGGTGGCGATGCTGGTGAGCCAGACGGCCGTGTAGTCGTGCATCCACTGGCCGGGGGTGTACGGGGCGGTGTACCTCAGGCTGCCGTCGACGTAGAACTTCACGCCGCTCTCGGACCAGTCGATGCCGTAGGTGTGCCACTGCCTGAGGTCGAGTCCGGTGTCGTACGTCCCGGAGCCGTAGGTGACCGGGCCGTGGACGCCGCTGCCCTCCCAGCCGTGCACGTTGTGCGAGGTCTTGGCGGGGTTGACCGAGTCGGTCTCGAAGCCGTCGACCTCGGTGCGCTGCTCGGGCGGGAAGGTGGTGCTGCCGTCGCCGGCCATGAGCCAGAAGGAGGTGTGCCAGCCGGCGCCGTCGTTGATCCTGGCGCGGGTCTCGTAGTAGCCGTAGCGCAGGTGCTTCCTGGAGACGACGCCGCCGCCGGTGAACTGCTTGCCGGCGTAGTCCTCCTGTTTCAGCGCGATGTGCAGGGCGCCGCCGGACTGGGTGACGTTCTGCGGGCGCTGGGCGCTGTTGGCCTTCACGTCGGTGCGGAAGTTCCACTTGGCGGTGTCGACGGCCGAGCCGCCGAACTCGTCGCCGAAGACCTGGGTCCAGCCCGTCCCGGGCGGCCCCGCGGCGGGCGCTGCGGCGCGCTCCGCGGCGGCGGCCGGGGCGGGCGGGGCCGCCGCGGCGGCGGGCAGCGGGGCGACGGCGAGCAGGGGCAGGGCGGTGGCGGCGGCGAGCGCCGCGGCGAGGAGGGTGAAGGGGGTGGCGCGGGGCATGGGACGTCCTTCCGGTCGCGTCGGCGGAGAGGGCTACTCGGCGAGGTCGAGCGCGACGACCGCGATGCCGTGGGGCTTCAGCGCCACGGTGAAGCGCGGCGCGTCGGCGGCGGTGAGGCGGCCGGAGACGGCGCGGATGCCGGTGATGGTGCGCGGCCCGTCCGGGTGCGCCAGCGCCGGGTCCGCGGTCACGGTGGCGGTCAGCGGCCGGGCGCTGCTGTTCAGCACCAGCGCGAAGAGCCGGCCGCCGTCGGTGGCGAGCGCGCCGAGGGTCTCCGCGTGCGGGGTGTCGGCGGTGAGCAGCCGCGGCGGGATGCGCAGGGTGGCGGGGGTGCCGTGGACGCGGCCGGGGGCGAAGCCGTAGGTGAGCTGGCCGCCGACCTTGGGCGTGAAGTAGCCGCGGGGGAAGCCGATCCGGTCGCCGGTGCGGGTGCGTACCTCTTCCAGCAGGTAGTCGAGGATCCAGCCGATCTGCCACCAGGCGTGGTGGGGGAAGGAGCCGATGCCGTTGTCGAAGCGCACCCAGTAGTACGAGTGCACGCCCGGCTCCTCGGCGACGAAGGCGTCCCGGCCGAGGGCGGCGGCGCGGGCCATGTCGCGGAAGAGGGGGTCGCCGGTCAGGCGGTGGATGCGCAGGTAGGTGCCGGCGAAGCTGGAGAGCAGGATGGGGCCGTTGCCGGGGGCGCTGTCGTTCTGCTCCTTCTGCAGGCCGAGCTGGGTGAGCTGCCACGCCTCGTAGGTGGCGCCGGCCCGGGTGCGGGGCTCGGTCGACGGGGCGGGGTGGGTGTAGATCCAGGTGGTGTGGAGGCGGGCGACCTCGATGGCGGCGTCGCGGTAGCGGCGCTCGCCGGTGGCGTCGGCGAGGTCGAGCAGGCCCTGGATGCCCTGGGAGAGGGACAGGTCCATGCGGAAGCCGGAGTCGCCGGTGGAGCCGAGGTAGCGGGCGCGTTCGACGGCGTGCGCGACGTACCAGTCGGCGCCGCGCACGGCGCCGTCGAGGTAGCGCCGGTCGCCGAGCGCGTGGTGGGCGACGAGGAGGCCGTACCAGGTGGGGCGCAGGTCCTCGGTCAGATGGGGGTAGGTGACCGCGTACGGCGGCTCCTTGTCGGTGGCGACGACCCACGAGCCGTCGGGCTTCTGGGCGTCGGCGAGGTGGTCGGCGGCGAGCCGGATGCGGCCTTCCAACTCGGCGTCGCCGGGCTGGAAGAGCAGGATGTGCGCGAGGTCGGTGATGACGTAGTACGCGGTGGCCAGCGGCTCGACGTAGTCGGCGATGTCGGCGTCGGGGTTGCCCTCCTCGACGAAGCGGTCCGACGTGAACAGGTAGTACTGGCCCTTGAGCGCCCCCTGGTAGCGGCCGGCGGCGGTCTGCTGCTGGGCGAGCTTGAAGTTGCGCACGTACGGCAGCCGGTCGCGTTCCAGCAGCGGGTCGGAGGTGGCGGCGGCCAGGCCCCACATCGCGCCGATGTCGGAGTTCTTCATCGCGTCGTTCTCGGCGCCCTGGACGAAGCCGTTGTACTTCTGGGCGCCGATGACGGTGCCCTCGTACTCGTCGGTGAGCCACTGGGAGAGCACGGGGTCGGCGATGTAGGTGGCCTGGATGCGGGCGAGGCGCTCGGTCAGGGCGTGCTTGTTGGCGGCGAGTTCGAGGTAGCGGCCGAAGCCGTAGACGTCGGTGGCGGCGTGCCGCAGCGCCTCGAACCAGTCGGCGTCGGTGAGGGTGAAGCGGAAGTCGAGGACCCGTTCGTCGCCGGGGGCGCAGCGGGAGTCGGCGCGGCCGAGGATAGGGCGGGCGAGGTGCGGGGTGAGGCGGCCGGCGCGGTCGCGGGTGGACAGGGCCATGCGTACGTCGCGGTGGGTGACGCGGTCGGCCGCGTACGGGTCGCGGGCCATGCCGGGTTCGGCGACGGCGGCGAGGGTGAGCCCTTCGGTGGTGCTGACGACCGGGGCGAGGGTGGTGGCGAGGTCGTCGTAGAAGAGGTGCGGCACGGCGGGCAGGCCGTGGCCGTACTCGGCGGCCATGCGCAGGTCGGGGTTGGTCTCGTGGCCGTACCAGCCGCCGGGGACGCAGCCGAAGGCGAGGTCCTGCTCGGGCAGGGCGCACAGCGTGGGGGTGCGCAGGCTGACCCAGCCGTCCCGGGCGGCGGTCCAGGTGAGGGTGACGCGAACGTCGTGGGGGTGGCGGCCGTCGATGCGCCAGCGGGCTTCGAGGGTGCCGAGGGGGTGGGTGTGGCGGAAGACGACTGCCTTGTTCTGGGAGGTGCCCTCGGCGGCTGCTTCGGCGGGGAGGAAGGCGTGGTGGGTGCCGGCCTCCTCGCGGCGGACCTGCTCGGCGTCGGGCGGCTCCGCGCCGTCGTGGTGGGTGAGGCCGTACTCGCCGAGGGCGCCCGGGAGTTCGCGCCAGCCGCGGCGGGTGCGGACGCGGACCCGGACGGCGCGCCAGCCGGCATCGGTGCGGCCCCAGGTGAGGCGGACACGGTCGCCGTCCAGGTGCAGGGTGTCCGGGCCGGCGGCGCGGTCTCCGGCGGTGCCGGCGGCGGGGGTCGCGGCGGTGGCAACTGCGCCTGCCTGGGCCGACGTTGCCACGGCGGTGACTCCCGCGGCCTTCACGAAGCTCCGGCGGCTGGGCATCGATGACACGCTCCCAACATTGCAACTGACATCCGTAATGCAGGAAGAGTGTCCACATGCTGCACGGTCGTCAACCCCCGCCGCACGAGAAAACCGGGTGCCATCTCCACTCCCGATCCGGGCCGTTGCTGCAGAAGCACGGTCACAAGGGTTGACGCCGTCGCAATATGTGGGCAACGATCCCGCATGTTGCAAACAAGATTCACTGGAGTCGCGGATGGCATCGGATCAGGGCAACAACCAGAGCGTGGAGCGTGCGGTGGCCGTGCTCGCGGTCTTCCAGAACGGCCACCCGGAGCTGCGGGTCTCCGACGTCGTACGCATCACCGGCCTCGGCACCTCGACCACCTCCCG
Source organism: Streptomyces sp. CNP082 (assembly GCF_059570535.1). NCBI lineage: Bacteria > Bacillati > Actinomycetota > Actinomycetes > Kitasatosporales > Streptomycetaceae > Streptomyces > Streptomyces sp. CNP082. The sequence continues at coordinate 86,762 of NZ_JCANSZ010000001.1, forward strand.
GCTCCTGGCCACGCTGGAGTCACTCGACTACGTCGAACGTGACGCCGTCAGCGGGCTGTACCGCCTCGGCACCGCCCCCATCACCCTCGGCGGCGTCGCCGTCAACCACCACCCCGTCCACCGCGAGGCGCGCCAGCTCGCCCAGGAGCTCGCCGCCCGCCTCGGCCTCGGCGCCAACGTCGCCATCCGGCACGGCGCCGCGCTGTTCTACCTGCTCAACTTCGAAGGCAGGCTGGCCCCGAGGTCCACCGTGCTCACCGGCCAGCGCAAGCCGCTGCACGCCACCGGGCTCGGCAAGTGCCTGCTGCTGGGCCTGGCTCCGCAGCGCCGCCGCGACCTGCTGCCCGAGGCCGGGCTGACGGCCTTCACCCAGACCACTCTCACCTCGCACGCCGCGCTCGACGCCGAGTTGGAGGCCGTCGCCCGCCGCGGCTACGCCACCGAGGTCGAGGAGCTGGCACACGGCCGCTCCTGCGTGGCCGCGCCGGTCCGGGACCGCTCCGGCCACATCGTCGCCGCCATCTCCATCTCCGGGCCGCTGTCCACCGTCGCGCTCGACCGGCGCGAGGAGGAGCTGTCCCGTGCCGCCGTCGAGGCCGCCGACTCGGTGAGCGTCGGCCTCGGCTACGTCGGCCCGCGCGCCGCACCGCCCGCCCAGACCGGCCACGCAGACGGGAACGGGAACGGCCCCGGAGGGGCGGACGGCCGGGGCCAGGGCCGGCAGGGCCACCCGCGCGCACCCGAGGGGAGCCGGCCGTGACGCCCCCGTCCGCCTCCCCGAAGCAGGCGGCCCCGGTGCCGTCCGCGGCCTCCCCCGCGCCGGCCCCCGCCCGCAGGGCGTCGAAGCGCGAGGGGCAGCGGCTGTCGAACGGCGCCTTCGCCTTCCTCCTCACCGTGCCGGGCCTGGCGCTCTTCGCGGCGATCGTGTTCTACCCGCTCGTCGCCTCGCTCGTCACCGGCTTCTTCGACCAGGATCTGCGGCTGCCGGGGCGTACGTTCGTCGGCCTGGACAACTACGCCGACGTACTCGACCGCGACTTCTGGCCGGTGCTGGAGAACACGCTCGTGTTCACCGTCGGGGCCACCGCGGCGCCGTTCGCCGTCGGCTTCGCGCTCGCGCTGGCGCTGAACACCGGGCTCAAGGGCAGCGGGTTCCTGCGCGGCCTGTTCCTCTTCCCCTGGGTGATCCCCGGGGTCGTGGTGTCCTTCCTCTGGATGTGGATCTTCAATGCGAACTACGGGGTCCTCAACGGGGCGTTGCTGGAACTGGGCTTCATCGACGAGAGCGTCTCGTGGCTCGGCGAGCCGACGACGGCGATGGTCGCGGTGATCGTCACCAAGACCTGGGCGAGCTTCCCGTGGATGATGGTCATGATGCTGGCCGGTCTGCAGACCGTGCCGCGCGAACTGCACGAGGCCGCGGCCGTGGACGGGGCGGGGGCCGTGCGCCGGTTCCGCGCCGTCACCTGGCCGGGGGTGCGGGGCGTCGCGGCGATCGTGATCCTGCTGGAGTTCATCTGGAACTTCCAGCACTTCGACACCATCTACGTCCTCACCGGCGGCGGCCCCGCCGGTGCCACGGAGACCTTCGCGGTCGCCGTCTACCAGGACGCCTTCAAGGGCTTCGACCTCGGCCACGCGGCCGCGCTCGGCGGGTTGTGGATGCTGCTGCTCCTGGTGCTCGTCGGCGTGTACCTCAGGGCCTCCGAGCGGGAGGACAAGCACTCGTGACCACCGCCCAGGCCACCGCCGCCGGCGGCGCCTCGCCCGAGGCCGCGCCCGCCGGCGCCGGCCGGACCGCCGGGCGCGGCCCGGCCGCCCGCAGACCGCGCCGCCGCCCCGACCAGGTCCGCTCGTCCGTCGCCGGGTGGGCCGCGGTCGGCGTCATCGGGCTCTTCGGCCTGCTGCCGATGTACTGGATGCTGGTCACCGCGCTCAGCCCGCCGGGGCAGGCGTTCCGCTTCCCGCCGCGGTTCTTCCCGACCGAGATCACGTTCGCGCACTTCCGGGCCTTCGCGGAGAACGACAAGCTCTTCGACTACATGGTCAACAGCGTGATCGTCGCCGGCCTGACCGCGCTGCTGAGCGTCGTGGTCTCGACGTACATGGGCTACTCGTTCTCCAAGTTCCGCTACCGCGGCCGCAAGTCGCTGATGAACTTCGTGCTCGCCTCGCAGATGTTCCCGCAGGCGCTGCTGCTGATCACGCTGTACGCGGTGTTCCGCCAGTTCGACCTGCTCGGCACGTACACGGCGCTGATCCTGTCCTTCACCACGTTCACGATGCCGCTGTGCGTGTGGATGCTGAAGGGCATCTTCGACACGGTCCCGGACGCGCTGCTGGAGGCCGCCGCCATCGACGGCGCGTCCCGGTGGCGCACCCTGCACAGCATCGTCGCGCCGCTGGCGGCGCCCGGGATGATCGCGGCCGGGCTGTTCGCGTTCGTCCGCGGCTGGAACGACTTCATCTTCGCGCTGACGCTCTCCGGCGACGACACGATGACGCTGCCGCCGGGCCTGGTGAACACGTACCTCGGCGAGTTCCAGACGGCCTGGCCGGCGCTGATGGCGGCGTCGCTGATCGTCTCGGTGCCGGTGGTCGCCGCGTTCATGCTCCTGCAGCGGTACCTCGTCGGAGGGCTGACCGCCGGAGCCGTCAAGAGCTGACCGGCGCCGCCGCGCCCGGTCCCGTACCCCGCCACGCTTCCCAACCTCCAAGGAGTCGGCATGTCCCGCCACGCACTACCCCGTCACGCACTGCCACGCCGCGACACCCTCAGGCTGCTGGGCCTGGGCACCCTGGGACTCGCCGTTCCCGGCGCCCTGGCCGCCTGCGCCCCCTCCGGGGGCGGCTCGGGAGACGGCGGCGACGCGGACGCGAAGAAGTTCGGCTTCACCTCCTGGTCGCTGAACGAGGAGGCGAGCAAGCCGGTCGTGGAGGGGATCATCTCGGACTGGGAGAAGGCCGGGAAGGTGGAGGTGTCCACGACGGAGTATCCGTACAACGAGTACCTGAAGCAGCTGACGCTGAAGCTGAGCGGCGGGGAGATCAGCGGCGCGGTGCAGTTGGACATCGCGTGGCTGGCGGCGGTGGCGCAGATGGGTTCGCTGCTGGACCTGGGGGACGCGGCGGCCGGGGCGGGCTACACGGACGTGGCACTGGCGAGCGGGCAGTACGAGGGGGTGCAGTACGGGCTGCCGTGGACGACGGGCTCCATCGGGCTGATCGGCAACCAGCGGCTGCTGGACGAGGCGGGGATACGCCGGCTGCCGGGCACGGTCGCGGAGTTCGAGGACGCGCTGCGGGCGCTGAAGGACCTGGGCGGCGGCGTGACGCCGTACGCGGCGGCGACGAAGGTGGAGCAGCTCAAGGACATCTTCCCGTGGATGCAGACCTTCGGCTGCCCGATCGTCGAGGACGGCGAGGTGGCGATCGGCGACGACGCGTCGGTGGACGCGGTGGAGTGGTTCAAGAAGCTCTACGACGAGAAGCTGATCGCCAAGGCGGTGGACAGGTTCGACGCCCGCGCCCTGTTCGCGCAGGGGAAGGTGGGCTTCTACGACGACGCGCTGGTCGGCAAGGGCGCGACGCTGGCGGAGGCGTCGGACGAGTCGCTGGCGGAGGCGATGGTGGCGGTGCCGCGGCCGGTGCTGAAGAAGGGCGACGACCCGCAGGCGCTGCTGTGGGGGCACGTCATCGTGGTGACCAAGGGCGAGGGCTCGTCGGCGGCGACGGACTTCGCCGTGCACACCACCTCCGACCAGGCCACGGTCGTCGACTACTTCGGGAAGCTGGCGCTGCCGCCGACGACGTCGGAGGGGCTCGCGGCCCCGGAGGTGGCGTCGGACGAGTTCACCACCGAGTGGACGGAGAAGATCACCGCGACGGCGACGCCCGGGCCGTTCTGGACGTACGCGAACAACGCGCAGATCGAGGAGGCGGTGGCCAAGCAGGTGCAGGCGGTGCTGGTCGGCGACTCCTCGGCGAAGGACGCGATGAGGACGGCCGGTGACGACATCGCCCGCCTGATCGAGGAGTGAGCGTGCGCAGAGGTGTCAGAGCGCGCGCGGTGCGCCGAACGCTGCTGCCGGCGCTGCCGCTCGCGCTGCTCCCGGCGCTGCTGCCGCCCGCGCAGGCGGCGCAGCCGGCGCCCGCGGAGCGGGGGGCGGGGGTCCCGGGGGTGGCGGGTTCCGCGGGGAGCCCGGCGGGGTACCGCGTCTCCGACCGGGGGCGCGACCTGGTCGTCACGGGCGGGACGTACCGGATGACGATCGCGAAGGACGGCTTCCGCTACGGCTTCGAGCGGCGCGACGGCACGGCCGTGGCGCCGCCGCACGCCGCGTCCGGGCTGCGGGTGAAGGGCCCGGGGGACACGGAGTTCGCGGACGCGGAGTCGGCCCGGCTCGTCTCGGCGGGCCGGTCGGCAGCGGTGCTGGACGTGCGGCTCGCCGACGGCGGTTCGGTGCGCGTCGTGCTGCGTCCGCAGGCCCGCTCGGTGGGCGTGGCGGTGACCGGGGTGCCCGCGTCGAGCACCGTCGACCTGCGCACGGGGCACGTCGGTCCGGCGTACGGGCTCGGCGACCACGGCTCGTTCGGGGACGGCCGGCCGGAGACCGGCACGCCGTGCAGCGGCAAGGTGGAGGCGCGCCCGCGGGCGGAGCTGACGGGGCTGGTCCTGGACAACGTCACCAACCAGGGCTCCTGCAAGCGTTTCGTCTCGACCTTCGCGGTCTTTCCCCGGCAGAGCTTCGCCGAAGTGCTGTTCGCCGAGGGGCAGAAGCGCGTCGGGCTGACGGAGGCCGAGAACCGGCTGGGGGTGGCGGGCGCCGACGGCGTCGACGGGCTGCACTACTTCCTCGGCACGGACGTCAAGCAGCTCTACGCCGACTACCGCCGTGCCCGGCACGCCGCGGGCTACGCGGACGTGCGGCCGCGGCCGCAGATGTTCGAACTGGGCTGGGAGGCGTACGGGGCACTGGGCTGGAACACGTACCAGTCGTCGGTGGAGACCACGGTGCGGGACTTCCTCGACCGCGGCTACCCGCTGGGCTGGGGCGTGGTCGGCTCCGGCTTCTGGCCGGGGGAGCGCGGCAACCCGGCGGAGGGCACCACGAACTCCTTCGGGATGTGGGACGACACCGCCGAGGAGGGCCGCGACGACGGGCTGCCCAACCCCCGCTACCCGGACCCGGAGGCGCTGAAGCGGCTCTTCGCGAGCAACGACGTGGCGCTCCTCCTCGGCGCGCGCAACAACTTCAAGGCCGGGCGGGACGACGGGGGCAACCACAACCCGGTCACCGACGCCGGGTTCATGGAGGAGGCCCGCAGCCGCGGCTATCTGCTCGCCGACGCGGACGGCAAGCCGGTGAAGGTCACCAGGGCGCAGTTCCCCTCCGGCACGTCGTACGTACTGGACGGCCGGAATCCCAAGGCCGTGGACTGGTACGTGGCGCAGACCCGCAAGTGGGGCGTGGACGGCTGGAAGGAGGACACCATGCTCTACACCCCCGACCTGTGGCGCGACGGCAACTGGAACGCGCTGCTGAAGGCGCTGCACGACGCCGGGGACGCGGTGATGGTGCGCAACACGGCCTATTCGCTGCCCGGTGACTGGGCCCGGATCAACGACACGATCTACGGCACCGGCGCGGTGTACCACGAGGACCCGGACCGGATGCCGGTGAACCTGCTGAACACCGCCGCAAGCGGCCACGGCAACCTCTACCCGGACTTCGTCGGCGGCACCCCGGGCAAGGCGGAGCCGACCGACCCGGCGTACCGCGCGTACTTCGCCCGCAACGTGCAGTTCAACGCGCTCACCCCGGTGCTCGGCTTCGGCCAGGGGCCGTGGCGGTTCGGGGACGACATCGCCGCGGACGCCAAGAAGCTGGCGCTGTGGCACGACTCCCTGCACCCGTACCTCTACGACGCGGTCCTCGACGGCCACGCCTCCGGCTTTCCGTACGCGATGACGCCGCTGCACCTGGCGTACCCGGCCGACGAGCGGACGTACGGGCTGGTCGACGAGTCGACCCGGCGGTACGAGTGGATGCTCGGCGAGTCGCTGCTCGCCGCGCCGGTGTGGGGGTCGGACTTCGCGACGGCGACGGGGCGGGACGTGTACCTGCCGGCCGGGACGTGGATCGACGTCAACACCGGTGAGCGGCACGAGGGCCCGGTGACGCTCACGGACCACGAGGTGGCCCGGGGCGACGTGCCGGCGTTCGTGGGCGGGAAGGGCGTGCTGGTGCGCCGCGTGGAGGCGGGCTCGTCGGACCGGCTCCGGGCGCAGGTATTCCCGGTGACGCGGGGTTCGGTGTACAGCTACGATGACGGGAAGCGCACGTCCCGGATCGTGAACGCGAACGCCGGCTGGTCCGCGAAGTCGCTGAAGGTGCTGGACACGACCGCCTCCCGCGCGGTCGACTTCTCCGTGGACCCCGTCACCGGTGCGGTCGAGTTCCCGCTGCGCGCGGGCCACGACTACCGGCTGGTGGGCGGGAGGGCGTGAGCCTCCGCGGGTGAAGCGGGCGGTCGTCGCCGTCGAGGGTTCGGCCGACGCCCGCCCGAGCCCGGTCCCGGGGACCGCAACCCCGGGACCGGGCTCACTCTCGGCCGGCGGGGGTGCGGAACGGGCATGCGGCGCCGGGCGGATTCAGAGCGCGGCGGGGCGGGCGTGGGCGAGGAAGCCGAGGCCGGTGGAGATCTGGTCGGCGTACTCGACGGTCCTGGCGGCGAGCGTGTCCTGGCGGGCCGCCAGGTCCATGGCGGACAGCGAGCCGGAGACGGACAGCGCGGCGACGACCGCGCCGGAGCGGTCGCGGACCGGCGCGGCGAGGCAGGCGCGGCCCAGCGCCAGTTCCTCGACCTCGGTGGCGTAGCCGCGGGCCCGGGTCTGCGCCAGCGCGTCGAGCAGTCCGGCGAGGCCGGTGAGGGTCTTGCGGGTGTACGCGGGGTAGTCAGGGCCCATGACGACGCGGACCTCGTCCTCCGTCAGCCCGGAGAGCAGCGCCTTGCCCATGGCGGTGGCGTGCAGCGGCGCAAAGCGGCCGGTGAGGGTGAAGGTCCGCGGCGCGAGGGGGCCTTCGAAGTGGCAGAGGTAGAACATGCGGTCGCCGTGGCGCTCGGCGACGTTGGCGCCGAGGCCGAGTTCGTGGGCGAGGTTCTGGGCGACCTGGCGGGCGGCGCGGTGGACGGTGGACTGGTTGAGGGCGACGCCGGCGAGTTCGACGACCTTGGGGCCGATGCGGTGCAGGCCGCTGCGCTCGTCGCGGACGAGGTAGCCCAGCGACTCCAGGGCGGCGACCAGCCGGGAGACGGTGGACTGGCCGAGGCCGCTCAGCTCGACCAGCTCGGCGATGCGGCGTTCGGGCTGTTCGTCGGTGAAGTACGACAGCAGCGACAGGGCGCGCTCCACGCTCTGCGTGCCCGACGCGGTGCCTCCCGTTGCCGCCATCGCGACCTCCGTTTCCGGTCCCGGCCCCCGTTCCCCTGGCGGGAAGATGGCTCATCCAGATAGCGGATGTTACATGGGTGCGGGGGCCCGGGTACGCGGAACCCGTTACCGGTCATGGGTGCCGTAGGCGACGAGCGTCGTCGGGATCATGGTGCGGCGCTGCCGCGGCGCCGCTGCCGTGTCCGCGCCGGTTCCGGTTCCCCCGCCGGGGCCGGCGCGTTCGCGGAGCCGGGCGAGGAGCAGCCGGCCGGCCTCGCGGCCGAGTTCGTCGGTGTCGTACGCGACGAGGGTGAGCGGCAGGCCCAGGGTGTCGGCCATCTCGAAGTCGTCGAAGCCGGCGAGTGCGGTGGCGGTGCCGGCCTCGCGGATGGCGCGGAAGGCGCCGATGGTGTTGCGGTTGTTGGCGCAGAACAGCGCGGTCGGCGGCGCGGGCAGGGCGAGCAGCCCGGCGGCGGCGCGGGCGGCCTCGGCGGTCTGCTGCTGCCCCTGCCGTACGTACGTGTCGTCCACGGGCAGCCCGGCATCGGCCAGGGCGGCGGCGTAGCCGCGGAGCCGCTCGGTGCCGGTGTAGACGGCGGGCGGGGTGCCGAGGAAGCCGATGCGGCGGTGCCCGGCGGCGAGCAGTTGCCCGGTCGCCGCGCGGGCCCCGCCGTAGTCGTCGACGAGGACGTGGTCGGCGGCGAACCCGGCGGGCGGCCTGCTGGCCAGCACGACCGGCACGCCCTCGGCCGCGGCGGCGGCCAGGTGCCGCTGGTCGCCGCCGGCGGGGACGGCGACGATGCCGTCGACGCGGCGGGCGACGAGGTCTTCGACGAGGCGGCGTTCGGCGTCGGGGTCCTGGCCGGTGTTGCCGATGACGGCTTTCAGGCCGTGCCGGGCCACGACGGCGTCGACGCCGAGGGCGAGGCGGGAGTAGAAGGGGTTGGCGAGGTTGGTGACGACGAGGCCGACCAGCCCGGTGCCGCTGCCGAGGCGGAGGCTGCGGGCGACCTCGTTGCGCCGGTAGCCGAGTTCGGCGACGGCGGCGCGGACGCGGGCGGCGGTGGCGGGCAGCACCCGGGGGTCGTCACGCAGGACGCGGGAGACGGTCATGGCGCTGACCTCGGCACGTTCTGCGACGTCGCGGAGCGTGGGCTGCGCCTCCCGCGGGGCGGCTCCGCCGGCGGGACCGGCCGTCATGCGGCGCCTCCGGCGGCCTCGGCGGCGCCGATGAGCGCGGCGTCCTCGCCGAGGAGGGCGCGTACCAGCCGGCCTCCGGCCCGGTGGCCACAGGCCGCCGAGCGCCCCGGTTCCGGCAGGCCCGGGTCCCCTTCTGCGCGGGCGCCGGGCACCGCGGCCCCGGCCGCCGGGGGCCAGCCTCCGGCGGCCAGGGCGTCGGTCAGGGGTGGGGCGAGAAGGTCCCAGGACTCGGCCATGGAGCCGCCGACGACCAGCGCGGTGGCGCCGAACGCCGCGAGCCGCGGGCCCAGTTCGGCGCCGAGCGCGTGGAACGCCGCGTCGAGCACCCGGCGTGCCCGCTCCTCCCCCGCCCGCGCCCGCTCGGCGATCTCCCGCACGTCGACGGCGGCTTCCGCGCCGACGGAGGCGATCGCGCCGTCCGCTCCCTCCCGGCGGCGCGGCCGGCCGGAGGCGCCCGCGGCTTCGCCGCCGGGCTCTCCCGGCGGCCCGCCGTGCTCCCCCGCCGGCCCGGACCCGCTCGCGAAGCCCGGTCCTCCCCCGGAGCCGGTTCCCCCGGACACCGTCCCGCCGCCGGCGCCCGCGGCGGCCGGGTACCGGGCGAGGATCGCCCGGCGCGAGACCGCCTCCTCCAGCGGCCTGCCGCCGATCCTGGCCAGGTCCATGCGCCCCTCCGGCGGCACCCCCGGGCCCGTCGTGCGCAGCGCGCCGTCCGCGAGGAACGCCGAGCCGACGCCGGTGCCGAGGGTGATGCCGACCGCGCGGGTGTGGCCGCGGGCGGCGCCCGCGGTCCACTCGCCGGCCAGGAAGGCGTGCGCGTCGTTGCGGAAGGTGACTCCCGACGGGCTCCCCGGCAGCCCGCCGAGGAGCGCCGCCCGCACGTCCACCCCGTACAGCGACTCGAACTTGCCGACGCCCGCGAAGAGCGCGATGCCCGTCGCGTAGTCGAACGGGCCGGGCACCGCCACGCCCCACCGCGCCCCCGCCGGTGCCGCCGGCAGGGCGCGCGCGCAGCGTAGGACCGCGCCGAGGATGTCCCCGGCGCGGGCCTGCGCGTCCAGCGGGCGGCGCACGCGGGTGGCCACGGCGGCGGTCCGCGGGGAGACCAGCGCGGCGGTGACGTGCGTGCCGCCGATCTCCAGGACGGGGATCAACGCTCGGCGGCCTTCCTGACGAGGGCCTTGACGACCCGCACGGGCCCGCCGCCCGCGGCGGCCACGAGCCGGTAGCCGCCGACGGCCGCGGGCACAGTCAGCGTCTCGGCGTACGACAGCTCGTGGGTGCCGCCGGCCGCGGTGTGCAGGGTCACGCCCTGTCCCCCGGCCACGTTCAGGACGTGGAAGCGGCCTTCGGTGTCGTCGCCGGCCTCGGCGCCTTCGTCGAGCGTGTACCTCCTGACTTCGTAGAACATCTCGTCGAGCGCGCCGAGCAGTTCCTCACGCCAGCCGGGTCCCGAGCGCAGCTCGCGCGGCGCCTGGACCAGGTCCCTGGCCACGGCCTCGCCGCGGCGCCCGGTGTCGAGGTTCGCCAGCCCGTGTTCGTACGGCATGGGCCGCGGCCTGCCGTCGGCGCCGGGCCGCAGCCAGTCGTAGAAGCGGAGGCTGTAGAGGTAGGGGGTGGCGCTGATCTCCAGGACGAGGTTGCCGGCGCCGCTGGCGTGCGGCGTGCCGGCGGGGATCATGAAGAGCTGCCCCTGCTCCCCGGGAAAGGCCAGCACGTGGTCCTCGGGGTCCATGGGCACCGCTTCGGTGACCGCCTTCTCGATCTCCTTGCGGAACTGCCCGGTGTCGGCATCCTCGCGCAGCCCGAGGTACACCTTGGTCCCGGCGCTGCCGAGCGTCATGTAGTACGTCTCGTGCTGGGTGTACGGCCAGCCGAACCGCTCGCGCATGTAGGCGTCCCGCGGGTGGCAGTGCACCGAGAGGTTGCCGCCGCCGACGGTGTCGAGGTAGTCGAAGCGGATCGGGAACGAGGTGCCGAAGCGGGCGTGCACCTCGGCGCCGAGCACGTCCTCGGGGGCGAGGACGCACATGAGCTGGAACGGCACCTCGGCCTGCGCGTCCGGCCCGGTGCCGATCAGGATGCCGGCCTCGGGGGCGATCAGCTCGTAGCCGAGGGCGGTGTTGGGTGCGCCGGGGGCGAAGCCCAGCTCGGTCTGCGCCCAGTGGCCGCCCCAGGGGGTGGAGTTGAAGTACGGGCGGGTGCGGACGGGCCGGCGGGCCAGCGCGGCGAGGGTGGCGCGCAGGCCGTCGCCGTCGAGGTGGGCGGGGCGGTCGGGGTCCTGGACGTCGAGCCAGCCGTCGAGGCGGCGGGCCAGGGCGTCGCGGTGGCGGTCGAGCATGGGCCAGTCGGCGTAGAACAGCCGCCGGTGGGTGGGGGCTTCGCCGGGCAGGCCCAGGTTGGCGCCGGTGGTGCCGGCGGTGACGGCTGCTTCGGCGTAGCGCTTGGGCACGTCGGCGTACCAGAGCAGGTCGTGCGGTACCACGGCGGCGCCGGGGCCGTAGACGAGCAGCAGCCCGGCGCCGGGGCGCGGTGCCTGCGGCGGGGTGTCGAAGAGGTCGTCGAGGGGGTTCTCGGCGAGCTTGCAGTAGTACGGGTCGGCGGCGTCCTCGGGCCGCTCGGTGCGGCGTCTGATCTCGTCGGGCGGCGCGTAGCGGCGCCGTACGTCGAGCAGGGTCACCGCCGTGCCGCGGGCGGTGAGTTCGCGCCGGAGCCGGCCGGCGAGGGCGTCCCAGTCCGCGGACGGGGGTCCCTCGACGGCCACGACCGCCGGGCCGTGGGGGAGTTGTGCCGCCACGGCCCGCCAGCCGGTGGTGAGGACGGCCGGCGGGGCGGGTGCGTAGCGCGGGTCGAGCCGGTACACGCAGTCTCCTTCGGATGTGGTTCAGCGGCGCCGGAAGAGCACCGCGGTCGTGCCGAGGGCGGGGAGGTCGACGGTGACCTCTCCGTCCCGTACCGGCAGTTCGTCTCCCGGGCGGCCGAGGTAGTCGGCGAGCCCGGCCCCGGTGACGGGGAAGAGGGCGCGTACGGGGCAGGCGACGGGTTCCTCGGCGAAGGACTGCAGGCGCAGCAGCACGGCGCCTTCGCCGGCTTCGCCGCCGGGCGTGGTCGCTCCCACCAGCCGTACGCGCGAATCGCCGACCTCGGCGAACGCCAGCCCGTCGGAGACCTCGGCGCCTTCGGCGTGCGGGGCGCGGGCCCGTACGGCGTGCAGCGGGCGGCTGAGTCCGGCGGCCGTGCGGGCGCCGAGGGCGCCAGGGGCAGCGGCGTCGGCGGGGCCGCAGGCGAGGCTGTAGCGGAAGGTGAACTCGAAGCCCTGCTCGCCGGGGAAGTTGGTGTCCCAGAGGTTGTTGTGGATCCAGGAGAAGACGGTGGCGGGCTCGTCGTGGCCCATCGTCTTCGGGAACGGCGCGTACGGCAGGGCGATGTTGCCGAACTGCACCAGCGGCGCGTCCTGCGTGGCCCAGGCGACGGCGAGCCCGTCCTCGGCGAGCGTCACCCAGCGGCGTACGGCCCGCATGTGCTGCGCGGAGCCGGGGATGACGGACAGGCCGGTGCCGGTGGCGCCGCCGGTGGCCTCCATGCGCACGGTGGGCGCCTCGAAGGCGAAGGGGAACGCGAAGTAGGCGCTCTCCTTGCCGAGGGTGGCGTCCTTGTCGACGCGGTTGTCGATGTCGAGGCGGGCGGCGCCGTGCGGCAGCGTCAGCGTCGTACGCACCCGGTTGGCGCCGGCGGGGCGGGTCTCGTAGGTGAGGGACTCGCCGGTGGCGGTGGAGGTGCGGGCGATGAGTGCGGCGGGCGGGGCGACGGAGCGGTTGCCCAGGTGCTCCAGGCGGTCGGAGGCGGTGGTGCGGCTGGAGTTGTGGTTGAAGCCGCCGGCGGTGGTGTAGCTGTCGTGGATGTAGGCGTTGAAGCCGGCGGCGGCGTCAGCGCGGACGAGTTCGCGGCCGGTGGACTTGTCGACGACGGAGGCGATGCAGGCGCGGGCGAGGTCGACGCGCACCGCCAGGTGCTCGTTCTGAAGCAGGGTCGGGTCGGTCTGGGCGTGCGCGGCGGCGGCGGTCTCGGCGGGGTCCTCGCGTTCGGTGCCGCCGGTGGGGTTCCAGCCGGTGGCGGCCTTCAGGACGGCGCCCTCGCCGCCCTCGGCACCGCCGTCCGCACCGCCGGCTCCTTCGGCGACGACGTCGAGGCGTACGGATCCCGCGGGCGGCACGTCGGCGACGCAGACCAGCAGGAACCGGCCGGCGTCCCGGTGGTCGTCGTTGACCTGCGCCTGCTCCTCGTGCGCGAGCCGCTCGCCGCTGCGGGCGTCGCGGACGGCGACGCGCTGCTCCAGCGGCACGCTGCTCTCCGGCAGGAAGATCCGTACGACGTCGGTGCGGGCCCAGGAGCAGGTGTTCACGACGTGGTACGACACGGCGCCGGGCGCGCTCGCGAGCCGCTGGCCGAGGCGGGCGCGGCCCCGGTCGAGCAGCGAGTTGCCGTCGTCGTACGCGCGCAGCGCCTGGCCGTACTTCCAGTGCCACTGCTCCTCGCCGCTGTGGCCGCCGTGGTCGCCATGGGTCCAGGGGTCGCCGGCGCCCCAGGTGTGCTCGTCGAAGAGCGACACGGCCTCGTAGACGGGCGCGGAGTCGCGGGTGTCGTCGGCGGCGCCCGCGGCGCCCAGGACGCCGGCGAAGGTGCCGAGGGTCTGGGCGTCGGCGACGGTGGCCTGCGCGGTGCGGGCCAGGGACAGCGGGCGGGCACCGGAGCCGACGCCGTCGACCCACCAGTCGGTCCAGTCGCCCTCGAAGGTGCGGATCTCGCCGGCGAGGCGGGCTTCGGCGTCGGTGAAGAAGTCCTCGTTGCGGGAGAGCCGAAGCCGCGGGTAGGCCCAGGTCTCGTTCCACCGGCGGACGGTGTCGGCGATGATCCGCCGCGGCGGGGCGTTGTCGCCGAACTTGCCCTGCACGCGCAGGTGCAGGATGTCCCACGGGTACGGCTCGCGCTTGACGTCGGCGGCGTCCATGGCCCAGCCGAAGATGCCGCCGCGGTACGGGTACGGGTTGCTGGCCAGCGAAGTCAGGTAGGCGGGCAGCAGGTCGTCCACGCTGGCGTAGTCGGTGTCGAAGCCGAGCAGCGGGCCCTCCATGTAGGCCAGGCCGTGCGGCGTGTCGGTGACCCAGACGAGGACGCTGTTGCCGCTGGGCGCGCGCCAGCGGAAGAGCCGGGGCAGCTTCTCGCCGCCGACGAGGTGGGGCACGGACCGGCCGGCCCAGTTGTGCGCCACGGAGAGGTACTTCACGCCGGCGGCGGCGAGGGCGTCGACGAGACCGACGACGGAGCCGGGCACGTCGGTCTGCATCGCGGAGGTGAATTCGACGCCGTGCTCGTCGCGCACCTCGTGGGCGAGCCGCAGGAGTTCGTGCAGCTCGTCGGTGGAGCAGGTCTCGGTGTGCAGGTTGAACGGCATCGCGGTCAGCTCGATGCGGCCCTCGCGTACGCGCCGGACGAACTCCTCGACCTGCTCGGCGGGGCGCGCGTCGGCCCACTGCCGGAACGACCACAGGGACTCCACGCACCAGCGGAACCGGGATTCGGCGGGCCAGTCGTCGGTGGCGCGGGTCAGCTCCAGGCAGGAGTCGAGGAACGACAGATGCTCGGCGAGGACGCGGCCCTGCGGGTCGGTGTAGCCGATGTCGAGGTGGGAGTGGTGGACGAGGTGGAGGGTCCACTGCCGCTGCGGGGTCAGCGTCAGCTCGATGCCGGCGTCGGGCTGCCCGGCGGCGCCGTCGGGCAGGCCGACGGTGACGCGCTGGGCGGTGTCGACGGCGGGCAGCAGCAGGCGTACGGACCTGCCGGGGCCCGGTTCGGCGACGGCGGGCAGCGCGGTGCCGGACTCGGTCCGTACGACGAAGTCGGGCAGGCCGTCGGGCAGGCCGGCGGGCAAGGGCTGGCCGCCGGCGGCCTCCACGCGCAGGCTCTGCAGCAGCCCGCCGCCTTCGGCGTGCTTGAGCAGCGGCTCCTGGGTCAGGCGCAGTGCGGTGCCGGCGAGGGTGCCTTCGGCGGTGACGACGCTGCTGCGCAGGCTGTCGCGGATGCGGTCGTTGTCCCAGTCGGTGGTGCGGACGAGGGCCCGAGTGGTCATGCGGTGGTCTCCGTACTCTCCCGCGGCGGTGCGGGCGGTGAGGCGGGCGGGTGTCAGCGGGTCGGTCGGTCGGCGAGTCGGTCGGGTCGGCAGGTCGGATCGGCGGGTCGGGTCAGCGGGCTGATGCCGTGATGCCGCGCAGGAACAGGCCGCGGAACACCAGGAAGACGAGCAACGTGGGCAGCGAGACGACGAACGCGCCGGCCAGCACCACCGGGGGCCCGGCCGTGCTGTACGCCTGGGTGAGGGAGTTGAGGGTTGCCATCACCGGCTGGACCTCCGGGCTGCGGCTGAGCGTGAGGCCGAACAGCAGGTCGTTCCAGACGGCGGTGAACTGGAAGATGAACGCGGCGCCGAGCCCGGAGCGCATCAGCGGCACGTGGATGCGCCAGAAGATGCGGCGCATGGAGGCGCCGTCGAGCATCGCGGCCTCGGTGATCTCCGGCGGCATCGTCGTCATCTGGTTGCGGATGAGGAAGAACGCGAAGGGGACCGCCCAGGCGGCGTAGACGAGCATCAGGCCCAGGCGGGTGTCGTAGAGGTTGGCGTCGGCGTACATGCCGAACAGCGGTGCCAGGAACATCTGCAGCGGGAACAGCGTCCCGGAGAAGATCACCCAGAACCACAGAGCGGGCCTGGGGATCGGCAGCACGATGACCGCGAATGCGGCCATCGCCGCGACCACGACGGCCACGCCGCCGCACACGGCGGCGTACAGCATCGAGCTGCCGAAGCCGTCGCCGATGCCGGCGTCGACCCAGGCCGACTCCAGGTTGTCGAAGAGCGCGAAGCCCCGCGGGGTCCAGTCCATCGAGCCGGTGTACTCGTCGGCCGGGGTCAGGGAGTTCACGATCAGCAGGTAGAGCGGCAGCAGCCAGAGCAGCACGCAGCCGGCGACGAAGAGGTTGCGCAGATGGCGTCCCATGTCGGTCTCCTCTCAGTCCTTGGCACCGGGCATCTGGCGGCGCAGGTAGAGCCACGAGGAAGCGACGACGATCACGGAGAGCACGAGCGCGACGGCGGATCCGTACCCGACGTGGAAGAGGCGGAACGCCTCGCGGTACATGGTCAGCGCCAGCGTCTCGGAGCTGCGCGAGGGACCGCCCTGGGTGAGGACCCAGATCATGTCGAACGCCTTGAGGCTGTTGACGATGGCCATGCCGACGACCACGACCGTGACGGCGCGCAGTTGGGGCAGGGTGATGTGGCGGAACATCCGCCAGCCGGTGGCGCCGTCCAGCTCGGCGGCCTCGACCGTCTCCCGCGGGATGGCGCGCAGGCCGATGGCGAAGAGGACGACGTTCAGCCCGGTGGCCTGCCAGGTGCTGGCAACGATCATCGCGAGGGTGTTCTGCGGCCACTCCAGCAGCCAGCCCTGCGCCCAGGAGTCGAGGCCGACGCCGCGCAGCACCTGGTTGACCGCGCCGTCGGTGGTGAGCATGAAGCGCCACAGCGAAGCGGTGGCGGCACCGGAGATCGCGAACGGCAGCACGATGACGAGCTGGGCGGCCCAGCCGAGGCGCATCCGGTGGGTGGCGACGGCGATGGCGAGGCCGGCGATGACGGGCAGCAGCAGGGTGCCGGCGACCCACAGGAAGGTGTTGAGCAGCGAGCGGCCGAAGATCGGGTCGTCGGCGAGCCGGGTGTAGTTGTCGACCCCGGTGAAGCTGCTGGTGAAGCCGTTGTCCTCGAAGAAGCTGCCGTAGATGCTGCGGAAGAAGGGGTAGACGAGGAGCACGCCGACGAGCAGGAGCGCGGGCAGTGCCCAGGGGACCCCGGCGAACGGGCCGCCCAGGCGGCGGGTCGAGGTGGTCTTGGCGGCCTGGTGGGGGCTGCGGACGGGGATGCGGCGGCGTACGCGCACGGGCTTGGCGGCGCCGGCGGTGCTCACGGTGCCGGTCATGACTCCTCCGCCTCCCGCCACACCTTCCACGCCTCGTCGGCGCGGTCCTGCATG
This sequence comes from Streptomyces sp. CNP082, assembly GCF_059570535.1. Taxonomy (NCBI): domain Bacteria; kingdom Bacillati; phylum Actinomycetota; class Actinomycetes; order Kitasatosporales; family Streptomycetaceae; genus Streptomyces; species Streptomyces sp. CNP082. The sequence goes on from NZ_JCANSZ010000001.1 coordinate 103,478, forward strand.
GTCCGCAGCCCGTCGCGGTACGAGTGCGGGTCGATGAGCATGCCCGCGAGGTCGTCCACGGTGGCCTCGACGAGTTCGGGCGGGCCCAGTTCCCAGAAGCGGTTGAGCAGCCAGAGGTCCGCCGACCGGCGCGCCACGCCGTCGATGACCGCGTTGGCGGGCTTGACCTGCGGGTTGGGGCTGCCGTCGGAGAGGCCGTGCGCGAAGGCCGTGGCGACCTCGGGGTGCAGCCAGCCGCCGGCGGCCTTCAGCGCCTCGTCCTTGTCCGGCCCTTTGACGGTGACGGCGAACGCGCTGGACTCGAAGATCACGCAGGGCCGCGCGGCGGGGTCGGCCATGGGCAGGACGAAGGCGTCGACGGTCTTGCCGGGCTCGGCGCCGGCCCCGGCGAAGACGGCGCCCAGCCAGGTGCCGCAGGCGACCATCCCGATCTCGCCGTGGATGACGGCGGCGGCGGCGTTGTTGTGGTCCACGTCCATGCTGGTGAACCAGTCCTTGTCGAAGAAGCCGGCGATCGTGCGCAGCGCACGCTCGGCGCGCGGGTCGGTGTAGCGCTCGCGCCCGTTCATCAGGTCGTCGTAGAACTGCGGGTCCTGGCGGCTGAGGATCTCCTGGAACCAGATGAACGCGGGCCAGCGGCCGGCCGTGGTGCCGTGCAGCGGGGTGATGCCGTTGTCCTTCAGCCGGGCGCAGGCGGTGAGGAAGTCGTCCCAGGTCTCCGGCTTCTTCAGGCGGTGCTCCGCGAAGACCTCGGGGTTGTAGAAGATCACCCAGTACGCGAGGTTCATCGGCAGCCCGTAGACCCGGCCGTCGTGGGTGAACGCCTCGCGCAGCGAGGGCTCGACCCAGCCGCGGGACTCGGCGGCCTCCCACTGCGCCGACAGGTCCTCGATGCCGCCGGTGCGCGCGAGGTCGCGCAGCCGGTAGCCGGACCAGTACTTGAGCAGGTCGGGGGTCTTGTTCGTACGGAGCGAGGACTTGACGACCTGCTCGAAGGACTCCAGGGACGGGATGACTTCGGGGACGAGCTGCAGGCCGGCGGTGGACTTCAGCGCCTGTCCCGCGGCCTGCAGCGGCGCCTCCCAGGCGGCGTTGTCGCCGTGGATCGCGACCTTCCCGGGGCCCTGCCCCGCGGCGCTGCCGCAGGCGGCGGCCAGGCCGCCGGTGGCGGTGGCCAGCGCGCCGGCCGCGGAGGTGCGCAGCAGGGTGCGGCGGTCGAAGCGGGAGCGGTCGGAGCCGGAGCGGTCGGAGCGGGGGCGGGGGTCGGTGGTCGTGCGGGTGTCGGCGGGTGGCGGGGGGATCGGCGGATGACGACCTGACATCGGGCGGCTCCCTCGGTCGAGCGTTCGTGTTATCGTTAACACGCACTGGAGGGAGCTTGGCGGCCGACGACGGCCGGCGTCAATGGGCTTGCAGTGAAATTTCATCAGACGGCCTGATTCCTCAGGCCGCGCTTCCCCTTGCGGCAGAATGCCCGAAATGTATAGTTCTGGCCCAGCGGGGTCGCAGGTCCGCAGCCGCGCCTCTGCGCAAGGACGGCACCCGGCCGCCGGGCCTGCGACCTCCACGCCGCCGGCATACGCCACCGGGCAGCGGACACCGGCAGAGGCAGCCGACGCCCCCGCGAACGCGCCGACGACAATGGTGCGATGACCCACCCGCACCATGCCCCCGCGCTCACCGTCGTCGGCCTGCTCAGCGGCACCTCGTACGACGCCGTGGACGCCGCCGTCTGCGACCTGAGCCTGGCCGGCGACGAACTGCTCCTGCACCCCCGCGGCCTGCACAGCACCCCGTTCCCCGACGAGCTGCGCCGCGCCGTCGCCGCGTGCCTGCCCCCGGCGCAGACGACGATGGCGGAGGTCTGCCGGCTCGACACCGAACTGGGCCGGTTCTTCGGCCGGGTGGCCGCCGAGGCCGTCGAGGCGGTGGCGGGCGGGCGGGCCGACCTCGTCGTCTCGCACGGGCAGACCGTCTTCCACTGGGTCGAGGGCCGCCGCGCCCGCGGCACCCTCCAACTCGGCAGCGCCGCCTGGATCGCCGAGGCCACCGGGCTGCCCGTCGTCTCCGACGTACGCACCCGGGACATCGCCCGCGGCGGCCAGGGCGCCCCGCTCGCCTCCACCCTCGACGCGCTGCTCCTGCTCGGCGAAGGCCCCGGCCCGCGGCGCGGGGCGCTGAACCTCGGCGGCATCGCCAACATCACCGTCCGCGGCCCGTCCGGCGAGGTCGTCGCGTACGACCTGGGGCCGGCCAACGCGCTCATCGACGCGGCGGTGGCCGACGGCACGGGCGGCGCGGAGACGATGGACACCGACGGCGCGCGGGCGCGGCGCGGGACGGTGGACCGGGAGCTGCTGCGGCGGCTGCTGGCCGAGCCGTACTACGCGCTGGCCGCGCCCAAGTCGACGGGCAAGGAGCTGTTCCACGGGGCGTATCTGCGCGAGCAGGTGGCGGCTGCGGGCGCACCCCCCGCGCTGGACGACCTGGTGGCCACCGTCACGGAGCTGACCGCGGAGCTGGTCGCGGCGGCATGCCGGGAGTACGGGGTCGAGGAGCTGGTCGTCTCCGGCGGCGGGGTGCGCAATCCGGCGCTGACGGCGCGGCTGGCCGGGCTCTGCGCGCCGGCGCGGGTGGTGCCGATCGAGGACCACGGGCTGTCGTCGCAGGGCAAGGAGGGCTATCTCTTCGCGCTGCTGGGCTTTCTGACGGTGTGCGGGCTGCCGGCGTCGGTGCCGTCGGCGACGGGCGCGCGCGAGGCGGCGCTGCTGGGGTCGATCACCCCGGGGGCGCAGCCGCTGCGGCTGCCGGAGCCGGCGGCGAAGGCGCCAGTGCGGCTGCGGGTGGTGTGAGGCCGGGGGCCGGTCCGTACGGGGCGGGGGCAGGGCTGCTCCGCGACCCGGCGGCCGGTCGTGCCGGGGGCCGGTCCGTACGCGACGGGGCGCGGACGGTTCCGCGGGCCTCGTCCCCGAGCGGTCCGGGTCCGGTGGGACGGCGGCCCGGCGGCCCGGGCACCGCGGCACCGGCCGCGCAGGCAACGCAACGTCGGCAGCGGACCGTCTCCCACGGGCGCTCACCCGCCCATCGGCTCCGGCCGGTCACCGGACGGCAGCCCGCCGCCGCCCCGCGGTACCGCGGCGCTCGCGGCCGACCGCGCTCAGCGCCGGGCGCTCAGCGCCGCCGCCAGTGCCGCCGTCGCCGCTGCCGCCAGGGCCGCACCCGTCAGCGGCAGCAGCGGCAGCGGCACCTGGGCCGCACGGGAGCCGCTGACCAGGCCGGTCACGGCGGCGTTCGCCGGGGAGCCGGCGGCCACCAGCACCGCCACCGCGCCGGCCAGCGTCGCCGGCACGGTCCACGCCCGGCTGCGCAGCAGCGGCCGGTTGCACAGCGCCCCCACCGCCGTGCCCAGCAGCGCGCACGTCAGCGTCGCCAGCAGCCCCGCGCCCGTCGCCGCCGCCACCGGGACGGCGGTCTCCGAGGCCCGGTCGGAGCCGTGCGCGTCGCTGATGAGCACGACGACGGCCACGCCCGCCGCGCCCAGCGCGCACGCCGCCGCGAACGCCGCGGCCAGGCTCGCCAGATGGGCCCGCGCCGGGCCCCCGGCCGCGGCTGTGCAGGCCCGGGCGGCGGGCGGCTCCACGCCGGTGCACACCCGCACCAGCCACGCCGCGACCGGCAGTACCGCCGCCGCGGCCACCCCGAGCGAGTCCAGCACCGCCTGCCCCGGCTGGACGCCGACGGCCACGGCCGCCGCGTACACCAGCAGGGGCGGCAGCCAGCGGTGCGACCGGGCAAGCAGGGCGAGCTGGTAGCGCACGAGCGCGGTCACGGCGCGGGATCCTCGTCCGGTTCGTACGCCTGCACGGCCCGGATGTGCCAGCCGGGGCCGGCGTCGAGCAGCGCCCGCAGCAGGTCGTCGGAGTGCGCGGCGGACACCGTCAGCCGCCAGCCGCCGCCGGGCAGTTCCTCGCACCGCGGCGCCCCCGGCAGGCCGCCGGGCACGGGCGCACCCGGCTGCCCGACCGCCTCGACCGCCACCGCCGGGACCGCCGCCGGGACCGCCGCCGGACCGGCCGCCGCCGGCCGGGCGGTCACCCGCCCGCCGGCGACGCGGCAGGTCGCGTACGGCACGTCGGCCAGCCGCCGCGGGTCGTGGTCGACGAACACCACCGTGCCGCCCGCCGCCAGCCGCTCCCCCACCGCCTCGTCCAGCTCCGCCCGCGCCCTGGTGTCCAGCCCCGTCCACGCCTCATCGAGCACCAGCAGCTCCGGCTCCGCGAGCAGCGCCTGGGCCACCGCGACCTTCTGGCTGCCGCCCTTCGACAGCTCGTCCATCGGGGTACGCGCCCACTCCCCCGCCCCGAACCGCTCCAGCCACGTCCCCGCCCGCCGCCGCGCCTCGGCCCCGCGCAGCCCGTGGACCCGGCCCAGGTGGGTCAGGTAGCCGAGGGCCGTCAGCGGCAGCGCGGCGGGGAAGCGCTCCGGCACGTACGCCGTGCGCGCGGGCCGACCGGTGATGCGCCCGGCGCTGGGCAGGTCGATTCCGGCCAGCAGGCGCAGCAGGGTCGACTTGCCGCCGCCGTTGGCGCCTTCGACGCGTGCGAGCGCACCCGCCGGCACCCGCAGCTCGACTCCGCGCAGCACCCAGGGCGCATGTCTGCCGTAGCGGCGGCCGACACCGTCCAGCCTCATGGCCCGGATGATCTCATGGCGGCGCGCCCGCGGCGAGGACCCCGAGCAGCGCCGAAGTGGCCGGATCGCTTACGGTGCAACGGCAGTTGGACTACTTTGTGTGGCTGAGCGCGACCGGTGGGCGGGAGAGATTTGTGGTGGGAGACGCAGATGGCGGCGGAAGAACGCCGGTGATCGACACCACCGTGCCGCAGTCGGCGCGTATCTGGAACTACTGGCTCGGCGGCAGCGACAACTACCGCGTCGACCGGCTCGCGGGCGAGGCGTACGTGCGGCTCTCGCCCGCCATCGTCGACATCGCCCGCGCCGCGCGTGCCTTCCTCGGCCGCGCCCTGCACCACGTCGCGGCCGACGCCGGGATACGCCAGTTCCTCGACATCGGCACCGGGCTGCCGACCGCCCAGAACACGCACGAGGTGGCGCAGGCGGTGCACCCGTCGGCACGGGTCGTCTACGTCGACAACGACCCGATGGTCCTCGCGCACGCGCGCGCCCTGCTGGTGCCCCGGCCCGGCGGGTCGTGCGACTACGTCAACGCCGACCTGCACGAGCCGGACGCGGTGCTGGCCGGCGCCGCGAAGACGCTGGACTTCGACGAGCCGGTGGGGCTGATCCTCAGCGGGATCGTCGGGCACGTCCCGGACTACGACGGGGCGCGCCGGATCGTCGCCCACCTGGTCGGCGCGCTGCCCGCCGGCAGCCATCTGGTGCTCAGCGACGGGACGGACGTGGTGAACCGGGACGCCGGCCGGGCGCAGGACGCGTACAACAGGAGCGGCGCGGTGCCGTACGTGCTGCGCACGCCGGAGGAGATCGAGGGCTTCTTCACGGGCCTGGAGCTGGTGGCGCCGGGCGTCGTGTCGTGCCCGCGGTGGCGGCCGGAGGGCGGTGCGGAGCCGGAGCCGGTCGACCAGTTCGGCGGCGTGGGGCGGAAGGCGGGAAGCGCGTGACGGTGCGCTCACGCACCGTTCGTACCTGCGAAGGTATTCAGCCACCCGGCGCGGGCTTCGCCTCCGCCACCAGCTCCCCCCAGGCGACCGTGCGGTCGCACCAGCGCTCCAGCAGCGTCCGGTCGTGGCCCACGGCCAGCAGCGCGGCGCCCGAGGCGCGGCGGTAGTCCTCGACGGCCGCGACCAGCGCCGCGGTGGTGGAGGCGTCGAGCATCGCCGTCATCTCGTCGCACACCAGGATCCGGGGACGCAGCGCCAGCGCGCGGGCGAGGCAGGCGCGTTGGAGCTGGCCGTCGCTGACCTCGTGCGGCCGGCGGGCCAGCAGGTCGGGGGTGAGGCCGACGAGTGCGGCCAGTTCCCCGGTACGGGCCGGGGCCTCGGCGCGGCGGCCGGTGGCGCGCAGCGGTTCGCCGATCAGGGCGGCCAGCGTCAGCCGCGGGTCGGCGGCGAGGCGGGGCTGCTGGAAGACGACGCCGAGTGCGGTGCGCTGCGCGCGGGGGGCGCGGTGGCGCCAGCCGCGTACGGGCTCGCCGTCGAGCAGCACCTCGCCGGCGTCCGGGCGGTGCAGCAGCGCGGCGACGCGGGCGAGGGTGGACTTGCCGCAGCCGCTGGGGCCGAGGAGGCCCGCGGCCTCGCCGGGGGCGAGGGTGAGCCAGACGTCGCGTACGACGGGGGCGCGCCGGTCGTATCCGGCGGTGACGCCGCGGAGTTGCAGCGGGGGCGGGGTGTCAGCGGGCATCGACGGACTCCGGCTGCGGGGACGGGCCGGGGTCACCGGTCCGCTGCTTCGGCGGGTGGGCGGCCCCGGCGCCGGGGGGCTCGGCACTGGCGGGCTCGGGGCTGGCGGGCTCGGGGCTGGCGGGCTCGGCGGCCGGCAGCACCGGGTGGTGGCACGCGACGCCCGCCGTCAGCGCCGGCACCGCCGCGCAGGCGGCCGTGGCGTACGCGCACCGCGGCGCGAACGCACAGCCCGGCGGCAGCGCGCCCAGCTCCGGCGGCCGTCCCGGGACGGGCCTGAAGCCGCGCTCGGGGAGGGCGTCGAGGAGGCCGCGGGCGTACGGGTGCCGGGGCCCGGGGGCGCCGAAGAAGCGGGCGGCGTCGGCGAGTTCGACGATCCGCCCGGCGTACATCACGGCCACCCGGTCCGCGATCCGCTCGGCGGCGGCCAGGTCGTGGGTGATCATCAGCAGCCCGTGCCCGTCGTCGACCTGGCGGCGCAGCTCGTCGACCGTGCGCTCGACGAGGTCCCGGTCGAGGCCGGTGGTCGGCTCGTCGGCCAGCAGCAGCGGCGGGCCGCCGACGAGGGCGAGGGCGGTGGCGGCGCGCTGGGCGAGGCCGCCGGAGAGTTCGTGCGGGTAGCGGTCGAGGTGGTCGGCGGGGAACGCGGCCCGCTCCGCGGCCTCTTCCGCGGCGGCGCGCAGCCCGGACCTGGGGGTGCCGGTCAGCTCCCGGACGACCTCCTGGAGCTGGGCGCGCACGGTCCGTACGGGCGTGAGGTGGGCGGCCGGGGACTGCGGGATGAGGCCGGCGCGGCGGCCCCGCACCCGGCGGGCCAGCTCCTCCTCGGCGGCGCCGAGCAGTTCCAGTTCGCCGAGGTGCGCCGCGCCGGCGGTCTCGGCATTCTCCGGCAGCAGCCCGAGGAGCGCCGAGGCCAGGACGGACTTGCCGCAGCCGCTCTCGCCGACGAGGGCGACGCACTCGCCGGGGGCGAGGGCGAGGGAGACGTCGGTGACGGCCGCGACGTACCGGCCGCGGCGCATCCGGAAGCGGACCGACATCCTCTCAAGGGTCAGCAGCGGCGCGGCGGCACCGGCCGGGCGCTCCGTGCGGTCCTTGGGGGCCTTGGGAGCCTTGGGGTCGGTACGGCCGGTGCGGTCCGTGCGCTCCGTCACAGCGTGAGCTCCGATCGGCGGCGCGGGTTCAGCCGCTCCCGCCACGCGCCGGCGAGGCCGGCGACGGCGAGGGTCGGGATGATGATGAACAGGCCCGGGAAGAGCGTGGGCCACCAGTCCCCCGCCAGCAGCGCGCCGCGCGCGCCCTGCACCATCGCGCCCAGGCTCGCCTGGTGCGGCGGCAGGCCGAGGCCGAGGAACGACAGCGCCGACTCGTGCCAGATGGCGTGCGGCACCATCAGCACCGCCGCGAGACCCGCCTGCGGCAGCACCCCGGGCACGAGGTGGCGGACCGCGACGCGGGTGCGCGAGGCGCCGCCGGAGATCGCGGCGTCCACGAACGGCCGGCCGCGCAGCGACAGCACCTCGGCGCGCACGATGCGGCAGGTCGACACCCAGTGCGTCAGCCCCACGGAGGCGACCACCGGCCAGACCCCCGGCTGGAACAGGGCGACGATGAAGATGCCGAGCAGCAGGTGCGGTACGGAGGCGAAGACGTCCACCAGGCGCATCACGGCCCGGTCGACGTGCCCGCCGAGCGCACCGGCCAGCGCCCCGACGGCGGTGCCCACGACGGTGGCGACGAGCGCGGCGACCACGCCGACGAGCAGCGAGACGCGCAGCCCGTAGACGCAGCGCAGCAGCACGTCGCGGCCGACGTCGTCGGTGCCGAAGGGGTGCGCGAGGGACGGTGCGGCGAGCTTGTTGCCGATGTCGACGGCCTGCTGGTCGAGTTGGACCAGCGGCGGCACGACGAGCACCGCGAGGACGGCGAGCGCGACGACCGCGGCCGAGGTGCGCACGCGCAGCGTACGCACCGAGGTGCGGCCGGTGCCGCGGGTGCGCCAGCGGGTCGCGCCGGACCCGGCCGCCTCCGGCACTGCACCCGCCGTCTTTGCCGTCTCAGCCATCGAAGCCCACTCTCGGGTCGGCGAGTCCGTACAGCAGGTCGGACAGCAGGTTGCCGAGCAGCACCGCCGCCGTCGCCAGCACGGTGAGCGCGGCGAGCAGCGGGAAGTCGACGGACGTGGCGGCCTCGACGGTGGCCGCGGCGATCCCCGGCCAACTGAAGACGGTCTCGATGAGCAGCGCGCCGGTGATCAGCTCCGGCACCCGGGTGCCGATGAGCGTGAGCACGGGCAGCAGCCCGGAGCGCAGCGCGTGCCCCAGCAGCACGGTGCGCTCGGCGAGCCCGCGGGAGCGGGCACCGCGCACGGGGTCCTCGTCCAGCGCGTCGCCGACGCCCTGGCGGACGTAGAGCACGAACCACGGCATCTGCGAGACGGCGAGCACCGACGCCGGCAGCACCACGTGCTCGGCGACCTGCCCGAAGCTGACGACGTCCGTGCCGGCGTCGGTGAGCCCGCCGGCCGGCAGCGCGTGGAGCTGGAGCGCGAACAGCCAGACGGCGAGCAGCCCGAGCCAGAACGGCGGCGCCGCCTCCAGCGCGTACGCGACGGCGGTGACTGCCCGGTCGAGCAGCCCGCCGCGGCGGCGGGCGGCGAGCACCCCCAGCAGCGTGCCGACGACGATGGCGACCGCGAACGCGACCGCGCACAGCAGCACCGTCCAGCCGATGCGCTCGCCGATGACGTCGGCGACGGGCTGGCGCATGCTGGTCGACTCGCCGAGGTCGCCGGTGACGGCGGCGGAGAGCCAGTCCCACCAGCGGGTGGTGAACGGCTCGTCGGCGCCGAGGCTGTCGCGGAGCTGGTCCAGCGCCTCCTTCGAGGCGCTGAAGCCGGCGGTGCCCGCGTACGCCTTCACCGGGTCGAACGGCGAGGCGGCGGCGATGGCGAACACCCCGAACGTGACGGCCAGCAGGACGGGGACGGCGTACAGCAGCCGCCGCCCCGCCATCCGCGCCATCGGGGCCAGTGGCAGTCCGGTCACGGCGCGGGCTGCCAGCTCTCGACGTTCCACCACGGGCCGCTGCCGAAGCCGTGCTCGTGCGGCTCGACCTGGGTGGTCAGGCCGCGCCAGGTGTCGGCGACGACGTAGATGTGGTCGATGTGGGTGAGGAAGACATAGCCCGGGTTGTCGGTGAGTTCCTGTTGCACCTTGTCGTACGCCCGCTTGCGGTCGGCCTTGTCGCCGCTCTCCCGGCCCTCTTCGAGCGCGGTGTCGACGGCCGGGTTGTCGTACGAGGCCATGTTGTTGAAGCCCTGCCCGGCCAGCTCGGAGTGGAGCATCGGGTAGAGGTCGAAGTCGGGGTCGGCGGGGCTGCCGCCGCCGGCGAGCACGGCGTCCTTGTCCATCCGCGGCTCGATGACCTCCCAGGTGCCGCTCTCCACCCTGGCCTCGATGCCGACCTTCTTTGCGTCGCCGGCGAAGGTGAGGGCGTGCTCCTGGCGGAGCTTGTCGCCGGAGGGGTAGTAGAGGGTGAACGAGGCGCGCTGCCCGTCCTTCTCCCGGATGCCGTCGTCGCCGGCGCGCCAGCCGGCGTCGTCGAGTATCTCCTCGGCCAGCCCGGGGTCGTAGGGGCGCTCGGTGCCCTCGGCGAACCACTCGCTGTCGGTGGGCACGGGCCCGTACGCCGCCTTGCCGCGGCCCTCCAGCAGCTTGTCGACCATGGTGTCCCGGTCGACGGCCACGTCGAGTGCGCGGCGGATGGCGATGTCGCCGGTGACGGGGTTGTCCGTGGGCAGGGTGACGGCGCGGTGGTCGGCGGTGGTGGCGGCGAGGGTCTGCTTGTCCTCGTCCTCGGCGAAGGTCTTGGCGAGGTTCGGCGGCAGGATGGCGCCGTCGAGGTCGCCGGAGCGCAGCCGGGTGGCGCGGATGTCGTCGTCGGCGATGATCGCCATCGTGAGCTTCTCCACCTTCGGCTTGCCGCCCCAGTAGCGGGGGTTGGCGGAGAAGGTGAGCTGCTCGCCCTTGCGCCAGGAGTCCAGGACGTACGGGCCGGTGCCGACCGGTTCGGTGTTGAACGCGCCGGTGTTGACGTCGCCCTTGCCGGCGACGTGCTCGGGCACGATGGGCAGCACGGTGCGCTCGGCGAAGGGGGCGTAGGGGTACTTCAGGCGGAAGACGACGGTGTCGTCCCCCTTGGCTTCGACGCTCTCGACGGCATCCAGGTCGCCCTTGGAGGGGTTGTTGGTGCCGGGGTCGAGGATGGTCTCGTAGGTGAAGACGACGTCGGCGGCGGTGAAGGGCTCGCCGTCGCTGAACGTCACGTCGTCGCGCAGCTTGTACGTGTACGTCCTGCCGTCGGCGCCGATCTCGGGCAGCGCACGGGCGAGGGCGGGGCGCAGCTCCAGGTCGGCGGTGCGGGCGAGGAGGCCGTCGAAGACCTTGGAGTTGCCGTCCTTGCCGTAGCCGAGGAGCGGGCTGAGGGTGTCGGGTTCGCTGGCGACCCCGAGGACGGCGGTGGTGCCGTTCCCGCCGGAGCCGCCGGAGCCGCTGCCGGCGTCCGGGTTGGAGCAGGCGGCGGCGCCCGCGAGCACCGCCGCTGCCACCGTGACCGAGACCGCTGCGCGTGTGCCGCGGACTGCCATGCCCACTCCCCTGTTGAAAGCCATCCGTTATTGCGAACTGTTCGCAATTAGAACCCATGATCGGGGCGTGGCGCAATGCGGAGTCCACGTGGCGGTCGCCCGGCGGGCGGGTGCACCGCCCGCTCCTTGCGTCGACCGGGTGGCCCGCGGCGGGACACAGCGGCTTTTACGGATATTACGGGGCATTTCGGCCCGTAATATCCCGTGTCCCGTACCCCACCGGGAAGGACCACCATGGCGCCTCCCCCGCTGCCCCGCACCCTCGCCGGCGGCGCCTGCCTCGCCGTGCTCGCCGGCTCCGGCTACGGCTGGGCGCTCACCGCCGCGCCCGCGGCCGGCCGAACGGGCACCAACGTCCTCGTCGTCGGCAGCGACTCGCGCGCCGGGCTGACCGCGCGGGAGAAGCGCCGGTGGCACGCCGGCGGCGCGGCCTGCCGGTGCGCCGACGTGATCATGGTCGTGCACCTGTCCGCCGACGGCCGGCGGGCGAGCGTCGTCAGCCTCCCCCGCGACTCCTACGTGCCCTTCGCGCCGCACGACGACGGCGACGGCCCCGGCACCCACTCCGGAAAGATCAACGCGGCCCTCCGGCACGGCGGTCCCGGCCTGCTGACGCGCACCGTGGAGCGCGCCACCGGGCTGGACATCGACCACTACTTCCAGGCGCGCCTGAAGGGGTTCGTGCGGGCGGTCGACGCACTCGGCGGCGCACCGGTGTGCACGAAGGAGCCCATGCGCGACGAGAACTCCGGCATCGACCTCAAGCCCGGAAAGCACCATCTCGACGGCGGCCGGGCGCTGAGTTACGTCCGCACCCGGCACCGCGGCCACGGCGACATCGACCGCGTACGCCGGCAGCAGCGGCTGGTCGCCGGCGTTACCGGCCGGCACCTGGCCGCGGGCACGCTGCAGAATCCGCCGGCGCTGGACGCGCTCGCCGGCGAGGTCGCCCGCGGGCTGCGCCCGGGGCCCGGGACGAGCGTGGCCGACATGCTGGCGCTGGGCTGGCAGGCGCGCAGTCTGCGGCTGCGGAACGTGGAGTTCGCGACCGTGCCGCTGGCGAGCATCAGCCACCCCGCGGGCGCGTGGGGCTCGGCGGTGAAGTGGAACGAGGAGCGGGCCCGCACGATGTTCACGCGGCTGGCCGCGGACCGGCGGCTGGCGCCGGCCGACGAGCGGGGCCCGCGCGGCGGCTTCGACTGGAAGGGCCGGGTCGCCCCGGGCGACCGCATGGACTGCGACTGACGCGCCGGGCGCACGCGAGCGGCGCCGCCGGCCGGGGACCGGCGGCGCCGCGGTGCAGGGCGGGTCAGCCGACCCGGCGCACGTTCACGTCATCGGCGTTGACGAAACCGATGCGGTGCCCGATCTGGATGATGTGGTACTTGATCTCGCCGCGGACCACCGTGCGGTCGCCCGGCGCGGAGCCGTCGAAGGACACGGAGCGGTAGTACTCGCCGGGGACCGTGCCGCCGTAGGAGTACGCCTGGCCGGCCTTGAACTCGTACGGGTGCGCGGAGATCGGCTGGTACGGGATCTCCGCCGGGTACGCCGCCTCCTCCGGGTACGCCCGGCCGTAGACCGGCACCGACTCCTTGCCCTTCTTCGGCGTGACGATCTTCCCGGCGGTGAAGTCGGCGACCGGCGCGCCCGCGGGGTTGCGGAACCAGCCCTTCATGCCGTGGTACCAGACCGCCACCCAGTCGCCCCTGCGCTCGGCGACCGCGTAGAGCTGTCCGGCCGAGGCCCGGCTGCCGTTGTCCGAGACGTGCATGTCGGACGCCCGGCCGTCGGGGTGCAGGCCGATGTCCACCAGCAGCGGGGAGTCCGCGTCGGGCTGCGAATGCAGGATCACCGACGACGACGGCGCGAGCGGGCACGGCTCCGTGGGGTCGGAGCCCGACTCGTAGGAGCAGCCGGTGAACTGCGGCTGGTTCTCCGCGAAGTCCGGCTTGATCATCACCAGCGACCTGCTGGCCCCGCCCGGGCCTCGCAGCGGCGCCTTCAGCAGCTCGAAGTACCGCTCCCAGTCCCAGTACGGGCCCGGGTCCCAGTGCATGCCGGGGATGTTCGCCGTGGTGGTGCCGGGGACGTTGTCGTGGCCGATGATGTGCGTGCGGTCCAGCGGGATGTCGTACCTGGCCGCCAGGTAGCGCACCAGCGAAGCCGAGCTGCGCATCATCGCCTCGGTGTACCAGGTGCCCTGGGACTTGGCGAAGCCCTCGTGCTCCAGCCCGATGGACCTGGCGTTGACGTCCCAGTTGCCGGCCTGCCAGGCGACGTCCTTGTGCTTGACGTGCTGGGCGACGTGGCCGTCGGAACTGCGCAGCGTGTACTGCCAGCTCGCCGCGCGGGTGGGGTCCTGGACCATGTTGATGACACCGGGGTACTGCCCCTCGGTGTCGTGGATGACGATGTACTCGATCTTCTGGTCGCGCGGCCGGTTCGCCTTGTCGTGGTTGACGTACGCCTCGATGTCCTCCGGGTCGGTCTGGCGGTACGTCGCCGGGATCCACTCGCAGCCGAGCTCCTCCGGGCACTCCACCTCCTCGTCCGCCAGCCGCGGCAGGCCGAGTTCGCCGAGCCACCGCTCCTGCGGCGCCACGGACGGGTCGCCGGCGAGCCGGACGGCCTGGCCGTCGTCGGTGGTGCGGGCTGCGCCGTCGCGGATGGTCGCGTACACCTCGTCGGCGAACGTCGCCGCGTCCTGCTCGTACGCGGCGCCCGCGTACTTCGCGACCGCGCCGTACCAGGCGGCGGGGTCGGCGGAGGCCGGTGCGCCCAGGTCGTCCTGGTACGCGGCCAGCAGCGCGGCGCCGCCGGCGATGTTCGCGGCGGGCTCGGCGCGCAGCGTCGCCGCGTCGGTGCCGGTCAGCTCGGCGGCGGCGTAGAGCGTGGTGAGCGCGGGGCCGAACGTCTCGTCGCCGACGGGCCGTCCGGTGTCGCCCCGGGGGTCCTCCGCGGTGCCGCCGTGGTGGTCCTCGGCGAGCACGGTGGGCCCGTCGGTCAGATGCATGGGGCCGTAGCCGGCGTCGGTGCTCGGCTCGCCCGCGTGGGTGTCCCAGCGGGACTCCAGGTACGACACGCCGAGCAGCACGCTTTCGGGCACGCCGTACTCCTCGGCCGCCGCGGCGTACGCCGCCTGCCGCGTCGCGGGCGCCGCCGCGCCGCCGTCTTCGGGGGCGCCGTCGGCGGCGGCCGGGAGGGACGCGGAGGTCAGCGGGGCCAGCAGCGCGGCGGCGACGGCGGCCGTCGCCCAGGGTCGTCTTCGCAGGTTCACACGCAGGCGTGTGGCGGGGGTGGCAGGCAACGGTGCTCCTCAACTGGTTCGGGACGAGGACGTGCGAGCGGTGCGTAACAGGGGTACCGACTCGGTCAGCCAGCCGTCAATCCCTTCCAGGGGCACGAAAGTTGCACGTCAGCCCGGCTGCCGCCCAACTGCGGGGCGGCACTGGTCCAGACCGGTGCCGGCCGCCGGTTCCGGCCGCCCGGTCGGCCGGCGGCCGGTCAGGGCACCCGGCGCCGCCGGGCGAGCCCGGTCTGCGCGATGACGACGACCACCAGGAAGCCGCCGCTGACGACCTGCTGGTAGGCGGAGTCGAGCGAGCCGATCTGGTTGATGACGTTCTGGATCACCTTCAGCAGCAGCACGCCGACGAGCGAGCCGCCGACGAAGCCCATGCCGCCGGAGAGCAGCGTGCCGCCGATGACGACGGCGGCGATCGCCTCCAGCTCCATGCCGTAGCCGAGGATGGTCACGCCGGAGTCGAGCCACGCGGCGTTCAGCGCGCCGGCGAAGCCGGCGAGCAGCCCGTTGAGGGTGTAGACCAGCGTCTTGGTACGGGCCACGGGGGCGCCCATCAGCGCGGCGGCGTCCTCGTTGCCGCCGACGGCGTAGACGTGCTGGCCGAAGCGGGTGCGGCGCAGCACGACGCCGCCGGCCACGAAGAGCGCGGCGGTGATCCACACCGGGACGGCGACGCCGAGCAGCTTGCCCTGGCCGAGGTCGGCGAAGAACGAGCCCTCGGCGACGAGGTAGGTGTCGGCGCCCTCGTCGGTGACCGACAGCATCACGCCGCGGGCGCCGAGCATGGCGGCGAGGGTGACGATGAACGGCGCGAGCCGCAGCCGGGCGATGAGCACTCCGTTGACCAGGCCGAAGAGCCCGCAGACCGCGAGGGGCAGAAGCAGCGCCACCGCCGTGCCGTGGCGGGAGCCCCAGGCGGCGAGCACGCCGCCGAGCACGAACACCGAGCCGACGGACAGGTCGATGCCGCCGGTGACGATGACGAAGGTCATGCCGAGGGCGACGATGGCGAGGAAGGCGGAGGAGACCGCCATGTTCTCGATGTTGCCGGTGGTGGCGAAGGAGTCGAACGACAGCGAGGCGACGGCGGCGATGGCGATCAGGGCGACCAGCGCGCCGTGCTGCTGCGCGAGGGCGCTCAGGCGCTCGCCGCGGCCGGCGCCGGCCGGTTCGCCGGCGTCGTACGCGATGGGCCGGCCGGCGGCGGTCTCGTCTTTCACGACGGTCACCGCTTCCCCCTCCCCCTGGCGGCGTAGACCGCGAGGATGATCACCACGGCCTGGGCAATCTGCGTCCACGACGGCTCCAGGTCGTGCTTGATCAGGGTGGCCGTGAGCAGTTGGATGAGCACCGCGCCGGCGACCGTGCCGCCGATGCGGACCCGGCCGCCGGTCAGCGGGGTGCCGCCGACGACGACGGCGGTGATGGCGGACAGCTCCATCAGGTTGCCCAGCGAGGTGGGGTCGCTGGCCGACAGCCGGGCGGTGGCCAGGAAGCCGGCGACGGCGGCGAGCACGCCGCAGATGACGTACACCACGATCAGCACCCGGCGCACCGGCAGCCCGGCGAGCCGGGCCGCGGGGCGGCTGTCGCCGATGGCGAGCAGTTGGCGGCCGAAGGTGGTGCGCCGGACGACGTAGCCGACGACGAGCGCGAGCGCCGCCGCGATCAGCACGACGTACGGCACGCCGGCGAACTCGCCGGAGCCGAGGGTGGCCATGCCCGGGTCGCGGATGTCCTCCAACTGCGGCAGCAGCACCAGCGCCAGGCCGCGGGCACCGACCATCAGCGCGAGCGTGGCGACGATGGGCTGGACCCCGATGAACGCGATGAGCGAGCCGCCCACCAGGCCGACCGCGGCGCCGCCGACGACGGCGACGAGCAGCGCGACCCACGGCCCGTACCCCATGTAGAGGGCGACCAGCGAGGTGGACAGGGCCATGACGGAGCCGACGGACAGGTCGACGCCCTCGCTGCCGATGGCCAGCGCCATGCCGAGCGCGACGATGACGACGGGGGCGACCTGGACGGCCTGGGTGCGGAAGTTCTCGGCGGACAGGAAGTGGGGGGTGAAGGCGATGTTGACGAGCAGCAGGAGGGCGACGCCGGCGTACACACCGTACTCCTGCAGCCAGCGCAGCACCCGCTCGCGGTCGGCGGGCAGCGCGCGGCGCAGCGTGAGGTCAGCCATGGCCGGCCGCCCGGGCACCGGGCTCGCCGGGCGCCGGGTCCGGGTCCTGGCCCGGCTCCGCGGCTGCCGCGATGGCCTCCATCAGTCTGTCCTCGTTGACGTCGTCGCCGGTCAGCTCGCCGACGACGGCGCCGTCCCTGAGCACCACCACGCGGTCGGACCCCTCGATCAGCTCCTCCACGTCGGAGGAGATCAGCAGCACGCCGAGGCCGTCCTCGGCGAGTTCGTCGACGAGCTTCTGCACCTCGGCCTTGGCGCCGACGTCGATGCCGCGCGTCGGCTCGTCCAGCAGCAGCACCTTGGGCTGCATCGCGAGCCAGCGGGCCAGCAGCACCTTCTGCTGGTTGCCGCCGGACAGCTCGCCGGCCTTCTGGTGCGGGCTCGCGGCCTTGATGCGCAGCCGGCGGACGAACGTCTCGACGACGGCGTCGATACGGGCCTCGGAGACCAGCCCGTAGCGGGACATGCGCGGCAGCGCGGCCAGCGCGATGTTCTCGCGGACCGAGAGACCCGGCACGATGCCCTCCGACTTGCGGTCCTCCGGCAGCAGGCTGATGCCGGCGCGGATCGCGGCCGGCGGGGAGCCGGTGCGTACGGGCGCGCCCGCGACGGTGACGCGGCCGGCGCCGAGCGGGAGGGCGCCGGCGATGGCCTTGGCGGTCTCGGTACGGCCCGAGCCCAGGAGGCCGCCGAGGCCGACGACCTCACCGGGGCGGATGCCGAGGGAGACGTCGTGCAGTTCGTGCCGGCGCGTGAGGCCCTCGGCGCGCAGCACCGGCTCGGCCCCGCCGTCGTGGTGTTCACCGGAGAACTTGGTCAGGCCCTCGGCCCGCACCTCGCCCATCTCCCGGCCGAGCATGAGCGAGACCAGCCGGAGCCGGTCGAGGCCGGCGAGCGGGCCGGTGTGCACCACGCGGCCGTCGCGGAGCACGGTGACGGCGTCGCAGACGGCGTACAGCTCGTCCAGGCGGTGGCTGACGTAGACGACGGCGACGCCGTCGGAGCGCAGCCGGTCGATGACGCCGAAGAGGGTGTCGACCTCGCGGGGTTCGAGGGAGGAGGTGGGCTCGTCCATGACGACGACGTCGGTGCGGCCGGC
The DNA here is from genome assembly GCF_059570535.1 of Streptomyces sp. CNP082. Lineage (NCBI taxonomy): Bacteria > Bacillati > Actinomycetota > Actinomycetes > Kitasatosporales > Streptomycetaceae > Streptomyces > Streptomyces sp. CNP082. The sequence goes on from NZ_JCANSZ010000001.1 coordinate 121,103, forward strand.
CGCGGAGACGGCGCGGGCCAGGGCCACCATCTGCTGGGCGCCGACGCCGAGTCCGGCGAGCGGGCGGCGGACGTCGACGCGCACGCCGTAGTCGCGGAGCATGCGCTCGGACTCGCGGTGCATCCGGCCGAAGTCGATGAGCCCGCCGCGGCGGCGCGGCTCGCGGCCGAGGAGGAGGTTGCGGGCCACGCTCATCAGCGGGATGAGGTTGACCTCCTGGTAGATGGTCGAGATGCCGGCCTGCTGGGCGGCGAGCGGGGTGGCGAAGGAGGTCCGCTCGCCGCGGTAGGTCAGCTCGCCCCCGTCGGGCCGGTAGACGCCGGTGAGGACCTTGATGAGGGTGGACTTGCCGGCGCCGTTCTCGCCGACGAGGGCGTGCACCTCGCCGGCGCGGGCGGTGAAGTCGACGCCGTCGAGGGCGAGGACGCCGGGGAAGCGCTTGGTCAGGTCGCGTACTGCAAGGACTTCGGGGCCGGCGGGGTGCTCCGCCGCGCCTTTGCGGGCGTCTGCGGTGCGCGGGCCGGCGGGCCGGGCGGGCGCGGGGGCCCCGCCCGGCCCGGGCCGCTCGGGCGGCTCGGTCGCTGCGGCCATCGGGCTCAGAACGCCTTGCCGAGGTCGGCCTCGGCGTTGTCGGTGGTGTACTCGCTGTCCTCGATCACGATGTCCTGGCCGACCTCCTCGCCCTTGGTGAAGGCGTCGAGGGTCTCGAAGGCCAGCGGGCCGAAGCGCGGGTTGGACTCGATGACGGCGTCGATCCAGCCGTCGACGATGCCCTGGACGGCGTTGCGGGTGCCGTCGATGGTGACGATCTTGACGGCCCCGGGCTCCTTGCCCGCGCCCTTGAGGGCATTGACGGCGCCGAGGCCCATCTCGTCGTTCTCGGCGTAGATCCCGGTGATCTCCGGGTTGGACTGGATGAGCTGCTCGGTGACCTGCTGGCCCTTCTCGCGGGCGAACTCGCCGGTCTGCTCGAAGACGACCTCCAGGTCCGGGGCCTTCTCGGCGATACGGTCTTTGAAGCCCTTCGTGCGCTCGGTGGTGACGTTGTTGCCGGGCGTGCCCAGCAGGACGGCGATCTCGCCCTTGCCGCCGGTGGCCTCGATCATCTTGTCGGCGGCCCGCTCGCCCTGCTGGGTGAAGTCGGAGCCGATGAAGCTCACGTAGTCCTTGCAGGGCTCGGCGTTGATCTTCCGGTCGATGGTGACGATGGGGATCTTCTTGTCCGCCGCGGACTTCAGCACCGGGTCCCAGCCGTCGGAGTTCAGCGGGGCGATGACCAGCAGGTCGGCGCCCTTGGCGATGAGGTCCTGGACGTCGCTGATCTGCTTGGAGAACTGCGACTGGGCGTTGGCGGTGAGCAGTTTGACGCCGCGCTTGCCGGCCTCGGCCTTGATGGAGGCGGTCTCGGCGATACGGAAGGGGTTGGCTTCCTTCTCGGACTGGGAGAAGCCGACGGTGGCGCCGGCGAGGTCGGTCTTCTCGGCGCCGTAGTCGCCGATCACACAGGTCGGGCCCGACCCTCCGGAGACCTTCTGCTCACTGCCCGCGGCCTCCTCGGAGCCGGCGGCGCCGGTGCTCCCCGCGTCGTCGTCCTCGGACTTGGCGCAGCCGGCCGCGAGCGCGAGACTCGCGCTGAGGGCGACGGCGAGAAGTGTTCGTGCGGCGGTACGGGCGTGCGGCTTCATGGTGATACCCCCATCGGGCGGTGGCCGGGCAGCTGCGCGGGACCGGAAGAATCAGAGGATGTTTTACATCGTTGGAAGGGCGCTGTAAACACCTCCCGCACCACGGATTTGCCCGGTGAAGATCGTCATTGCCCCTGGCCCGTACGGGAGTTGACGTCCCGTCACGGCACCGGCGGGCCGGCCGGGCGCCCCGCCCGGGGCCGGCCCGGGCGGCGCGCTCCGCGCGGGTCAGCCGGCCGCGCGCCCGCGGGTGCTCTCCCGCTCGACCAGCGTGAACGCGGGGTTCATCTCCTGCGACTCGGGCACGCTGCCGTCGCCGTGGGCGGCGTCGAGGCGCTTGACGACCGACTCCACCGCGAGCCGGGCGATGGCCTGCTTGTCCGGCGCGATGGTGGTCAGCGTGACGGCCCCGTACCGGCTCTCGGTGATGTCGTCGAAGCCGACGACCGCCACGTCCCGGGGCACCCGCAGCCCCCGCTCGGACATCACCCGCATCGCGCCGATGGCGATCAGGTCGTTGTACGCGAAGACCGCGTCCGGCCGCTGCCCGGCGTCCAGCAGGCCCGCCATGGCCGCCGCGCCGTCCGCCCGCTCCCAGCCCTCGGTGAACGCCACCAGCGCCTCGTCGACCGGCACCCCGCGGTCCGCCAACTCCGCCCGCCAACCCAGAAGTCGCAGGTGGGCGGGTTGCTGGGCGCGGTCCTCGCGGGCGCCGAGGAACGCGATCCGGCGCCGGCCGAGGTCCAGCAGATGGCCGACCGCCTGCCGGGCGGCGGCGATGTTGTCGATCGCGATGTGGTCGTAGGGCAGGTCGTAGCGCCGCTCGCCGAGCAGCACCAGCGGGCTCTCCTCGGCCCGGCCGCGCAGGTCCTCGGCCTCCAGCTCCAGCGGGCTGAGGATCAGCCCGTCCATCACCCGGGCGCGGAAGCCCTGGCAGACCAGCAGCTCCAGCTCGCGCCTGCCCTGGGTGTGGTCGAGCAGGACGGTGAAGTCGTGCCGGGCGGCCTCGTCGATGACGTGTCCCGCAAGCTCGGCGAAGTAGGGGTTGCCGAGCTCGGGCACGGCGAGCGCGATGATGCCCGTACGGCCTTTGCGCAGGTGGCGGGCGGTGAGGTTGGGGCGGTAGCCGAGTTCGTCGATGGCCTGCTGCACCCGCGCCCGCATCGCCGGCGTGACGTGCGGATAGTTGTTGACCACGTTCGAGACGGTCTTCACCGACACGCCCGCCCGCTCGGCCACATCCTTCAGGCTGACTCCCACCGCGTTCCTCCTACGACGTTCGGCCATGGACTGGACACAACGCAGGAGGCGTGCTGTCATGCCAACTGCCCTTGTTTCCAACGTTATACAAGACGCCTGGGGGCAAAGGGCAGCCCCAGCACCCGCATTCTCCGACTTCCGGAGGTCCCCGTGCACTCCTGCTTCAGACGCGTACGGCGGCGACTGCTCCGCTGGCCGACGCCCCTCCTCGCGGCCCTCGCCCTGGTCCTGGTCCCCGCCGGTCCGGGCTTCACGGCCACGAGCGCCGGCCGCCAGGCCGCCGCCGAGGCCGCCGACTCCCCGACGGCCGAGGTCCACGGCCTCAAAGGTGAGTACTACACCCACAGCGCCCCCGGCGCCTTCGACTTCGACCAGTTGAAGGCCACCGCCTTCGACCCGTCGCTCGACTTCAACGACCTGGAGCCGCGCATCACGGCCCGTACCGGCCAGGCCGACCACGTCAGCATCCGCTGGACCGGCGGGATCACCCCCGAGGTCTCCGGCGAGCACACCTTCCACGTCAGCGCCGACAACGGCTTCCGCCTGTGGGTGAACGGCGAGAGCGTCATCGACCACTGGGTCGACGACTGGAACATCGAGCAGACCTCGCAGCCCGTGACCCTGGAGGCGGGCCGCACCTACGACCTGAAGGTGGAGTTCTTCGAGCACGTCGGAGGCTCCAACTTCCACCTGCGCTGGACCCCGCCGGGCAGCGGGAAGGAGGCCGTGCCCCAGGCCGCGTTCTCGCTCCCCGAGGGCTTCGACTACAACGGCCCGACCGAAGTCGCCGTGCAGCCCGACGGCCGCACGCTGACCATGGACTTCGCCCAGCCGCTCGCCGCTCCCCCGGCAGCCTTCGACGAGCACCTGCAGACGGTCATCGGCGGCGCCGAGTGGCCGCGCGGCGCGGCCGGTCTCGACCCCGGCGACCCCTCCCGGCTGATCATCCCGCTCGACGAGCCGGTCGTCGGCCAGGGCGGCTCCGCCGACGTACGCTACGACGGCCAGGGCGGTCTGACCGGCGCGGACGGCGCGGACATCGGCGAGTTCTGGACCTCGGGCGTCAACGACTCCGAGCATCAGCTGCGGACGAAGTGGGCCGACGACGTCGACCCCGGCGCCCCGCTGCCCGAGTACCCGCGCCCGCAGCTCACCCGCGAGGACTGGCAGAGCCTCAACGGCACCTGGCAGTTCGCCGGCGCCACGGAAGGCGAGCGCCCGCCGTTCGGCCGCAACCTGGACGAGCGGATCGTCGTGCCGTACCCGGTCGAGTCCGAGCTGTCCCGCGTCCAGCGGCACGAGGAGCGCATGTGGTACAAGCGCACCTTCACCGTGCCGCGGGACTGGAGCGTCGGCAAGGGCGGCGAGCGGCTGCAGCTGAACTTCGACGCGGTCGACTGGAAGGCCGACGTCTGGCTCAACGGCACGCAGGTGGCCTCCCACAAGGGCGGCTACGACCGGTTCAGCGCCGACGTCACCGCCGCCCTCAAGGGCGGTGGCAAGCAGGAGCTGATCGTCGGCGTCTACGACCCGACCGACTCCGCCGACGGCGAGAACCCGCCGATGGGCAAGCAGCGGCTGTCGCCCAGCGGCATCTGGTACACCTCCTCCTCCGGCATCTGGCAGTCCGTGTGGATGGAGCCGGTGCCCACCGACCGCGCCGAGGGCCTGAAGATCACCCCGGACGTGGCCGGCGAGCAGGCTGCGGTCGAGGTGCGCGGCGTCCGCGACGGGGTGCCGGTCACCGCCACCGCGTACGACGGCGACCGCGAGGTCGGCACCGCCACCGGCACCACCGGCGAGGCGCTGACCGTGCCCGTGCCCGGACCCCGGCTGTGGTCCCCCGACGACCCGTTCCTGTACGACCTGAAGGTGACGGTCGGCAGCGGTGAGACCGCCGACGAGGTGGCCGGCTACTTCGGCATGCGCACCGTGGGCGTCGAGACGGTCGACGGGCAGCGGCGGATGGTGCTCAACGGCGCGCCGGTGTTCTCCATGGCCACCCTCGACCAGGGCTTCTGGCCCGAGGGCATCCACACCGCGCCCACCGACGACGCGCTCAGGTACGACCTTGAGATGCACAAGGAGATGGGCTTCAACTCCGTGCGCAAGCACATCAAGGTCGAGCCCGACCGGTGGTTCTACCACGCCGACAGGCTGGGCCTGCTGGTGTGGCAGGACATGCCGTCGATGAACACCAAGACGCCCTCGGAGAGTTCCCGCACGCAGTTCGAGCTCGAACTGAAGGAGATGATCGAGCAGCACGACAGCCACCCGTCTGTGATCATGTGGGTGACCTTCAACGAGGGCTGGGGCCAGTACGACCAGGCCCGTATCGCCGACTACGCCAAGGAGCTCGACCCGACCCGGCTGATCAACAACATGAGCGGCCACAACTGCTGCGGCGCGGTCGACGGCGGCAACGGCGACATCTCCGACGCGCACGGCTATCCGAGCCCGCAGCTCCCCGCGCCCGACGGCGCACGGGCACTGGTCAGCGGCGAGTACGGCGGCCTGGGGCTCGCCATCCCGGGCCACGCCTGGCCGGTGCGGCACACCTACGTGGGCGTGGACCGCGAGGTGTACACCGAGGAGTATCTGACCAAGCTGGCCGAGGTCGAGCGGTTCGCCGCCTGCAACGGCAGCAGCGGCGCCGTCTACACCCAGATCACGGATCTGGAGGGCGAGCTGAACGGACTGCTCACCTACGACCGCGAGGTGGTCAAGCCCGACGTGGAGCGCATCCGGGCCGCCCATGAGGCGCTGATCGAGGGGGCCGCCGCCGGCACCCTGCCCTGCGACGCCTCCTGACAGACCGCCCGCCCCCGGCCTGCCCCCCGGCCGCGGCTTCCGCCGCGGCCGGGCCCGGGGGCGGGCATCGCGGGCCCGGCTCCCCGCCGGGCGGCCCGAGCACCGGGCACCCTCCCCTCGCAGGCCCCCTTACAGCCCCCCTTCCAGGCAGCCTCTCCTTCCAGGCACCCAGGGACCCGACATGCCTCCTCCGCTGAACCGCCGCCGCTTCCTGCACTCCTCCGCCGCCGGCGCCTCCGGGCTCGTCCTCGGCGCCACCGCGCTCCCGGCCCACGCGTACGCGGCCGGCGGCCGGCCGCCGCGCACCCCGTACGCCGCCGCCCCCTTCGGCAGGCTGCCGCTCGGCAGCGTGACCCCGCGCGGCTGGCTCGCCGGCCGGCTCGACCAGCTCCTCGGCGGCCTCTTCGGCCGCTACGACCAGGTCTCCCACTTCCTCGACTTCGACGGCTCCGGCTGGGTGCACCCCGGCCTCGCCGGCTGGGAGGAGGTCACGTACTGGCTGCGCGGCTACGTCCCGCTCGCCGCGCTCACCGGCGACGCCGCCGCGCAGGCGACCGCCCGCCGCTGGATCGACGCCATCCTCGCCACAGCGCAGCCCGACGGCTTCTTCGGCCCGGCCCGGCTGCGCACGGCGCTGGGCGGCGGCCCCGACTTCTGGCCGTACCTGCCGCTGCTGCAGGCGCTGCGCAGCCACGAGGAGTTCACCGGCGACGAGCGGATCGTGCCCTTCGTGCTGTCCTTCCTGCGCTTCATGAACGCTCAGGGCAAGGGCGCCTTCGACTCCAGCTGGGTGTCCAAGCGGTGGGGCGACGGCATCGACGTCGCGTACTGGATGCACGCCCGCACCGGCGAGGACTTCCTGCTGGAGCTGACGGACAAGATGCACGAGTGGGGCGGGAACTGGGTCGACAACTTCCCGGACCTGCACAACGTCAACATCGCGCAGGGCTTCCGGGAGCCCGCGCAGTACGCGCTGCGCGCCGGCGACGCCGGGCTGACCCGGGCGACGTACCGCGGCTACGAGCGGATCCTCGCGGAGTACGGGCAGTTCCCCGGCGGCGGCTTCGCCGGCGACGAGAACGCCAGGCCCGGCTTCGGCGACCCCCGGCAGGGCTTCGAGACCTGCGGCATCGTCGAGTTCATGGCCAGCCACGAGCTGCTGACCCGGATCACCGGCGACGCGCTGTGGGCCGACCGCTGCGAGGAGCTGGCGTTCAACCTGCTGCCGGCGGCCACCGACCCGGCGGGCCGGGGCGTGCACTACGTGACCAGTGCCAACTCCGTCGACCTGGACGACGTGCGCAAGAACGACGGCCAGTTCCAGAACGGCTTCGCGATGCAGTCGTTCCAGCCGGGCGTCGACCAGTACCGCTGCTGCCCGCACAACTACGGCATGGGCTGGCCGTACTTCACCGAGGAGCTGTGGCTGAGCACGCCGGACGGCGGGCTGGCGGCGGCGATGTACGCGCCGTGCGAGGTGCGGACGCGGGTGGACGGCGCCGAGGTGGCGATCGCCGAGGAGACGGACTACCCGTTCGGCGAGACAGTGACGCTGCGCGTCACCACCGGCAGGCCGGTGGGCTTCCCGCTGCTGCTGCGCGTGCCCGGCTGGTGCGCCGCGCCGGAGGTGACGGTCAACGGGAAGCCGGTGGCGGTCGCGCCGGGGCCGGGCTTCGCCCGGGTGCGGCGGAGCTGGGACAGCGGCGACACCGTCGTGCTGCGGCTGCCGCAGCGCACGGCCGTACGGGTGTGGGACGCCAACGGCGGCGCGGTGAGCGTCGACCGGGGGCCGCTGACGTACTCGCTGCGCATCGGCGAGTCGTACGAGCGCACCGGCGGCAGCGACGACTTCCCGCACCTCGCCGTGCACGCCGCCACCCCCTGGAACTACGCCCTGTCCCCCGGCGCCCCGGCCGGCCTGGACTTCCACCGTGACGACGGCCCGCTGACCGGCGACCCGTTCACCCACGAGCACACGCCGGTGCGCATCACCGCCCCGGCGCGCCGGCTGCCGGAGTGGGTCGCCGACCGGCAGCACGTCGTCGCGCCGCTGCAGCAGAGCCCGGCGCGCAGCACGGCGGCGCCGGAGGCGGTGACGCTGATCCCGATGGGCGCGGCCCGGCTGCGGATCACGGCGTTTCCGTCAGCGGCCCCGGACGGCACGCCGTGGACGCCGGAGCCGCCGTTCCACCGGGTGGAGAACAAGAACAGCGGCAAGGTGCTGGCGGTGGACCGGATGTCGCTGGCGGACGGCGCCAGCGTCCACCAGTTCGACAACTCCGGCACGTCCGACCACGCCTGGCAGGTGCTGGAGCGCGGCGACGGGCAGGTGGTGATCCGCAACGGGCACAGCGGGAAGGTGCTCGCCGTGGACGGCGCGTCGACGGCGAACAGTGCGCGTGTCGTGCAGTACGCGGACGACGGCGCGCCGGACCACTTGTGGCGGATCGTGCCCGACGCGGATGGCTGGTTTCGCATCCGTAACGAGCACAGCGGCAAGGTGCTCGGCGTGGCCGGTATGTCGACGGGGAACAGCGCGCAGGTGGTGCAGTACGACGACAACGGCACGGCGGACCACCTGTGGCGGCTGGCCGCGGCGCCGGACTGACGCGGCCGGGCTGAGGGCGCGGGCGGCCGGGTCCGGGATCCGCCGGCCGTCCGCGCGTACGTTGGGCGCATGAGCAATCTCGACATGAGGCCCCCGGTCACCGCGTGCGGCGGGCGGGCGGACGTGACGGCCGAGCCGGTGCGCGAGGTACTCGAGGCGCGCCGCATGCCGCTGGGTGAGAGCACGGTCGTGCGGCGGCTGCTGCCGAACCTGGGCCGGCGGATGGTGGGCGCCTGGTGCTTCGTCGACCACTACGGCCCCGACGACATCGCCGGCGAGCCGGGGATGCAGGTGCCGCCGCACCCGCACACCGGGCTGCAGACCGTGAGCTGGCTGCACGACGGCGCGGTCCTGCACCGCGACAGCCTCGGCAGTCTGCAGACCGTACGGCCGCGGGAGCTGGGGCTGATGACGGCGGGGCGCGCCGTCGCCCACTCGGAGGAGTCGCCGCGCGACCACCCGCGGCTGCTGCACGGCGCGCAGTTGTGGGTCGCACTCCCCGACGCCCACCGCGCCACCGCGCCGGCCTTCGAGCACCACGCCGACCTGCCGCACGTGGCCGGCGGCGGGGGCCTGTCGGCGACGGTGGTGCTCGGTGAGCTGGCCGGAGCGGCGTCGCCGGGGACGGCGTACACGCCGATCACCGGCGCCGACGTCACCCTGGCGGCGGGGACGAGGGCGCGGCTGCCGGTGGAGCCGGACTTCGAGTATGCGGCGCTGACGATGTCCGGCGAGGCGGAGGTCGACGGGCTGCGGCTGCCGCCGGAGTCGATGGTGTACCTGGGCTGCGGCCGTACGGAGCTGCCGCTGCGCGCGGACGTGGACAGCTCGCTGATGCTGCTGGGCGGGGAGCCGTTCGCGGAGCGGATCGTGATGTGGTGGAACTTCGTGGGCCGCCACCACGACGAGATCGAACGGGCCCGGGAGGACTGGGCGGGCGGCACCCGCTTCGGCGAGGTCCGCGGCTACGCCGGCCCCCGTCTGGAGGCTCCGCCGCTGCCGCCGACGCCGCTGAAACCGCGCTGAGGCCCGGTCCGTTCCCGCCCGCTGCGCGTCGCGGCGGACGCGCGGCGGACCACGGCGTGGGCCCCGCTGCCGGGGGAACAACGGGGCCCGAACAGAAGACTACGGGTCAGTAGCCCCGTTGCGAAGCCGGCCCCCGGCCACGGGAAACAATCCAGCCAGTTCCGGCATTGCCGGTCGGGCAAGCGGAGCCCCGTGTTCAGGGAGCGGACGGTGTACGGCCTGGATACGGGCCCGGCCGGGCCCTGGCCGGCCTCGGGCATCTCGTTCGCCCACAGGCCGAGCCGGACTTGGCGTCGTAGAGCCAGGCGTACCTGGAGGTGCCCCCTCGACCGGCGCGGACGACCCCGCCCCGGCCTACGCAAGCAACGTGCATCTCTGGCCTACTTCTTGCGTACAGGAGCGGTGTCCCCGCCGGTCACCTCCCGGCGGGGACACCGCGATCCCGCAGACGCTCCGCGGTCAGGTCCGCAGGCGCACGGTCGCGGTGGGCAGCACGACCTGCCCGGTGACGAACTCGCTCCACAGCCCGAACCGCAGCTGGTCGCCGGGCCGCGCGGTGGTCTCGACGAAGCCGGTGGTACGGCCGCCGTGCTCGCGGGTCGCGCCGAACGACAACCGGAACCGCGTGGTGCCCGCGCGCTCCCCCGGCGGCACCGGGCTGGGCGGCACGATCTCGTCGGCCGCCCACCGGTATGCGCCGCGGTACGGGTCCGGTACCCGCTCGAAGGTCTGCTCCAGGATCGAGCCGGTGCCGGGGATGACCACCAGCACCCCGGGCGTGCCGTCGACGCGCGTGTTGGCCACGGCCACGTCGTGCGCCGAGCCGTCCGGCCAGTTGCCGAGCCCCTCGCCGCGTACGCCGCGGCGGTGGCGGAGGACCGGCGCCGGGGCGTTGTCGGTGGTCCGTGCCAGACTGCACACCGTGAGCGGCGCCCGTGCTGGTCCACCCGGTCGCGGTGCGCAAGGGCGAGCGCCTCTTCGACGACGGCGACGCCGGGATCCCGCTGAAGCTGCTCTCCTCGAAGGCGTTCGGCTCCGGCGTGCTGCACCTCGTCTACGGGCCGGCGGACTAGGAGCGCCGCAGAACGCTGCCCACCAGCCCGCATGACAGGACTTGCTCCCGACCGATCGTTCGGTTAGTGTTGCCTGCCGTCCGCCCCCCATCAGTGAGGTTGCAGATGGACCAGAAGGATGCGGCCCGCAGCGACGGTGACACCCTCGCCCGAGTCGCAGACGTCCTCCGCCGGTTGGCGCTCGACGAGAAGCTCAAGGAACAAGTCCCGACCGACCCCGTGCTCGGCCCGCTGGCGCGGCGAGTCGCCCGCCGGTATGTGGCCGGGGAGGCAACGACCGACGCGCTGGCCGAGGTTGCCGCGATCAACGGGCGCGGCCACCGCGCCACCGTGGACCACATGGGCGAGAGCTGCCGGGACGCCGCTCGCGCCGACGCCGAGACAGACGTCTTCGTAAACCTGAGTCAGCGCCTGGCCGCAGCAGGGTACGACTGCTCCGTCTCTCTCGACCTGTCCCACATCGGCCTGGCGGTGGATGCCGAGCTGGCCCTGCGCAACGGCCGGCGCGTGGCCGAGGCGACGGCTGCCGCGGGCCAGGAGATGATCATCTCGATGGAGGGATCAGACCGCACGGATGCGATCCTCGACGTCCACGGCGCGCTGTGCGAGCAGTTCGAGCACGTGGGGATGACCATCCTGGCCCGGCTGCACAGAACCGCCGCCGACCTGCCCACGCTGCTGGCCCGCCCGGGCCGGATCCGGTTGGCCAAGGGGGCCTACTTCGAGCCGGAGGCGATCGCCTACCCGCGCGGCAGCCGTGAGCTGCGCGACGCGTATCTGGGCTATGCCCAGGCCCTGATCGACGGCGGCCACCTGTGCTCCTTCGCCACCCATGACTGGGACCTGCTCACGGCGCTGGAGCCGATGCTGGCCGGCAGCCGGCACGGCCAGGCCGTGCCGTGGGAGTTCGAGACCCTGCTCGGCCTGGGCCCCGAGCAGATCGCCGCCATGCGGGACAAGGGCCACCCCACCCGGGAGTACGTCGTCTACGGCACCGAGTGGTGGCTGTATGTGTGCAACCGGATCGCCGAAGACCCGGAACGGCTCCTGAGTGCCGTGGTCGACGCCGCGGGCCGCTAGCGGACTTCCCGTTCGAACCCGGAAAGAAGGCAGGACGTGATGTTGGGTTACAGCGTTCCGCGGTCGCCGCAGGGCAGGGCGGCCTTGACCCCGGCACCGCCGTGGTTTTACGCCGGCAACCTCCTGGTGATCGACTACGAGGCGGCACCGGACGCCGTCGCACAGGTGTTGCCGCCCGGACTGACACCGGACCCCGACGATCCGGGCGGCTGCGTGGCGTTCTTCGTCGACTGGCAGTACGCCAGCAGCGGCGGCGCCGAGCCGACCGACCCGGTACGCAGCCAGTACCACGAGTTCTTGCTGCTGGTGAATGCACTCCACGACGGGATACGGGTGCAGACCTGCCCCTATATCTACGTCGACCGGGACACCTCGATGGCGCGGGGATGGATCCAGGGCTGGCCCAAGAAGCTGGGCGAGGTGCATACCACCCGACCGTTCCCGCTGGCATCGCCGGCCGCCCCGCGGGTCGACGCCGGTGGCGCGTTCGGGGCCAGCCTCTCTGCCAACGGACGCCGCTTGGCCGAGGCCACCGTCACTCTTGAGCATGTTTCGACCGACCCGGTCGTTCTCGGCCGCAGGCCGGTCGTCAACGTCCGCCATTTCCCGCGCCTCAGCGCCGGCATGCACGACCGGCCCGCCGTCCACGAGCTGGTTCGCTCCCGGCTGTCCGCAGCGACCCGCACCGACGTCTGGGAAGGAGCCGCGAGCCTGGCCTACTTCCCCGCCCCCGACGCCGAACTCGACGCGCTCGCCCCGCTGCGGACCCGGCGCGGTTACCGCTACAGCACCGCCTTTCAGGTCGACGACCTGGACGTGCTCACCGACCTCACCCGATCTCCCTCGGCCGAGCAGCGGTAGCAGGCGAGTTCTCCGGCCGCAGCCGGCCGGAGAACTACGGGCGTTCCGGCTCCTCGGGGTCGTCGGCGGCCGGGTCTTCGACCAGCGCCTGCAGCGGCGGACCCGCCACCGCGCAGTGCACGTGGCACGGCGGCTCCGGCTCCGCCGCCGGCTCCGCGGGCGAGCGGATCGTCCCCCAGGACAGCAGGGCCCCCGCGGCGAGCAGCGCGGCGCAGATGAGGAGGGCGACGCGGAAGCCGTCGCCGAACGCCCCGGGGTCGCGGTAGTCGTCGCCGGAGAGCCCGGCGGCCAGCGGCAGCGCCGCGACCGCGAGCAGGCCCGCGGCGCGGGCCACCGCGTTGTTGACACCGGAGGCGATGCCGGAGTGCCGGTCCGCCACGGCGCCGAGGACGGTGGCGGTGAGCGGGGCGACCGTCGTCGCCAGGCCGAAGCCGAAGAGCACGACGCCGGGCAGCACGTCCCGTACGTACGACACGTCGTCGCCCGGGCCGCCGACGCGCAGCATCAGCAGCAGCCCGGCGGCGCAGACCGCCGGGCCGGCGGTCATCGGGATGCGCGGCCCGATGCGCTCCGACAGCTTTCCCGACCGCTCCGAGAGCACCAGCATGATGATGGTCACCGGCAGCAGCGCCGAGCCCGCCGCGAGCGGCGAGTAGCCGGCGGCGATCTGCAGGTCCAGCACGAGGAAGAAGGTCACCCCGCCGAGTGCGGCGTAGACGACGAACGTCACCAGGTTCGCCGCCGTGAACTGCCGCGAGCCGAAGATCCCGGTGGGCAGCATCGGGTGGCCGCTGCGCCGCTGGACGAGGACGAACGCCGCCAGCCCCGCCACTCCGGCCGCGCTGCTCGCGGCCAGCATGACCGCCGGGACGCCCTTCTCCGGCGCGGCGATCAGGGCGTACGTCACGCCCGCCAGGCCCAGGGCGCCGAGCGCGGCGCCGGTCCAGTCGAAGCGGCCGGTGGCCGTCTCGTCGCGGCTCTCCGGGACGTGCCGGGCGGCGACGGCCACGACGACGGCGGACAGCGGCACGTTGATGGCGAACACCCACCGCCAGCTCGCCGCCTCCACCAGCCAGCCGCCGAGCAGCGGGCCGAGGGCGCCGGCGATGCCGGCGAGGCCCGACCAGACCCCGATCGCGCGGGCCCGGTCCTCGGGGGCGAAGGACGACTGGATGAGGGCGAGCGAGCCGGGGGTGAGCAGCGCGCCGCCGATGCCCTGGAGGGTGCGGGCGGCGACGAGGGTGCCGACGTTCGGCGCCAGCGCGCACAGCAGGGACGCCACCGCGAACCAGACGGTGCCCACGAGGAACAGCCTGCGGCGGCCGTAGCGGTCGCCGAGGGCGCCGCCCAGGAGGATGAGCGCGGCGAGGGTGAGGGTGTAGCCGTTGACGGTCCACTGCAGGCCGCCGAGGGACGCGTCGAGGTCGTCGCCGATGGCGGGCAGCGCGACGTTGACGACGGTGGCGTCGAGGAAGGTGATGCCGGAGCCGATCACGACCGCGGTCAGCAGCCAGCGCCCCGCAGGCTCGGCGAGCCGCAGGCCCGCGGAGCTCGCGGGCGGGTGGGATTGCGTCATCCCCGCAGTCAAGCGCACGGAACGGCCGCGCGCACCGTATCCGGCGGTGCCCGCCGCCCGGCACGTCCGGTACCGTCCGGAAGGTGAGCGAAGGCAGCGCAGAAGGCAACATCGAAGACCGGCCGGCAGACCCGTCCGCCGGGCGGTCCCAGGACCCGTCCGCAGACCGGCCGGCAGACCCGGCCGACGACCGCCCGGCCGACCAGCCCGGGGCCGCGTCCCGGTTCGAGCGCGGCACGGACGGCCCCAAGGTGATCCTCGCGGGCGTGGACGGCTCCGACACCTCCTGGCGCGCCGCCGCCTACGCAGCCGGCCTGGCCCGGCGGCAGGGCTCGCTGCTCGCGCTGGTCTACGTCCAGCCCACGATGGCCGCCGCCGCGGCTCTCGGCGCCCCGGTCGCGGACACCACGGCGGAGCTGGCGGCCGAACTGGCGGCGGAGATCCGGCAGACGGCGGAGCAGTTGCGCGGGATGTTCGACGTCCGCTGGGAGTTCCACACCCTGCACGGCGACGCGTACGCGGGGCTGGTGCAGGCGGCGCAGGACCTCACCGCGGACGCGGTGATCGTCGGCGCGTCGGAGCAGGCGGGGCACCGGTTCGTCGGCTCGGTGGCGGTACGGCTGGTCAAGGCGGGCCGCTGGCCGGTGACGGTGGTGCCGTAGCCCGTCGGTCGGGCGCCGGCCGCCCGTGTCGCGCCCGGGGCGGGTCTGCGGCACGGTGGGTTCATGACCCATCACACGTACCGCATCACCGAGATCGTCGGCTCCTCCCACGCCGGCATCGACGACGCCGTCCGCAACGGCGTCGCGCGCGCCTCGCAGACGCTGCGCCACCTCGACTGGTTCGAGGTCGGGCAGATCCGCGGGCAACTCGAGGACGGCGCCGTCGCACACTGGCAGGTCTGCCTGAAGGTGGGCTTCCGGCTGGAGGAGCCGGACGGCTCCTGACGGCCGCCGGGCCCGCGGTCACTTCAGCAGCCGGGACATCCTCCGGTCGGCCAGCGGCTTGCCGCCGGTCTGGCAGGTGGGGCAGTACTGCAGCGCCGAGTCCCGATACGACACCTCGCGGATCGTGTCGCCGCAGACCGGGCACTTCTCCCCCGCCCGCCCGTGCACCCGAAGGCCGCTCTTCTTCTCCGCCTTCAGCCGCCCCGCGGCCACGCCGCGGGAGCGCTCGACGGCCTCGCGCAGCGTGTCGCCGATCGCCGCGTAGAGCACGGCGGTCTCCCCGGCGGTGAGGTTCGCGGCGAGCTTGAACGGGGAGAGCTTCGCGACGTGCAGGATCTCGTCCGAGTACGCGTTGCCGATGCCCGCGATCGCCGACTGGTCGCGCAGCACCCCCTTGATCTGCCGCCGCTCCCCGGCCAGCAGCCCGGCGAACACCTCCGCCGTGAACGCCGGATCCAGCGGATCGGGGCCCAGCCGGGCGACTCCGGGCACGTCGTGCGGATCCCGTACGCAGTACACCGCGAGGCGCTTTTGCGTACCGGCCTCGGTGAGGTCGAAGCCCGCGCCCTCCGGCTCGGCCAGCCGCACCCGCAGCGCCAGCGGCCCCTTGCCGGGCCGCGGCGGCGCGGCGGGCAGCTTGTCCTTCCACTGCAGCCAGCCGGCCCGGGCCAGATGGATCACCAGGTGCAGCTCGTCGGCGACCGTGAGGTCCAGGAACTTGCCGTGCCGCCCGACGGCGGTGACCTCGGCGCCCTCCAGCGCGGTCAGCGGCGGATCGTAGGTCTTGAGCACGCTGACCGCGACCGGCTGCACGCGGGCGACATACCGCCCCGCCAGGTGCTCGGTCAGGAATCCGCGGAGGGCTTCGACCTCGGGAAGCTCGGGCATGTCTGCCAGTCTGCGGCATCCTGGAGTGATGTACGAGGAGAGGCCCGCGCGGCTCGGCGGCGCGGTGGTCTGGCACCGCCGGGACGTCCGGCCGGGCCCGTACCGGGTGCTGCCGGACGGCGGCACCGACCTGATCCTCACGCCCGGCGGGCTGCTCGTCGCCGGCCCCGACACCCGGGCGCACGTCGGCACGGGCGCCGCCGGCGACACGTACACCGGGCTGCGCTTCGCCCCCGGGCAGGGCCCGGCGGTGCTGGGCGCGCCCGCGCACGAGCTGCGCGACCTGCGGGTGCCGCTCGCGGACCTGTGGGGCGAGCGCCGGGCCCGGCTGGCGGCGGAGCAGGTGGCCGCGGCGGCGGACCCGGGGGCGGCGCTGGTGGCGCTGGCGCGGGCGCGCCTGGCGGACGCGGAGCCGCCGGAGCCGTATGTGCCGGCGGTCGTCGCGGCGCTGGCGGCGGGCCGGCGGGTGGCCGAGGTCGCGGCGGCGGCGGGGCTCGGCGAGCGGCAGTTGCACCGGCGCAGCCTGGCGGTGTTCGGGTACGGGCCGAAGACGCTGGCCCGGGTGCTGCGGATGAACCGCGCACTGGCGCTGGCCCGGGCGGGCACGCCGCCGGCCGGGGCGGCGGCGCTCGCGGGGTACGCGGACCAGGCGCACCTGGCGCGCGAGATGCGGGCGCTGACCGGGGTGCCGCTGACGGTACTGCTCTAGCCGCACTGCTCCAGCCGCCCCTGAGCCGCCCCGGCCGCGGCACCCCGCGCCGCCCCGGCCCGGGACGTCAGCCGAGCGGGGCGAAGAGGTCCACGCCGTTGCCGTCCGGGTCGCGCACCTGCGCGTAGCGCTGGCCCCACTCCGCGTCCCAGGGCGCCTTGGCGCCCTCGTACCCCGCCTCGGTGAGCAGCGCGTACGTCGCGTCCACGCCGACGGGTCCGGCGCAGCGGAAGGCGAGCCCGATGCGCCCAGGCCCGGCCGGCGGCTCGAAGCCGGGCTGGAAGGACGCGACGGTCTCCTCCGTGTCCCACATCAGCCGCAGCCCGCCGGGCAGGTCGGCCTCGACGTGCGGCTGCCCGTCGGCGTCGGCGGGGATGTCCAGGCCGAGCAGGCGGTAGAAGGCGAGGGTGGCGGCCATGTCGGCGGTCACCATTCCGATGGCGTCGAATCGTGCGGTCATGCTCCGAGCCTAGGAACGGGCGGGCGGCACGTCTTGAACGATTCGGACACCCCTCACCCGGCCGGCGCAGCCGCGGCGGCGGGGGACCGGGCGGCCGGCAGCGGTGATCGGCCGCACGCCGGGGTGCGAGGCGCACGGCGTCACCCGCCGCGCCAGCTTCCGGGCACGCGTGCGCCGGCTCGCGGACGGCCGGGGCCCGGCCCGCCTCCCCGTCGGCAGCGGCCCGCCGGCCCCGTCCGGAACCGGAAGGCCCGCACGTCCGCGGCGGTCCCCGCGGGACGGATATCCGATAGCGTGCCGATCCCGGCACTGCCCACCGCACCGCACCGCCCACTGCCCGAGGTGTCCCCACCGCGCACCGCGGGCAGCACCCTGAGGTCGCCCGCCATTCGCCCAAGAGGGAGCGAGAAGCATGGGAGCCCAAGCCGTCACCGCGGGGGTCCTGAGGGAGCGCGCGCCTGACGAGCGCCGCGTCGCCCTCACCCCCGAAGTCGTCACCCGGGTGCGCCGGTCGGGTGTCGACGTCCTCGTCGAGACCGGCGCCGGCACGAGCGCCTGGTTCACCGACGCCGCCTACACGGCCGCCGAGGCCGAGGTCGTCGGCGTGGACGAGCTGATCCGCCGTGCCGACCTGGTGCTGTGCGTCGGGCCGCCCGACCGCGAGACCGCCGCCGCGCTGCGCTCCGGCCAGACGCTCATCGGCATGCTCGACCCGCTCCGCCAGGCGTCCCTGATCGGTGAGCTGGCCGCCCGGGGGGTGACCGTCGTCAGCCTCGACCTGCTGCCCCGTACGCTCAGCCGGGCCCAGACGATGGACGCGCTGACCTCCCAGGCCAACGTCGCGGGGTACAAGGCGGTGCTGCTCGCCGCCGACAACTACGACAGGTACTTTCCGATGCTGACGACGGCGGCGGGCACCTCGAAGCCCGCCGCCGTTCTCGTGCTCGGCGCGGGCGTCGCCGGGCTGCAGGCCATCGCCACCGCCCGCCGGCTCGGCGCGGTCGTCACCGCGTACGACGTGCGGCCCGCGGCGCAGGGGGAGATCGAGTCGCTGGGCGCGAAGTTCCTGGAGCTCGAAGGGGTGGCGTCGGCGGCGGGCGAGGGCGGCTACGCGCGCGTCCTCACCGAGGAGGAGCAGCGGGCCCAGCTCGCCGCGCTGACGGCGGCGGTGCCCCGCTTCGACGTGGTGATCACCACCGCCCGGGTGCCGGGCCGCAGGCCGCCGCTGATGGTGACGGCCGCCGCGCTGGAGCAGATGCGCCCCGGGTCGGTGGTCGTGGACATGGCCGCCAGCGAACTCGGCGGCAACGTGGAGCTGTCCGAGCCGGACAAGACGACGGTGCTCGCCGGCGGCGTGACGGTGATCGGCGCGGGCAACCTGCCGTCGGTGATGGCGACGGCCGCGTCCACCGCGTACGCCCGCAACCTCAGCGCGCTGCTGGCCCACCTGGTGGACGGCGAGGCGGTGCGCATCGACCTCGACGACGACATCCAGGCCGGCGTGGTCGTCGCGCACGGCGGCGAGGTCGTCAGCGCCGCGGTCGCCCCGCAGAACGGAGGGAACCGGTGAACCTCGATCTGCTCACCGCCGTCACGATCTTCGTGCTCAGCGTGCTGGTCGGCTTCGAAGTGATCAGCAAGGTGCCGGCGACGCTGCACACGCCGCTGATGTCGGGCGCCAACTCCATCCACGGGATCGTGCTGATCGGCGCGATGCTGGTGACGTCCCTGGCCGACGAGCCGCTGGAGTACGCACTGGCGTTCGTGGCCGTCGCGTTCGGCGCGATGAACGTCGTCGGCGGGTACGTCGTCACGGACCGGATGCTGCACATGTTCCGCGCCCGGCCGGCGCCGGGCGGCGCCCGGAGAGGTGCCGCGAAGTGAGCGATCTGGAGACCGCCGTACGGTACGTCCTGCTGGCCGCCGCCGCCTGCTTCGTCCTCGGCCTGCGGCTGATGAACTCCCCCGCCACCGCCCGCCGCGGCAACACCCTCTCGGCCGGCGCCATGGCCGTGGCGATCGCGGCGACCGCCGTGCTGCTGGCGGAGCGCGGCGACATCACCGCCACCGGCTGGCTGGTGCTGCTCTGCGCGACCGTCGTCGGCTCCGGCGCCGGGCTGTATCTGGCCCGTACCGTCGAGATGACCGCGATGCCGCAGTTGGTGAGCCTGTTCAACGCGGTCGGCGGAGGCGCCGCCGCGCTGCTGGCCATCGTCGAGCTGCTCCAGCACGCGCACCCGGAGGATCTCGGCGCGCGCACCACCGTCCCGGGCGGCATCGACATCCTCATCGGCGCCATCACCTTCTCCGGCTCGCTGATCGCCGCCGGGAAGCTGCAGGGCCTGATCCCGGGAAAGCCGATCGTCCTGCCGGGCACCCGGGCCCTGAACGCCGCGCTCGCCCTGGTCTTCGCCGGCTCGGGGGTCTGGCTGGTGGCCGACCCGGGCAGCGTCGCGGCGCTGACGCTGCTCACCCTCGCGGGTCTTGCGTTCGGCGTCACGATGGTGCTGCCGATCGGCGGCGCGGACATGCCGGTGGTCATCTCGCTGCTCAACGCCTTCACCGGCACCGCGGTCGGCATGGCCGGCTTCGTGCTGAACGAGCCGGCGCTGATCATCGCCGGCGCGCTCGTCGGTGCCTCGGGCACGATCCTCACCAAGCTGATGGCAGACGCCATGAACCGGTCGATTCCGGCCATTATTGTCGGCGGCTTCGGCACCGGAGACGACGCGGCGGCCCCGGGCGCGGACGGGGACGTGCAGGTGCGCCCGGTCTCCGCCGACGACGTGGCGATCCAGCTCGCGTACGCCGGCAAGGTCGTCATCGTGCCGGGGTACGGGCTGGCGGCTGCGCAGGCGCAGCACGAGCTGGGCGAGCTGGCGGACCTGCTGCAGGAGCACGGCGTGGAGGTCACGTACGCGATCCACCCGGTGGCCGGGCGGATGCCGGGGCACATGAACGTGCTGCTGGCCGAGGCCAACGTGCCGTATCCGCAGCTCAAGGAGATGGAGGAGGCGAATCCCGAGTTCCCGCAGGCGGACGTGGCGCTGGTGATCGGCGCCAACGACGTCACCAACCCGGCCGCGCGGCGGCCGGGCAACGCGATCTCGGGCATGCCGATCCTGGACGTGGACCGGGCCAAGAACGTGGTGGTGATCAAGCGGTCGATGGGCCACGGGTACGCGGGCATCGACAACGAGCTGTACTCGGCGGAGAACACCGGGATGTTCTTCACCGACGCCAAGAAGGGGCTGGCCGACCTGAAGGCGGCGGTCCGCACTTTCGTCGGCTAGCGGCCCGGGGAGCCGGAGAGTGCGGACGCGGGGGGCCCGGCCGGATCAGTCGATGCCGCGCAGGATGTGCAGCTCGGCGGTGTCGGCCGGGTCGTCCTCGTATCCGGCGAGCCGGATAGGGGCCGAGCGTGCCCACACCTCCAGGCTGCTCAGGGGCCCCGCGGACGCCGTCGCGCCCCGGCGCGGCGGCGTCCGCGGGGCGGCGTGGGGGTTCTGTTCCGGTGCGGCTTCCGTGGTCAAGGTGCACTCCTCCGGGTCGGTGAACTGGTCAGCCCTGCCTGGGCGGCGGGGGGGGTCGGCACGGACACCCCGGGCTGTTCGGGTGGGCAGTTCGGACGCGGTGGCGCCGGCTGGACTCACGGACGGCCCGAGGGTGTCGGTCCTTCCCCCTGTGCAGGGTTGTCCGTTTCCACAGGGTAACTACTCGAAGCCGGGGACGCCCGGTGTTATCCGGCTGGGAGCATCGCTCCTAAAATCAGGACATGACTCAAATAACGGTCTTTCACCTTAGAAGGGATGTTATGGGCGCCAGCCGCATAGCCCGCCTCCCGCGGACGCCGCCGGCCCTGCCGGCGGCGCTGCTCCTGCTGCCGCTGCTCCTCGCGGGCGGGTGCACCCCGGACGACATGCAAAGACCCGAGAAAGGCGCCAAGGGCGGCTCGCCGTTCACCGGCCTTAAGGGACGCAACGGGCCGGTGCTGGGCGTGAAGATCGACAACGCCGCACCCGCACGCCCGCAGACAGGCCTGGAGCGGGCGGACATCGTCTACGTCGAACGGGTGGAGGCCGGCCTCAGCCGGCTGCTCGCGGTGTACGGCTCGCACAAGCCGGAGCGGGTCGGCCCGGTGCGCAGCGCCCGCGAGTCCGACCTCGAACTGCTGGAGCAGTTCGGCCGCCCGGCGCTCGCCTTCTCCGGGGCGCAGTCCAAGCTGCTCCCGGTCATCGACGAGGCACCCCTGTTCCCCGTGCCGCCGAGCGAGGCGGCCGGGGCGTTTCTGCGCGGCTCCGCGAAACCCGCGCCGCACAACCTCTTCGTACGGCCGGAGAAGGCGCTGGCCGCGACGCCCGACGCGGACCCCGCGCGGGACATCGGCTTCCGCTTCGGCGCGGCACCGAAGGGCGGCAAGGCCACCGCCACGCGGACGGTGCGCTACCCGGCCGCGAGCTTCGGCTTCACCTGGGACGCGGACACCCGGCGCTGGCTGGTCTCCTTCGACGGCGCGCCGGCCGCCACCGCGGCGGGCGGCCGGCTGTCGGCGGCGACCGTCGTCGTCCAGCACGCGGAGATCCGCGACTCCCGCTTCGGCGACCGCTCGGGCAACGTCTCCCCCTACACCGAGACCGTCGGCGCGGGAAAGGCCGAGGTGCTGCGCGGCGGCAGGACGTACCCCGCGCGGTGGGAGCGCGAATCGGCCGGCGACGGCACGGAGTTCACCGGCAAGGACGGCGAGCGGCTGCGCTTCGCCCGCGGCCCCGTCTGGGTCGTCCTCACGGAGTGACGCAAAGCACACCCCGATTGGCGTGAACGGGTCTTGGCGGAGGCTACGATTTTTGGAGTACGAAACCGTTTCGTTCCGCTGACTGGGGAGGGGGCCCGATGGTCGTGCACGACACCAGCACCACCGGGCGCCGCAGCCGGCTGAGCGCCGAGCGCGAGCACGAGCTCTTCGAAGCCGTGCTCGACCATCTGCGCGAGGTTGGCTACGAGGCCCTCACCATGGACGCGGTCGCGGCTCGTACGCGGTCGAGCAAGGCGACACTGTACCGCCAGTGGCACTCCAAGCCGCACTTGGTAGCCACGGCACTCCGGCACGGCAAGCCGGTGCGGGCCGCCGCGATCGACACCGGCACGCTGCGCGGAGACCTCGTGCAGTTCGCCGACGGCGTGTGCCAAAGCGCGGAGAAGGACACGGCCCTGCTCCGCGCGGTCGCATTCGCCCAGCAGTCGAACCCGGAGCTGCAACAGGCCATGCGGCAACTGCTGATCGAGCCGGAACTGGCCGCCTTCCGCGACCTGATCGACCGCGCCGTCGAGCGTGGCGAGCTGGCCGCGGGAGTCCCCGCCGCGGATTTCTTCCCGCACATGATGCTCGGCGCCGTGCTGGTCCGGCCGCTCATCGAGAACGCGCCGGTCACCAGTGACTACGTTGTCCGATATATCGATGCAGTGATCCTCCCCGCGCTGCGTATGAACTGACCTGTCGTCCGCTACCACAAGAGAAGACAGCTCCACCTGGCGTACGCCGCTCTCGTCGTCGGGCTGGTCCCACACAACCCACCGTCGAGATCAGGAGATACCTGCTCGTGGCCACCTTCCTCTATAAGCTCGGCCGGCTGTCCTTCCGCCGCCGCCGATATATAGCCCTGATATGGGTGCTGCTGCTCGGCCTCGCCGGGTTCGCCGCGTCCACCGCGGGGGAAGCCCCGGCGGATGAGTTCGCGCTCCCCGGCACCGAGTCCCAGAAGGCGTTCGATCTCCTTGAGGAGCGCTTCCCCGGCTCGGCCGCCGACGGCGCACAGGCCCGCATCGTCTTCCAGGCGCCCGACGGCCAGAAGATCACCGCAACCGAGCACCGGGACGCGGTCGAAGGCGTCCTCGACAAGCTGACCGGCGGCCAGGCGGAGTCGGTCTCCAACCCGTTCGAGGGCGAGGGCGCGGTCAGCGAGGACGGCGCCACCGCGTACGCCACCGTGGACTACAACGCCCCCGCCCCCGAGATCACCACGGACACCCAGGACGGCATCGAAAAGGCGATGGAGACCGGCCGCGACGCCGGCCTGACCGTCGAGTCCGGCGGTGACGCCACCGTGGCCGAGCCCGACATGGGGAACGGCGAGATCATCGGCGTCGCCATCGCCCTCGTGGTGCTCTTCGTCACCTTCGGCTCGATGCTGGCGGCCGGACTGCCGATCCTCACCGCGCTGATCGGCCTCTTCATCGGCATCTCCGGCATCACGGCGACGGCGGCGACCTTCGGCCTGTCCGAGACCACCACCGTGCTGGCCACTATGATCGGGCTTGCCGTCGGCATCGACTACGCCCTGTTCATCGCCTCCCGCTACCGCGCCGAACTGAGCGACGGCCACTCCCGTGAGGAGGCGGCCGGTCGCGCCGTCGGCACCGCGGGCTCCGCCGTGGTGTTCGCGGGCCTCACCGTGCTCATCGCACTGTGCGGGCTCTCGATCGTCAACATCCCGATCCTCACCAAGATGGGCCTCACGGCGGCGGTCACCGTCGGCATCGCCGTGCTCATCGCCCTCACCCTGGTGCCGGCGACGCTCGGCATGCTCGGCAAGCGGATCTTCGGCCGCCGGGTGCGCAAGGCCAACCCGGAGACGGGCGTCCCGCCGACCGCGGACGTCCACGCCAAGCCGAACATGGGCACCCGCTGGGCCCGGCTGGTCCTGCGCCGCCCGCTGCTGGTGCTGATAGCCGCGGTGGTCGGTCTCGGCGCGGTGGCCGCGCCGGTCGCCAGCATGGAGCTCGGCCTGCCCGACGAGGGCAGCAGCGCACCCGACACCACCCAGCGCAAGGCGTACGACCTGCTCTCCGACGCCTTCGGCGCCGGGTTCAACGGCCCGCTCACCGTCGCCGCCGACTTCACCAAGTCGGAGAACCCCGAGCAGGCCGCCGAAACCCTCCGCACGGACATCGAGGCGCTGGACGGCATCGTCGCGGTCAGCCCCCCCGCCTTCAACGAGGCCGGGGACACCGCGACGCTCATGGCCACGCCGAGCACCGGCCCGAGCAACACGAAGACCGAGGACGTGGTCCTCGACCTGCGCGACCTGGCGGACGACCAGGCCGGCGAGACCGGCGCCGAGGTGCTGGTCACGGGATCCACCGCGGCCAACATCGACTTCTCGCAGGTGCTGAACGACGCGCTCGTGCCGTATCTGGCGATCGTCGTCGGCCTCGCCTTCCTGCTGCTGATGCTGGTGTTCCGCTCGATTCTGGTGCCGCTCAAGGCAGCGCTCGGCTTCCTCTTCTCGGTCCTCGCCGCGCTCGGCGCCGTCGTCGCGGTGTTCCAGTGGGGCTGGGCCTCCGAGGTGTTCGGGGTGGAGCAGAGCGGCCCCATCGTGTCGATGATGCCCCTCTTCCTGATCGGCGTGATCTTCGGCCTGGCCATGGACTACGAGGTGTTCCTGGTCAGCCGGATGCGCGAGGCGTACGTCCACGGGGAAGGAGCCGGCGACGCCGTGGTCAGCGGCTTCCGCTTCAGCGCACGCGTGGTCACCGCCGCCGCGATCATCATGATCAGCGTCTTCTCCGGATTCATCGGCGCCGGCGAGGACATCATCAAGACCATGGGCTTCGGCCTGGCCATCGCGGTTCTCTTCGACGCCTTCGTGGTCCGCATGACCATCGTCCCGGCGGTGCTGGCCCTGCTGGGCAACACCGCCTGGTGGCTGCCGAAGTGGCTGGACAGGATCCTGCCGAACGTCGACATCGAGGGCGAGAAGCTGCAGCGGCAGCTCGCCGCGGCGGCCCCCGTGCCGCCGCCGACAGCCGGCGAGGAGCGGGAGCCCGAGCCCACCGGCGTGCGCTGAGGCACGTCCCGCGGTGCCCGGCACCGCGGGATCGCAACCACATCCGACCGGGGCCCGGTGGCGCTTGCGCCACCGGGCCCCGGTGCGTCTGGCACCGGTGCGGTCGGTTGCGTCGAGCCTTGACGTTCATCCGATGAATCTCTACTTTTCCCCCTCAGCAAGCGCTCGATTCTGACAGACCCCCCATAGACATCGGATGGATCAAGGTTCTTGAGGGAGAGCGGGATGAACGGGTTTGCACGACGGCACGTGCTGGCGATCGGCGCCGGAGCCGCGGCGGGCTCCACGCTGGGCATCGCGCCCACCGCCGTCGGCGCCGCGCCACCGGACCCGGCCGGGACAGCCGGGACGGCTGGACCGGCGGACGAGGCCGACGACTGGGGCCGGGTACCGGACCCCGTACCGGTGCCGCTGACCGGCCTCTTCGACAACGACGGCATCGACACCTCCGACGCCCGCGGCGGCAACTTCGACGGCAGCGGCTACACCTACCCCGGCGAGGAGCTGCCCACAGGGCCGATCGAGGTCGACGGCTTCCCCTTCGACTTCCCCGGCGCGGGCGCCGGAGTCCCCGACAACGTCGTCGCCATGGGGCAGCGCGTCAAGCTGCCCCCGGGCCGCTACCCGAGCGCGCTGTTCCTCGCCTCCTCCTCGTACGGCACCGCCTCCGGCGCGGCCACCGTGCACTACGCCGACGGCAGCACGGCCACCGCGACCCTGTCCGCCCCCGACTGGTACTCCGGCGGCGGCTCGCTCACCGCCCCGTACCGCTACGACCCCGGCGGCGCCAAGGACGCGCACCAGGTGTCCATCGCCGTCGTCGAACTCGGCCTGGACCCGGTGCGCGAGGCGGTCGCGCTCACCCTGCTGGCCGTCAACCCGGCCGAGCCCGGCAAGCCGGCGCTGCACGTCTTCGCGCTCTCGCTGCAGCCCGTCACCGAGGGGCGCGCCGTCGCGCTGCGCAACGTCCGCTCGACCACCACCTCGCTGGAGCGCTCCGGCGCGCAGTCCGTCGAGGCCACGCTGATCAACGCCGGCGCGGTGTGGATCGCCGCCGGCGACCGCCTGTCGGTCACCGTCGACGGGACACCAAGCTCTCCCACCGCAACTCCGTCGCGATGGGCCCGCGGCGTGACCTGATCCGGGAGCTGTTCGACGCGTCCCGCACGTACACCCCCGACCTGCACTGCGGGCTGTACTTCTCGATGCCGGAGTGGTTCAACCCGGACAACCCCTGGTACGGCCACGCCCCCCCGCAACCCGTACACCCTTCAACCGGTGCCGTACACCGGCTACACCGCGGGCAAGGACTACGTCCGCGACTACCAGGCCCAGCAGATGCGGGAGCTGTTCCACGACTACGGCACCGAGATCATGTGGTGCGACATCGGCGGCGACAACGACAGCCACCGGGTGCTCGCCGAGTTCTTCAACCACGCCAAGAACCGGCCGCGGCCGATCGAGGTGGTGGTCAACAACCGCTCCGGCATCGGCCCGCACGACTTCACCACGCCCGAGTACGAGGTGTACGAGAACACCGTCGTCGCCAAGTGGGAGGCCAGCCGCGGCCTCGATCCGTACTCCTACGGCTACAACGCCGAGACGCCCGACAGCGCGTACATGACGACGGAGGAGGTCGTGCACAGCCTCGTCGACATCGTCAGCAAGAACGGCAACTTCCTCCTCGACATCGGCCCGCGGGCCGACGGCACCGTCCCCGAGGTCATGGAGCGGCGGCTGCGCGAGACCGGCGAGTGGCTGCGCGTCAACGGCGAGGCGATCTACGGCACCACCTACTGGTCCCGCATGGCGCAGCTCGGCGAGGACCTGCGCTTCACCATGACCCGCGACGCCTTCTACATCCACTCGCTGGCCGCCCCCTCCGCCCGGCTGATCGTCGAAGCCCCTGTGCCCGTGCGGGCCGGCGACGAGATCACCCTGCTCGGCTACGGCGACCGTCCCCTGAGCTGGGACGTCGAGGGCGGCGCACTCGTCATCGAGGTGCCCCCGGCGGCGCGCAGGGCCGGCCGGCACGCCTGGGTATTCAAGATCCGCACCCCCGGCTCTTCCTGAAAGCCACCTCATGCGTCATCGTGCTCCACTGTCATCGAACGGCCTCGGCGGAGAGGACGCACCATGGCAGGGCTCTGGAGTACCGACGGCGTACTGCGCCGCAAGCCCATCGAGCACATCGAGAGCGCCGAGGGGGAGAGCAGCGAGCAGCTCACCCGGGTCCTCGGCCTGTGGCAGCTCACGGCGATCGGCGTCGGCGGCATCATCGGCGCGGGCATCTTCGCGCTGGCCGGTGCGGTCGCCAACGGCACGGCGGGCCCCGCCGTGCTCGTCTCCTTCCTCATCGCGGGGGTGGCGAGCGCGGCGGCGGCCCTGTCGTACGCGGAGTTCGCCGGCCTGATCCCCAAGGCCGGCTCGGCGTACACGTACGGCTACGCGGTCCTCGGCGAGATCGCCGGGTGGTTCATCGGCTGGGACCTGCTGCTGGAGTACACGGCGATCGTCGCGGTGGTGGCGATCGGCATCTCCGGCTACTTCTCCTTCCTGATGGAGAACATGGGCGCCGACCTGCCGGCGTGGATGCTCGGCGCCCCCGGCACCGGTGACGGGCACCGCGTCGACCTGTTCGCGGTCGTGCTGTGCCTGCTGGTCGCGTACCTGCTGACCCTCGGGATCAAGAACGCGGCGCGCTTCGAGACCGCCGTGGTGGTGCTGAAGGTCGTGGTGGTCCTCGTCGTCATCGCCGTCGGCGTCTTCCACATCGACACCGCCAACTACAACCCCTTCTTCCCCTACGGCGTCGGCGGGGCGTTCACCGGCGCGGCGACCGTGTTCTTCGCGGTCTTCGGCTACGACGCGATGTCGACGGCGGCCGAGGAGTCGAAGGAGTCGCAGCGGCACATGCCGAAGGCGATCCTCTACTCGCTGGGTGTCTCGATGCTGCTGTACGTGGCCGCGACCCTGGTGCTGACGGGGATGCAGAACTACAAGGGCATCGACCCGGAGAGCGGCTTCTCCACCGCGTTCGAGTCGGTGGGTCTCGGCTGGCTGGCGAACCTGATCGCGGTGGGGGCGATCATCGGCATCCTCACGGTGATGTTCACCTTCATGCTGGGCGTCACGCGCGTCTGGTTCTCGATGAGCCGTGACGGGCTGCTGCCCAAGTGGTTCGCCAAGACGCACCGGACGCGGCACGTGCCGACGCGGGTGACGTGGATCGTGGGCGTCGGCTCGGCGCTGATCGCGGGCTTCCTGAAGATCGGCGAGGCCGCGGAGCTGACCAACATCGGGATCCTCCTGGCGTTCGTGGTCGTCTGCGTCGCGGTGATCGTGCTGCGCTACCGGAAGCCGGACCTGCCGCGGACGTTCCGCTGCCCGGGGATGCCGATCGTGCCGCTGGTGGGGGTGGGCTTCTCGATCTGGCTGGTGACGTTCCTGAAGTGGGAGACGTGGGTGCGGTTCGGCGTGTGGTTCGTGGTCGGGATGGCCGTGTACTTCACGTACTCCTACCGCCGCAGCGAACTCGCCCGGGCCGGGCAGCCGGCGCGGTCCGGGCCGGCCGGCCCGGACCCGGACGAGCGCGCCGGGCCGCGGGGCTGAAGCCGGGCCCCGTACCGGCCGCCGTCCGCGGCCGGTACGGGGCGTGCGCCCGCGGGCGCTGAGACACGACCGTGACCGCGCGCGCACCCGGGCTCGACCCGGCGGTGCTTTCCTGAGGGTGGGCGATGAGTTCGCGGCTCCCGCCGGGTCTCACCTTCCAGACGGCACGCCACCGCCACCGGCCGCCCGGCAGGGCCGCCGCCTTCGACCGAGAGGTGTCCGATGTGCCCCCACCGGCCCGAGTGCCCCGCCGCCGACCGCCCTGACCGCGACGCCGCACAGACCGTGGCCTTCCATCCCGAGCAGGGCTGGAGCCTGCTGTGCAACGGCACGATCGTCTTCGACGACACCGGCGAACTGCTGCCGACCGGCGCCGTGGTGGCGCCGCGGCGCGAGGTAAGCACCGGGCTGCTCGCCACCGCGGCCTGAGACCCGCCGGCGTCCCGCCCTCCCCCGCCGGCCCCGGGCCAGGCCGTGAGCGCCGGGCGGCAGGCCCCGGCCGGCCGCCTGCCGCGGGAGCCCCCGGCCGC
This sequence comes from Streptomyces sp. CNP082, assembly GCF_059570535.1. NCBI lineage: Bacteria > Bacillati > Actinomycetota > Actinomycetes > Kitasatosporales > Streptomycetaceae > Streptomyces > Streptomyces sp. CNP082. Next base: position 150,073 of record NZ_JCANSZ010000001.1, read on the forward strand.
AAGCGGCAGGCTGCGCAGCGACACCGCGCTCGGCGCCGGCAGCGGCTCACGCGCCGCCTCGGGACGGAACGACTGCAGCCGAGGTCACGGCACTCGCCCGCGCCTCCCGCCGCGACGTCGTCGGAGCGCTCGGCGCCCACCGTGCCCTGGACCACCGGAGCATTTCACCGGCGCAACTGGGGCCGTTCGACGTCGTCCTCGACACGGCGGGCACCGATCTGCGGACGCTCCGCCGGCTGCTGGCACCCGGCGGGCTCGTGGTCACCGTCGCCTTCGACCCGGCGCGGCCCGCCGCGTCGCTGGGCGCCATCGCCGCCAGCGCGGTGCACGGACGCGGCCGGGTGCGGTTCTTCAGCGGCGAAGGGATACGTCATGTGCCGTCCGGCCGTCAGCGCGCGACGCCGCGCATCAGCCCCTCCAGGTCGCGTTCGCCGGCCGGTGTCTGAGCGCCGTCCCGCAGACCCCCGCTGATCAGGTCCCGGGCGGCCGGCAGACTGAACGTGGAAGCCCAGGCGTCGTTCTCACGCAGGAGCCCCTCCCTGAAGTCGTCCGCGGGCAGCGCGTACTTGGCTGCTTCGATGACACCGTCGGGCAGCGCGGCGATGTTACGGGCGATGCGGTCGACGTACTCGTCGAGCTCGCCGGCCGGCAGGGCACGGTTGATCCAGCCGTAGGACGCCGCGGTCTCGGCGTCGAACAGGTCGGCGGTGAGGATCACTTCCAGTGCGCGGTTACGCCCCACGCGGTCCCGCAGGTACTGCGTTCCGCCGCCGCCGGGGACGATGCCCATCAGCGCTTCGATCTGGCCGAGGCCGGCGGTCTCGACGGCGGCGAATGCCATGTCCGCCGCGGCCACGAACTCCGCCCCGCCGCCGCGGGCCTTCCCGGCGAGCTTCACGATGGTTACCTGGGGCTGGTGGCGGATCAGCTCACCGATCGCCTGGAACACGTTGACGTCCGCCGGCGCGGACGCGGCGAGTTCCTGGAGGACGTCCATCTCTTCGCCGACGTGCATGTCCACGTGGGCAAGGAAGAACTCCGGGTCGGCGCTCGAGAAGACGATCACGCGGACGGAAGAATCGTCCTTGAGGGCCGTCAGCACCGTCCGCAGCTCACGCATCATCGTCGTGCCGAGCACATTCACCGGGGGATTGTCGAGGACGATCCGGGCGATGCCGTGTTCGCGGCTCACGCGCAGGGTCGAGCAGGCGTCGTTCGTCATGAGGTTCTCCGCTGGTTACCGATGGGCATGTAGGTTTGCGATGCATACCTACCGTCGGCAACGGCGCCCGGATGGTCAAGAACGCACTTTGGGGGCACCTAGGATCATGAAGGACACCGAGCTGCACGGCGTCGAGGCCGGAGAACGGACGGTTTTCCGGGCGGACTGCCCCAGCCGGCCGATCCTCGACCAGATAGCGGACAAGTGGTCGATGATGGTGATGGCGCTGCTGGAGCGGCCCACCCGGTTCAATGAGCTGAAGCGGGGCCTGGAGGGCATCACCCAACGTGTCCTCACCCAGACACTGCGCCGCCTGGAGCGCAACGGCATGATCCGGCGCACGGTGCTGCCGACTTCACCGGTCGGCGTCGAGTACTCGCTCACACCCCTGGGCGAGTCCCTGCGCGAGCCGTTCGGCCGGCTCTACGACTGGACCGTCGAGCACAGCGGAGAGATCCAGAACTGCCAGCGGGCATACGACACCAGGGCTGACGCATAACAACCCGGGGCCGGGAAGGGCACACTCAGCGCGCCGGGCCGGCCAGCCGCCGCGAGCGGGGTGTGCGCCCGGCGCTACTCGCCGCGGACGGCCACCAGTACGCACCTGTCGCCGCACTGCCACACCGTGCCGACCGCCGCGAAGCCCGCCTTCTCCAGCAGGTCCACATGGCGCGCCAGGCTCAGTCCGTTCTCGCCGCCGGGGGCCGGGCCGCGGCGGCGCCGCTCGGCGAAGAGCCGCGCCAGCTCCGGCGCCTCGGCCGCCGCGTCCCACCACGACGACCAGTCCTCGCCGCCCGGCATCCGCCGCCGCTCGGCCAGCCGGCGGCCGACCTCGCCGGCCAGCTCCGCGACGGCCGGGTCGTCTGCGGGCAGCCGGTCGGCGTTGACCAGCAGCCCGCCGGGGCGGAGCAGGGCGCGCAGCCGGCCGTAGACCTCCAGCAGCACGCGCTCGGGCAGGCGGTGCAGCATGGTCGCCGACACCGCGGTGTCCAGGGGGCGGTCGAGATCGAGGTCGTCCTGCCAGCGCAGACCGCCGATCACAGTGTCGACGAAGCGGATCTGCGTGCCGTGCATCCGCCGGCCGAGGCCGAGGAGTACGGGGTCGGCGTCGGCGGCGACGACGTCGAGCGCGGGCATCCGGCGCTTGAGCCGGGCGGCCAGCGAGCCCGTACCGCAGCCGAGGTCGAGGACGGCGGGGCGGTCGCGGCCGTCGGTGACCAGCTCCACCAGGTCGCCGACGACGGTGAGGCGCTCTTCGCGGCCGGTCTCCCGCCGCTCCCTTTCCAGTTCCCAGCGCACCGCCCAGCCCTTGGCCGCCGCGGCGCTCAGGTCCTCGCCCATTGGGGGAGAATACCCCGCTTTGAGATCTTGAACGCACGGTGACGCCGTGGGCGGTTCTCCCCCGGTCCCCCCCGCCTGCCGCCCTGACCGTCTCCCCGGTGGCGCACGCCCGTCGAAGCCGCCCGCTCCCGGTGTCAGTTGCCGTAGTCGCCTGCACGGATGAGCTGGTGATTCGGCGTCGTGTGCACGGGAGTATGAATTCGCCGGACGTGCCGAAGTCGTCTGCACTACGGTCGAGTTGTCCGTAGTCGTGTGCGCGACGGGGGCTTCCGGATGGCAGAGGACCCGGTAGCCGAGCGCGGGGTGCTGACCGCGCCGGCCCAGACGTGGGAGACCGCGGTGCGGCAGGCCGAGGTGATCGGGCCGCTCGCCGCGAAGAACAGGGTGGGGCTGGCCGAGGCGGACGAGGCCGCCGCGAAGCTGCAGATCTCCCGGCGCCAGGTGTACGTCCTGCTGGTGCGGTGGCGCGCGGGCGAGGGCGTGGTGACGGACCTGCTACCGGGCCGCTCTGACGGGGGCCGTGGCGGCGGGCGCCTGTCTGGTGACGTCGAGGCGGTCGTCCAGGAGGTGCTGCGCAGGCGGTACTTGACGCGGCAGCGCCGCTCGGTGGCGGCCATCTGCAAGGAGATCACGAGGCAGTGCCGGGCCGGTGGCCTGCGGGCCCCGTCGCGGGGGACCGTGGTCCGCCGGATTGCCGCGCTGGACCCGGTGGCTTCGATCGCGGCGCGCGAGGGAAGCGAGGCAGCTCGTCCTCTCAAGTCGGCCGGGGGTGTGCCGCCCGCGGTCACCGGGCTGTTGGAGCAGGTCCAGATCGATCACACGCCGGTGGATGTGATCGTGGTCGACGAGCAGCACCGGCTGCCGATCGGCCGGCCGTATCTCACAGCGGCGATCGACGTGGCCAGCCGGTGCGTAGTCGGGCTGGTGGTGACATTGGAGGCGCCGTCGGCGACCTCGGTCGGGCTGTGCCTGGCGCACGCGGCGACGGACAAACGGCCGTGGCTGGAGCGGCTGGGCGTGGAGGCGGTGTGGCCGATGAGCGGCAAGCCGCACGCGCTGTACGTGGACAATGCCGCGGAGTTCAAGAGTGAGGCCCTGCGCCGCGGCTGTGAGCAGCACGGTATCGCCCTGCGCTACCGGCCGCGCGGCCTGCCCCACTTCGGCGGGATCATCGAGCGGCTGATCGGCACGATGATGCAACTGGTGCACGAACTGCCGGGCACCACCTTCTCCAGTACCGCCGAGCGCGGCACCTACGACAGCGATGGCAAGGCCGCTCTGACTCTGGCCGAGTTGCAGAATTGGCTGGCCCTGGCGGTGGCCTGCTACCACGGTGAGGTCCACGAGCGGCTCGGCCGCACCCCGGCCGGGGTGTGGGCCGACAAGGTCACCGAGGCGCCGCGGCCGGTGACCGTGACGAACGAGACGGCGTTCTTGGTCGACTTCCTTCCAGTGATCCGCAGAACCTTGTCGCGGTCGGGATTCGTGATCGACCACGTGCAGTACTTCAGCGACGCGCTCAAGCCGTGGATCGCCCGCCGCGAGCGGTTCGGCCGGTTCGTGCTGCGCCGCGATCCGCGCGATATCAGCCGGATCTGGGTCCTGGATCCGGACGGCACTGCGTATGTGGAGGTCCCCTACCGGACGCTGTCGCGGCCGCCGATCAGCGTGTGGGAGCAGAAGGCCGCCGTGGCACGGCTGCGCGAGTTGGGCCGCGCCGAGGTCGACGAGAACGCTCTGTTCGCCATGGTGGCGCAGATGCGCGAGATCTCCGACGCTGCGGTGGCCACCACCCGCAAGGCTCGCCGCGACAGGCCGAGAGGCCCGCTGCCGCTCCGTTCAAGGAGATCGAGCAGTGGTGAATGAGGGCCAAGACGATGCGGCGGGCCTGGCACACCTGCGCCCGGCCGCGCAGCAGATCGCGCGGCTGCCGAACGTGGAGCGTCTGCGCTACGTGCGAGCGGACCGGTGGATCGGCTATCCGCGCGCCACCGAGGCCCTGGAGCGGCTGGAGACGCTGCTTGCCTGGCCGTCCAAGCAGCGCATGCCGAACCTGCTGCTGATCGGACCGACCAACAACGGCAAGTCGATGATCGTGGAGAAGTTCCGGCGGTCCCACCCGCCGATCTCACATCCGGACCGCGAACAGATCCCGGTCCTGGCCATGCAGATGCCCTCCGAGCCGACCGTCATCCGCTTCTACACCGCGCTGCTGGCCGCGCTCGGTGCACCGCTGCGCTCGCGCTACCGGCTGGCCGACCTGGAGCAGACGGTGCTGCGGCTGCTGCGGTCGGCCGAGGTGCAGATGCTGGTGATCGACGAGTTGCACAACGTCCTCGGCGGCAGCGGCGACAAGCGCCGGGAGTTCTTGAACCTGCTGCGCTATCTCGGCAACGAGCTGCGCATCCCGCTGGTCGGCGTCGGTACCCGGGACGCCTACCTGGCCATCCGTGCGGATGACCAGTTGGAGAACCGGTTCGCGCCGCTTGCCCTGCCCCGCTGGGAGGCGGACGAGGATGCCTGCTCGCTTCTGGCGAGCTTCGCCGCCTCCTTCCCGCTGCGCAGGCCCTCACCGATCGCGTCCGCCGAGATGGCCGGCTACCTCCTCACCCGCAGCGAGGGCACCATCGGGGAGCTCGCCCACCTGCTCACCGACGCCGCCGTCGCGGCGATCGAGTCCGGCGAGGAGGCCATCACTCAGCGCACCCTGCTGCTGGCGCCGTACGCCGGGCCGAGCGAACGGCGCCGCCTGTTCGAGCGCGAGCTGACGTGAGCCCGCCCCGGCGCTGGCCGCTGCACCCGCAGCCCGGCCCGCTGGAAGCACTCTCGTCATGGCTGGGGCGGCTCGCCGAGCTGTACGAGATGCCGGTGCACGATCTGGTGCGTCACAACCTCGGCGTCGTGGGGCTGCCCCTGTCGGCCGATCTCGACGTGGACCCGCCGATGACGATGCTCGCCGCGCTCGCGGAGAAGACCGGCGTGGACCTCGCCCGGCTGCGGTCGATGACGCTGGCCGGCTGGGTGCCCTGGCTCTTCGACACGCTGCCCATCGGCGCCCAGGACGCGCAGAGGGTCTTCGACGCCTACGTCCGCGACAACTCCGTCCTCTTCGCGCGTAAAGCTGCGACACATCACGTACTGCGCTTCAAGCCGGAATGGGTCGGCCCGTGGCTTCTTCCTCACCCCGCCCTGCGCGCCTGCCCGGACTGCATCGCCGACCCGGACCGTGGCCTGTCGCTCGTGTGGCGGCTCTCCTTGATGACCAGTTGCGTCGAGCACGACTGCCGGCTCCTGGAGGTCTCCGAGGTCCGGGCCGCGCGGATCCTGGGCCGGGACATCCCCAGGGAGCCGCTTCCGGCGCCCCGCGCCGCCCTGGACCGCTACACCCACCAGGCCCTCACCACCGGCCGGGTCTCCCTGCCCGGCAGGAGCGTGCACGCCGGGGTGTGGTTCCGCCTCCTGCGCTCGCTCCTGGACGAGGTCAGCCTCGCCGCGAGCAGTCAAGGCACCTGCGGTAAGGCGGTGTTGCAGCAGATCTGGCAGGCCACCGGGCACCGGGAACGCGCCGGGCTGAACGTCTGGCGCCCCTTCGAGCAGCTGCGAGAAGACATCCAGGAGGCCATGTGGGACGCCGCCGCCACCGCGTTCCAGTTGGCCGCCGACGGGTTGATCACCGCCCGTGGGCACCTGGGCTCGGCACTCCAGTTCAAGCTCCCCTATGTCTACGACGGCGACGAACCATCCCCGCTCCAACGCGCCTGGCAGGACGCCATGGCCGCGTGGGAGGAGGCTCTCACCCAGGCCCGCACCGACCCGGCCACCGCACGGCAGCTCCTCGGCATGCTCACCGGCGGCTGCCGCACCCTCGACGACTACGAGAAGGAACGCGCCTGCCTCTACAGGGAGGGCATCCCCGCCGAGTTCCTGCCCGGCGCCCGCGAACTGGGCCGCCTCGATCTCATCTGACGGTGTTCCACATCCATGGAAGTGGAACAGGATGCCGGACGGGGCGTCAGGGGACGTGCGTCCTGGGGTGATCCCTTTGCCTGTCGTTCCGCAACTCGTTCCACAAGAGCTGTTCCGGAAGACCCGTACGGGACCGACTTCCGGTACGGTCCGGCCATGGCAACCGACACGCGCCACTCCGCAGCTGGGCTCGAACTCGCGTATGCGCGGGTCTCCACCACCAAACAGAGCCTGGAACGCCAACTCGACGCGCTGAGCACGGCGGGCATCCCTGACGAACACACCTACGTCGACAAGAAGAGCGGCGCTTCCGTGGAGCGCCCCGGCCTGGCCGGCTTGCTCGCCTATGCCCGCCCCGGTGACGTCATCGTGGTCTACACCCTGGACCGGCTCGGCCGGAACCTGCGCGAAGTCCTCAACCTTGTACACGACCTGAGCGAGAAGAACATCGGCGTGCGCTCCCTGGCAGACCCGCTGCCGGTCAACACTGCCGACGAAGGCATGGGCCGCATCGCCTTCCTTCTCCTGGCGCTGTTCGCCGAGATGGAACGCACCTTCACCGCCGAACGCGCAGCCCACGCCCGCACCGTGGCCGAAGCCGCCGGCCGCCGCATCGGCCGCCCCGTCGCCCACCCCGACGAGAAGATCGAATACGCGCGACTACTCAAGGCTCAGGGCGACTCTCTCGGCATCATCGCGACCAAGACCGGTATCCCGAAGACCTCGCTGCACCGCTACCTCCATGCGTAGCGTGCCGCTCCACCGAAAGCCGAGGTGCGAATGTTCCGCCGCTTCCGGCGCGAAAAGCCGCCGTTGCGTTACTTCCTCTATGTCTCCGATACCAAGCTGGACATGCTTTTCGAGCAGATCGACCCGGCACTGCGCCGACGCATCAGTGCTGAGGCCCAGATCGACATCAAGCTCGCGAGTCTCACGTTGCGCCAAACCGACAGCCCGACAGCGGCCCGGATCGCAAAGTTGCGGATGGTTGAACGGTACATCGACGCTCACCATCAGGTGGGAACCATCCCCGCCCCGGGCCACGAGTACTTCCGCGGGTCCATGCCTATGCAGTGGGGATGGCTCACCCATGGCTACGACAACGACAGCCCGACTGGTGGGCTCGACACGGTGTTCTTCCGCGGTCAGCAAGAGTCCCACGTCGTCGTGCTCGCCGGCTCCCGTCGGCACGTCCTGGGAGAACAGCCTGCCGCCGAAGACTCCAAGCTGTCCGCGCATTCGGCAACGCCCAACATCTTCGCGGTCGTCGCGGAGCACATCTCTGGCAACCCCGGGCTCGGTGAGAGGTGGCGCTTCCTGCGGGCGACCGACCCTCGCACAGGGGGCAGTGAGGACGTCTGCGCTGCCCATGATCCACCCGAAGTAGGACTACGCGAAGCCGCACAGATCAGACTCCGCGGACCCGTACAGCACCTGGAGTTTCTCGCCCTGCCTCTGGTCCAAGAGGAAGGAGTGGAAGTCCGCATCGACGGCTGGCCCGGTCCCGATGTCGACGAAACCGTTCATGCAGTCCTCGCCACGCCACTCTACGTCGCGATGGTCGGCAATCGAGTCACACACAGGAGGGGCGAATAGCCCGCCCTGCAGAGTGCAGAGGAGTCCGGACATTCGCGCAGACGACTGCGGAAATCGACACCCGGACCGCGCACGACCGTTGACCACCCGTAGGTAAGGGCTTACTTTGACAGGGCACTGCCAGTAAGCGCTTTCTATCACACCTTTTCGACGGGTTCGTCCTCCGACGCCGCCCGCGTTCCGGCACGACTGGGAGCACTATGAGACGCCTAGCCAGACCACCCCTGTCACCCGTCGCCGTCCTGGCCGCGCTCCTCGCGCTGCTCCTGGGTACGGCCGCGGCTGCAGCCGCGCCGCAGGACAAGGAGGCCGACTTCCGGGTCCTGGTCTTCTCCAAGGTGACGAACTTCTACCACGACTCCATCCCGGCGGGCGTCGCGGCCGTCGAGAAGCTCGGCGAGGAGCACGGGTTCGAGGTCGACGCCACCGACGACGCCGCCGCGTTCACCGAGGAGAACCTCGCGAACTACGAGGCGGTCGTCTTCAACAACACCAACTCCACGCCGGAGAGCGGCGATCTGCTGGACGCGGACCAGCGGGCCGCGCTGCAGTCGTACATCCGGGCCGGCGGCGGCTGGCTCGGCCTGCACGCGGCCTCCGCCAGCGAGCGCGACTGGGACTGGTACGAGGGCCTGGTCGGCGCGATCTTCGACAAGCACCCCACGCCGCAGCCCGGCCGGATCAAGGTGCTGGACGACGACCACCCCTCCACCAAGGGCCTGCCGCAACTGTGGGAGCGGCACGAGGAGTGGTACAACTGGCGCGCCAACCCGACCGGCAAGGTGCACACCCTCGCGCAGATCAAGGTGCGCGACGGCATCACCGGCCTGGACGAGGGCGTCGACCACCCGTGGTCGTGGTGCCAGAAGTACGACGGCGGCCGGTCGTGGTTCACCGCCGGCGGCCACGACGCGTCGGCCTTCGACGAGCCGCTGTTCCTGAAGCACCTGCTCGGCGGCCTGAAGTGGGCCGCGGGTGCGGCGCCCGGCGACTGCTCGGCCACCCAGACCGGCAACTTCCAGCGCACCGCGCTGGTCTCCGACGACCTGGCCGACCCCTTCGAGCTGGCGGTCGCCCCGGACCGGCGGGTGTTCTACGCCCAGCGCACCGGTGAGCTGAAGGTCGTCGACCAGGAGACGCTGAACGTCACCACCGCCCTGGACTTCGACTACACCCCCGAGATGACCAGCCAGTCCGACGGCCTCCTCGGACTCACCCTCGATCCGGGCTTCGCGAAGAACAACTGGGTCTACCTCCTGCACTCGGACAAGCAGGAGAACCTCATCAACCTGTCCCGCTTCACCATGAAGGGGAACGTGGCAGACCCCGAGTCGCAGAAGGTGCTGCTGACGGTCCCCACCTGGCGCGGCGAGGGCCGGGCCAACGTGCACATGGCCGGCTCGATCACCTTCGACGCCCAGGGCAACCTGTACGTCGCCACCGGTGACAACACCGACCCGTTCGAGTCCAGCGGCTTCACGCCGATCGACGAGCGGGACGGCCGGCGCGCCTGGGACGCCCAGGGCACCTCGGGCAACACCAACGACCTGCGCGGCAAGGTGCTGCGCATCAAGCCCACGAACAACGGCGGCTACAGCATCCCGAAGGGCAACCTCTTCGCGCAGGGCGAGGAGAAGACCCGTCCGGAGATCTACGCGATGGGCTTCCGCAACCCGTTCCGCATCACCACCGACCCGCTCTCCGGCGCCCTGCTGGTCGCCGACTACGGCCCGGACGCGCGCAGCGCCGACCCGGACCGCGGGCCGGAGGGGACGGTGGAGTTCAACCGGATCACGAAGCCCGGCAACATGGGCTGGCCCTACTGCATCGGCGACAACACCCCGTTCAACGACTACGACTTCGCCGCGGGCACCTCGGGTGAGAAGTTCGACTGCTCGGCCCCCGTCAACGACTCGCCGCACAACACCGGCAGGACCGAGCTGCCGCCGGCGCAGCCCGCCACGGTCTGGTACGCGTACTCGGCCTCGGAGGAGTTCCCCGAGCTGGGCACCGGCGGCGGCGGCCCGATGAGCGGCCCGGTCTACGACTACGACCCGGAGAACGCCAGCCCGTACAAGTTCCCCGAGTACTACGAGGGGAAGTGGATCACCTACGAGCTGACCCGCAAGTGGTTCAAGACCTTCTCGTTCCAGGAGAAGGACCAGGGGTTCGAGGACCCGAAGTTCCCGCCCGTCAAGAAGGGCGACCTGCAGTCGATCAACGGGATCTTCGGCGACATGCAGTGGGTCCAGCCCTTCGACGCGCACTTCGGCCCGGACGGCTCGCTCTACGTCATCGACTTCGGCGAGGGCAGCGGCACCGGCCGCGGCGGCAGCAACGAGAACGCGGGCATCTACCGCATCGACTACGTCGCCGAGGGCCGGCCGCCGGTGGCGAAGCTGACGGCGTCGGCGGACTCCGGGCCCGCGCCGCTGACCGTGGAGTTCTCCTCGGAGGGCTCGCACTCGCCGGGCGACGACCCGATCACCTACGCCTGGGACTTCGACGGCGACGGCACGACCGACTCCACCGATCCCAACCCGACGCACACCTATACCGAGAAGGGCCGGTTCACCGCCCGGCTGACGGTGGAGGGCCCGCCGGAGCGCACGGCGATGGCGGTGCGCGAGATCACGGTCGGCAACACGCGGCCTGAGGTGACGGTCACCACGCCGGCGGACGGGAGCGCGTTCGACTTCGGCGACACCGTCCCGTACAAGGTGGAGGTCAGCGACGCGGAGGACGGTGCCATCGACTGCTCGCGCGTGGTCGTGCAGACGCAGCTCGGGCACGACGACCACCTTCACCCGCTGGACAACCTGACCGGCTGCGAAGGCGAGTTCAAGACCGACCCGGGCGACAGCCACGGCCCCGGCCAGAACCTCTACTACGGCATCAGCGCGCAGTACGAGGACAAGGGCGCCGAGGGCGTGCCGAGCCTGATCGGCTCCGACTCGCTGAGCCTGCGGCAGAAGTACCGCGAGGCCGAGCACCACAACGGCACCGGCGGCGCGAACGGCGGCGTGCAGACGCTGGACCGGGCGGACTCCTCCGGGGGCAAGCGGCTCGGCGAGATCGAGCACGGCGACTGGATCGTGCTGGACCCCGGGAGCGTGAGCGGGATCGACTCGGTCACGGTCGGCGCCTCCTCCGGCGGGCTCGGCGGCGGCGTGGAGTTCCACGCGAACGCGCCCGACGGTGAACTGCTGGGCACGGCGGCGATCCCGAACACCGGCAACTTCGCCAACGTGGTCTCGCCCACGGTGCCGCTCACCGACCCGGGCGGGGTGGAGAAGATCTACGTGGTCTTCACCAACCCGGCGTGGACGCCGACGAGTCCCGACCTGGTGGCGCTGGACTGGCTGCACTTCAACGGCCGGGGAGCGGAGAAGGAGTCGGCGGCGCAGGTGACGGTGACCGCCTCGCCGGAGAGCGGGACGGCGCCGGCCGAGGTCTCCTTCGAGGGCGGGGTGACGCTGCCGGAGGGGCGTACGGCCGAGTCGTACCACTGGGCCTTCGGCGACAACGCGACGGCCGACGGCGCGGCGACGGCGACGCACACGTACGCCAGGAAGGGGACGTACACCGCCCATCTGACCGTCACGGACGACACCGGGGATCTGACGACCGGTGCGGTGCAGGTGACGGTGGACTGAAGTGATCCGTGGGTGAGCTGACCCACCGCGCGGCGGCGGCCGGCCGGGGATGCCCCGGCCGGCCGCCGGTCGCCTGCCACGGGCGCCGCGAGAGGGCGCGCCGGGAGGGATACGGAGGGCACCTGCTGCGCGGCGGTCCGTACCCGGGCGGGGTCAGCGCGCCGGGGCCGCCGCCCCGCGGAACGGCGTGCCGCCCGCGTCGAGGAAGCGGCTCAGCGGCAGGGTCGCGGCGCCGACGGTGACCGCGTCCGTGCCGAGTTCGCCCATCTCGATCGCCGCGCGCGCCGCCGGGTAGCGCAGCGCGTACATGGCCGTGGCGCCGCGCACGGCGGGCAGCAGCCGCGGCCCGGCGAGCAGGCCGGCCCAGCCGGCCAGGACGATGCGCTCCGGGTTGAAGAGGTTGACAAGGTCCGCGATGCCGGCGCCGAGGTACTCGGCGGTCTCGTCCAGCACCGTGCGGGCCGCGGGGTCGTCGGCGGCGATCAGCTCGGCCAGCGCCGACTCCTCGTCGGCGGCGACCGGTTCGCCGCCGGCCTCCCGCCAGCGTTCCACCATCCCCCCGGCGCCGACGTACGCCTCCAGGCAGCCGCGGGCACCGCACCGGCAGCGCCGCCCGCGTATCTGCATCGTGGTGTGCCCCCACTCCCCCGCGCCGCTGGACGAGCCGCCGTAGGCGGTGCCGTCGGTGACGACGCAGGCGCCGACGCCGGAGCCGATCAGCGCGATGACGGCGTTGCGCGCGCCGCGGCCGGCACCGAACCACATCTCGGCCTGGCCCAGGGTCTTGGCGCCGTTGGCCACGGTGTACGGCACGTCTGCCAGTCCGGGCACGCCGGTTGCGGCGCTCCGCAGCATCGCCTCCAGCGGTACGGGGTCCCAGCCGATGGTCTGCGCGTACACCACCGCGCCGCCGCGGGCCGGTTCGCGGTCGACGATGCCGGGGACGCCGAGGCCGACGCCGAGCAGTCGCCCGGCGCCGACGCCCGCGTCGGCGAGCACGGCGGCCAGCCCCTCGGCGATGTGCGCCACGACCCGCCCGGCGTCCCGGCCGCCGTCGGCGAGCGGGCGCTCGGCGCGGGCGAGTTCGCTGCGGGCGAGGTCGAACAGCTCCACCCGCACCCGCGTTTCGCCGACGTCCACGCCGACGATGTACCCGCAGCGCGGCGCCACCCGCAGCAGGGTGCGGGGCCGCCCGCCGTCGGAGTCGACCGCGCCCGCCTCCTCCAGCACCCCCTGGTCGATCAGCTCCGCGGCGACGTTGCTGATCGACCCGGAGCTGAGCCCGGTGACCGGGCCCAGCTCCTGGCGGCTCAGCGGCCCCTCGAAGTACAGATGGCGCAGCACCGCGGAGCGGTTGCTGCGGCGCAGGTCGCGCACGGTACGGCCGTTGTGTCTCGCCATGTGGCTCCTTCCCGGAGGAAACATACGTGCCCGCAAACCCGTGTGAGAAGGGTTGACGGGGGCTTCTTTCACTACTTAACTCACGCCCTAAATTAAGTACGTGCCGCGTTCACAGCCTTAAGTCATGTGCCCGGAGAGGGGCCTCACGACCATGCGCAGAAACCGCCTGGCGGCGACCGCCGCACTCGCCACCGCCCTCAGCGTGACCGCCGCCTGCGGCGGCGGCAGCTCGACGAGTTCCGAGGGCAGCAACGACAAGCCCGAGGAGCTGACCTACTGGGCGAGCAACCAGGGCACCAGCCTGGAGCACGACAAGGAGGTGCTGACCCCGGAGATCGAGAAGTTCGAGAAGAAGACGGGCATCGACGTCAAGCTCGAAGTCATCCCCTGGGACAGCCTGCTGGACCGGATCCTCGCGGCCACCTCCTCCGGGCAGGGCCCCGACGTGCTCAACATAGGCAACACCTGGTCCGCCTCGCTGCAGGCGACCGACGGGCTGCTCGCCTGGGACGCCAAGACCCTGGACAAGATCGGCGGCAAGGACCGGTTCGTACCCGCGGCGCTGGCCGCCGCGGGCGCCGAGGGCCGGGACCCGGCGGCCGTGCCGCTGTACTCCCTCTCCTACGCCCTCTACTACAACAAGGCGATGTTCGCCGACGCGGGCATCGAGGAACCCCCCGCCACCTGGGACGACTTCGTCGAGGCCGGGAAGAGGCTGACGAAGGACGGCACGTACGGCGTCGCTGTCGAGGGCGGCAACCCGGTGGAGAACTCGCACCACGCCTTCGTCTTCGGCAAGCAGCACGGCGCGGACTTCTTCGACGCTGAGGGCAACCCCACGTTCGACAGCCCCGAGGCGGTCGCGGCCGTCAAGCAGTACGTCGACTTCCTCGCCAACGACGAGATCGCCGCGGTCGGCAACGCCGAGTACGCGCAGAACCAGTCGGTCAAGGACTTCGCCACCGGCAAGGCCGGGATGCTTCTGTGGCAGGCCGCCGGCAGCTCGCTCAAGGCACACGGCATGAAGCCCGAGGAGTACGGGGTGGCGCCGGTGCCGATGCAGAGCGAGAACCCGCCCGAGGGGGAGAACGTCAACTCCATGGTCGCCGGCATCAACATCGCCGTGTTCAAGAACAGCGACAACCTCGACGGCGCCCTGGACTTCGTGAAGTTCATGACCTCGGACGAGGAGCAGCTGATCCTCAACTCGACCTACGGTTCCATCCCGCCGGTCATTCAGGCACAGGAGGACAAGGCGTTCAGCAGCACCGACCTCACCGTGCTGCGCGAGGTGCTCTCCACCACCTCGGCGCCGCTGCCGCAGGTGCCGGACGAGGCGCAGTTCGAGACCCTCGTCGGCGACGCGATGAAGGAGCTGTTCGCGGACGCCGCCGCCGGCGACGAGGTGACGGTGGAGTCGGTCCGGAAGCGGCTGACCGAGGCCCAGCAGCAGATGCAGAAGTGAGCGGCCCCGGATGACCGCGACCACCCTCGACACGCCCCCGGCCGGCCCCGGCGGCAAGCCGCCCGCCAGCCGGGGCGCCGCCCGCAAGCGCCGCCGCCCCGGCCGTGTCCGCGTACGGCGCGGCGCCCTGCCGTACCTCCTGCTGCTGCCCGCGCTGCTGCTGGAGCTGCTGATCCACCTGGTGCCGATGGCCGTCGGCGTGGTGATGAGCTTCAAGGAGCTGACCCAGCACCACATCCGCGACTGGGGCGCCGCGCCCTGGGCGGGCCTGGACAACTTCCGCATCGCCGTCGACTTCGACGCCCCCGTGGGCGAGGCGCTGCTGCGCTCGTTCCTCATCACCTGCGCGTTCACGGTGCTCGCGGTCGGTCTGTCGTGGCTGCTCGGCGTCACCGCGGCGATCCTCATGCAGGACCCGTTCCGCGGGCGCGGGCTGCTGCGCGCGCTCTTCCTCACCCCGTACGCGCTGCCCGTCTACACCGCCGTCATCACCTGGTCGTTCCTGCTCCAGCGGGACAACGGCCTGGTGAACCACGTGCTGCACGACCAGTTGGGGCTGACAGGTCAGCCCACGTTCTGGCTGATCGGCGACAACGCGTTCGTCTCACTCGTCGTCGTCTCGGTCTGGCGCACCTGGCCGTTCGCCTTCCTGGTGCTCACCGCCGCGCTCCAGAACATCCCGCGCGAGGTGTACGAGGCGTCCGCGATCGACGGCGCCGGGATCTGGCAGCAGATCCGCCGGATCACGCTGCCGTCGCTGCGGCCCGTCAACCAGGTGCTGGTCCTCGTGCTGTTCCTGTGGACCTTCAACGACTTCAACGTGCCGTACATCCTCTTCGGCAAGTCGGCGCCGGAGTCCGCGGACATCATCTCGATCCACATCTACCAGGCGTCCTTCGTCACCTGGAACTTCGGCGCCGGCTCGGCCATGTCCGTCCTGCTGCTGCTCTTCCTGCTGGTGGTCACGGCCGGCTATCTGCTGCTCACCTCCCGGGGAAGGAAGGCGGCCCGTGCATAGCTCCCCCACCGCCCCGCCGCGGTCGTTCGTCTGGACCCGGCGAGTCGTGCTCACGCTGCTGACGGTCTTCGCCGCCACCCCCGTGTACGTGATGCTCAGCAGCTCGCTGAAACCTCTGGAGGACGTCACCGGGGCGTTCCAGTGGATCCCCAGCGGGCTGACCATCCAGCCGTATCTCGACATCTGGGACACGGTGCCGCTGGCCCGTTACTTCCTGAACTCACTGATCGTGGCGGGCGCCGCGACCGGCTGCTCGGTCGTCGTCGCGGTCTTCGCCGCGTACGCGGTCAGCCGCTACCGCTTCCGCGGCAAGCGGATCTTCACGGTCACGGTGCTGTCCACCCAGATGTTCCCCGGCATCCTCTTCCTGCTGCCGCTGTTCCTGATCTTCGTCAACATCGGGAACACCACCGGGATCGCCCTCTACGGCTCCCGCGGCGGCCTGATCCTCACGTACATGACCTTCACCCTGCCCTTCTCGATCTGGATGCTGGTCGGCTACCTCGACTCCGTCCCCCGCGACCTGGACGAGGCGGCGCTCGTCGACGGCTGCGGACCGCTGAAGGCGCTCTTCCGTGTGGTGGTGCCGGCCGCGGTCCCCGGGATCGTCGCCGTCGCCATCTACTCCTTCATGACCGCCTGGGGCGAGGTGCTCTTCGCCTCGGTCATGACCAACGACGTCACCCGCACGCTCTCCGTCGGGCTGCAGGGGTACGCGACCCAGACCGAGGTGTACTGGAACCAGGTCATGGCCGCCTCCCTCGTCGTCAGCCTCCCCGTCGTCGCCGGCTTCCTGCTGCTCCAGCGCTACCTCGTCGCCGGGCTGACCGCCGGAGCCGTCAAGTGACCCCGCCCGAAAGGAACTGAAGTGCCCGACCTGCACCTCGACCTCCTCCCGTCCGACTTCGTGTGGGGCACGGCCACCGCCGCGTACCAGATCGAGGGCGCCGTCAGCGAGGACGGGCGCTCCCCGTCGATCTGGGACACGTTCTCGCACACGCCCGGCAAGGTCGACGGCGGCGACACCGGCGACGTCGCCTGCGACCACTACCACCGCTGGCCCGAGGACATCGCGCTGATGCGCCGGCTGGGGGCCGGGGCGTACCGCTTCTCGATCGCCTGGCCGCGCGTCGTCCCGGGCGGCGACGGCCCCGTCAACGAGGCAGGGCTCGCCTTCTACGACCGGCTCACCGACGCCCTCCTCGAAGCCGGCATCAGGCCCTTCCCCACGCTCTACCACTGGGACCTGCCGCAGGCGCTGCAGGACCGCGGCGGCTGGGCGGAGCGCGGGACCGCAGAGGCGTTCGCGGCGTACGCGGACGCGGTGGCCCGCCGGCTCGGCGACCGGATCACCGACTGGGCGACGCTCAACGAGCCGCTGTGCTCGGCCTGGATCGGGCATCTGGAGGGCCGGATGGCGCCGGGGCTCACCGATGTGACGGCGGCGGTACGGGCCTCGTACCACCTGCACCTCGGCCACGGCCTCGCGGTCCAGGCGCTGCGCGCCGCCGTCCCCGGGGCGCGGATCGGGCTGGTCAACAACCTCACGCACTGCGAACCGGCCTCCGACAGCGACGCGGACATGGCCGCCGCCGCGCGCACCGACGGCCACGTCAACCGCTGGTGGATGGACCCGGTCCACGGCCGCGGCTACCCCGAGGACATGCGCCGGTTGTACGGCGTGGACCTGCCCGAGCGCCCCGGGGACATGGAGACCGTCGCCGCGCCGCTGGACTGGCTGGGCCTGAACTACTACTTCCGCAACGTCGTCGCCGACGACCCGGACGGGCCGCTGCCGTACGCGCGCCAGGTCGACCTGCCCGGCGTGCGGCGCACCGCGATGGGCTGGGAGGTGCACGCCGAGGGTCTGACGAAGACGCTGGAGCGGATGGCGGACGACTACCGCGTCCGCTGCCTGTACGTCACCGAGAACGGCGCCGCCTACCCGGACGCGGTCGGGCCCGACGGGCAGATCGACGACCCGGAGCGCACCCGCTATCTGGAGGAGCACCTCGCCGCCTGCGTCGAGGCGGTGCGCCGGGGCGTGCCGCTGGCGGGGTACTTCGCCTGGTCGCTGCTGGACAACTTCGAGTGGGCGTACGGCTATGACAAGCGCTTCGGCCTCGTCCACGTCGACTACGCCACCCAGCGGCGGACCGTCAAGGGCAGCGGCCGGCGCTACGCCGAGCTGATCCGCGGCCACCGCGCGGCGGCGCGGCGCGCGGCGTAGGCACATCCCGTACGGCACCACGCTCCGCCCGGGCCCGCCGCCGCGCGCCCCCACGGCGTCCCCCCACCACGACAGCGGGCCCGGGCGGTCACCCCCCACACCGAAGGAGCGGCACCATGCACGACGCACCCACCCCGGCCCCACCCCCACGCCCCGCGCGCCGCCGCGGCGGGCCGCGCGCCGCGCACGCGGTCCGGCTGCCGCGCTCACGCACCGCCAAGGCAGTCGCCGCGGCCTGCGCGCTGCTGCTCGCCGCCGGCGGCTACGCGCTCGCCGGCCCGGCGCAGGCCGCCGAGACCACCGCCGAGGTCTGGATCACCACGGCCGACGGCAGCAGCAAGCTGACCCCCGCGGACAGCGCCGCGTTCGACGGTTCGCCGCAGCAGACCGACATCGCCGTCGACACCGGGGAACGCGCGCAGGAGTTCACCGGCGCCGGCGCGTCGGTCACCGAGGCGTCCGCGCGGCTGATCTCCGGTCTGCCGCAGGGCGCGCGGGACGCGCTGATGTCCGACCTGTTCGGCAGCGGCGGCGAGGGCATCGGGCTCGACTACCTGCGCCAGCCCTTCGGCGGCACCGACTTCGTCGCCGAGCTGCCCTACTACTCGTACGAGGACCAGCAGGGCTCGTTCTCGATCGACCGCGACCGCGCCGAGATCCTGCCGGTGCTGACCCAGGCGCTCGACGTGAACGGCGACATCCGCGTCATGGCCACGCCCTGGTCGGCGCCCGGCTGGATGAAGGACTCCGGGAAGCCGGAGGGCGGCAGCGTCACGCCCGAGCACTACGGCGACTACGCCGACTACCTGGTCAAGGCGCTGAACGCGTACGCGGAGGCGGGTGTGGCGGTCGACGACCTGACGGTGGCGAACGAGCCGCTGTTCGAGACCTCGTACCCCTCGATGGGCATGTCGGCCGCCGAGCAGGCCGACTTCCTGCGCGTCCTCGACGGCAGGCTGGCCGACGCCGGTCTGGACACCCAGATCTTCGTCTACGACCACAACTGGGACCGCCCCGACTACCCGCTTGAGGTCCTGGACGCCACCGGCGACCTCGACCGGGTGCGGGGCGCGGCGTTCCACTGCTACGGCGGGCAGCCCGAGGCGCAGCAGCAGGTGCGCGACGCCGGCCACCGGGTCTTCTTCACCGAGTGCTCGGGCACCGACAGCGACGACGCCTCGCGTACGTTCGCCGACACGCTGAAATGGCAGACGGAGAACCTCGTCATCCGCAGCATGCGGTCCGGCTCGGAGACCGTGGTCGTCTGGAACCTCGCCCTCGACGGGCAGGGCGGCCCGCACTTCGGGCACTGCGGCACCCGCTGCAACGGCGTGGTGGAGGTCGACGGCGGCGAGGTCACCAAGAATGCCGAGTACTACGTGCTGGGCCACGTCTCGAAGTTCGTGGACCGCGGCGCCGTGCGCGTCGGCTCGACGACCGAGGGGCCCGGCGGCGTGCAGAACGTGGTCTTCGAGAACCCGGACGGCTCCCGCGCCGCGGTCGTGCTCAACGCCACCGGCGGCACACGGACGTTCTCGGTCACGGAAAACGGCGCGTCGCTGACGTACGAGCTGCCCGCGGGCGCGGTCGCCACCTTCACCTGGCCCGGGGCGCCCGCGGCCTGACCGCTGCCGACCCGGCCTCCGCAGGCCCGGCCGCCGACTCCCGGCCCCGCGTCCCGCCCCCGCCACCGGGCGGGTGCGGGTCCGGGTCCTGCGCCGGGCCCCGGGCCGGGTCCTGCGCCGGCTGCGCGGCCGGATCCGCGGTCGCCGTGCCGGCGGCCCGCAGCCCCGGTACGAGAGCCAGCGTGGCGGCGATCGAGAGCGCCCCCATCACGGCCATCGCCGTCCCCGGCGCGGTCAGCTCCGCGATCCCGCCGGCCACGGCGGCGGCGACGCCCTGCATGGTGAGCATCCCGGAGGTGTGCAGCCCGAGGGCCTGGCCGCTCAGCTCGTCCGGGGTGAGCGCCATCAGCCGCTCCTGCTGCACGAGGCTGGCGGCGAAGCCGGCCGCGGCGACGGTGACGGCGACGCCCGCGACGGCGAGCGGCGGACGGAACACGAAGACCAGGTACGGGACGGCCAGCAGCAACAGCAGCGGCACCCCGAGCCGGGCCCGCCACCGCGGCGGCACGAACCGGCCCGCGAGCACGTCGCCGGCAAGCATGCCCAGCGCGGCCAGGGCCAGCAGGACGCCGGCGCGGTCCGGTTCGTACGGCACGAACTGCGACTCGGCGCCGACGACGAGGCCGTTGGGCACCCACAGCGCGAGGTAGAGGACGCGGCGGTGCCGCGAGGACCAGAGCAGGCCGTTGACCCGCCAGGTCTCCGCGACCGAGGGCCGCCCCGCCGCGCGCGGCGCCCGGCGGCCGAGACCCGCGCGGGCGACAACGGCGCCGGCGAGGAACGCCGCGGCGGCGACGAGGAGCGTGCCGCGCGCGGACAGCGCGGTCACGAGCACGCCGCCCAGCGCGAAGCCGGCGATCTGCATGGCGCCGGAGGACATGTTGACCACCGACCTGCCGAGAAGGTAGCCGTCGCGCGGCAGGATCTCGTTGAGCAGCCCATAGCGCACCCCGCCGCCCACTGAGGCGAGCAGGCCGAGGCAGAGCAGGATCGCGAACGCGGCCCATACCGGCAGCCCCGGCGTGGCCTGCGCGGCGGTGGCGGCGGCGAAGACGAGAGCGAGCGCGGTCATCGCGCCGCGCGGTGGCAGCCGGTCCGCGGCGGACAGCAGCAGGGTCGCGCCGAGCACCTGGGTGAGCGAGGGGCCGAACATCGCGAGGGCCGACAGCAGCGGGGAGCCGGTCTGCTCGTAGATGTGCGTGCCGAGCGCCAGGCCGCTGATCGTCAGCCCGGCGACCTGCAGGGAGGAGGTGGCGAAGAGGGGTGTGAACTCCGGGGCGCGGAACAGCTCGCGGTACGTGCGCATGCCGGCAGCCTCGGGCAGAGCACGGTGCAGGGGTTAGTGTTTCGCCGGGAGGCGAAACAATGGGGTGGTGGCAGGTCGACGCGGACACGCTGGCGTGCAGCCGGTTCGTCGTCTCGCCGCTCGCCGAGGCGCTCGCGTGTCTGAAGACGCTCGCGCAGGGCACCCCTTCGCACCCCGGCGAGCGCGCCTGGCTCGACGCCCACCTGCCCGCGTACCGCGCGCGGCAGGCCGCGGACCCGGTGACCGACGAGCTGGTCCGGGTGGGGCTGCTGCGGCCGTGGAACG
The DNA here is from genome assembly GCF_059570535.1 of Streptomyces sp. CNP082. Lineage (NCBI taxonomy): Bacteria > Bacillati > Actinomycetota > Actinomycetes > Kitasatosporales > Streptomycetaceae > Streptomyces > Streptomyces sp. CNP082. The sequence goes on from NZ_JCANSZ010000001.1 coordinate 171,184, forward strand.
CGGACTTCCTCACCCCGACGCCCACGGGTGCGGCGGGGGTGACCTTCGAGGAGGAGCTTGCGGCGATACGGGCCACGCCCCCGGACGCCGCCCGCGCCGATGTCGCCGTCTCCCTCGACGGCCGGCTGCCGCAGCGGCTGCGCCGCGACGACCTGCCGCGGCGGGCCGCGGAGGTGCTGGAGTGGGTGTGGCGCGAGACGGTGCTGCCGGACTGGCCGCGGCGCCGGCGGGTCATCGAGGCGGACATCGTCGCGCGCACCGCGCAGGTGGGACAGGGCGGCTGGGCCGCGGTGCTGGACGCGCTGCGGCCGGGGACGCGGTGGCTGGGCGCGAGCCGGCTGCAGATCAACGTGCGCGACTACCCGCCGCAGGACCTCTCCGGCGCGGAGCTGCTCTTCGTGCCCGTCGTTCCGCGCACCGGCTGGGTCTGCTGGGAGGCGCCGCACCGCTACGCCGTCGTCTACCCGTGCGCCGGCGCCCTCGCCGACACCGGCTCCGCCGCACCGCCCGAGTCGCTGGGCCGGCTCCTCGGCCCGGCGCGCGCGGCGGTGCTGGCGCTGCTCGACACCCCGAAGAGCACCACGCAGTTGGTGGTGCTCACCGGTCAGGGCCTCGGCTCGGTGGGACGGCATCTGAAGGTGCTGCTCGACGCCCGGCTGGTGGACCGGCGGCGCGCGGGGCGGTCGGTGCTGTACTACCGCACGGCGGCGGGTGAGGTGCTCGTCGCGGCGCAGCGGGACGACTGAGCCCCTCAGCCCGCCCGGCGGTCGCGCTGGTAGCCGCCGTCGATGTCCCAGACGGCGCCGGTGACGTAGCCGCTCTCCGCGCTGTCCAGCAGGGTCAGGGCCGGCCGGGCGATCTCCTCGGGCGTGGCCATCCGCTTGACGAGGTTGGTGGCGATCGTCTCCTGCTCCAGCCCCGGGATGGCCTTCGCCGCCTCGTACATCGACGGCGTGTACGTGCCGCCGGGGCAGATCGCGTTGACCCGGATGCCGCTGGGCGCCAGTTCGATGGCCCAGGTGGACACCAGGTAGTGCAGCGCGGCCTTGGTGGCGCCGTACACGCCGAGGCCGGGCACGGGCAGCCGGCCGGTGGCCGACGACGTGAGGGTCACGGCCGCGCCGGGCCGCTTCGCGAGCTCCGGTGCCGCTTCGCGTACGAAGGTGATCGGACCGCGCAGGTTGACCGCGAGCATGCGGTCGACGTGGTCCAGGGGCTGCCCGGCGATGTCGCCGGGCAGCAGCGTGCCGGCGTTGAAGAGCAGCAGGTCCAGGCCGCCGTGGGTGTCGACGGCGTGGGCGACCGCGCGGGCGGCGGTCGTCTCGTCGGCCACGTCGCCGGCGACGCCGGAGGCGGCCGGGCCGAGCGTGGCGACGGCTCCGGCGAGCACGTCCTCGCGCCGGGCCACCAGGACGACGTTGGCGCCGCCCGCCACCAGCCCGTCGGCGACGGCCAGCCCGATGCCCTCGCTGGCGCCCACGACGACGGCGGTCTTGCCCGCGAACCGCCCGGCCCGGGCGTCCGCGCTCCGCGCGCTCACGCGTCGCCCGCCATCAGGTGGGCCAGGAGTGCGGAGTCGTAGTAGTCCCGCCATGACGTGATCTTGCCGTCGGCGACCTCGAAGGTGCCCATCACCGGCAGCGACTCGACCAGGACGGCGCCGTCCTTGCCGGTCCAGTGCTCGTGGCGCTGGGTGAGCACGGTGCCGCCCCGGCTCGCGATCCGCAGCACCTCTCCCCCGACGCTCTCCAGTCCGGTCTGGTCGACGAGCTGCTGGAGGAAGCCCAGGATCTCTTCCCTGCCGCGGACCTCCGGCAGCCCCTGGTTGGCCCAGAGGCAGTCGTCGGCCAGATGGCGGCGGAAGGCGGGCACCATCTCGGCGTAGGTGCTGCCCATGTCGGCGAAGAACTGCACGACGAGGGCTTCTTGCTCGGTGGCGGGTTCGTTCGGGGCTGGCATGACCCGGACGCTATTGAGCGCCCGCGGCGCCCGTCAAGGCGGCCCCATACTTCTCGCCACCCCCAACTGACCCATGGCTCAAGGTCGTTGACCCTGGATGCGACCCACCGGAGCAAGCGGCTAGGCTCATACCCCACCTCACCAGGCGGGCAGAAAGGGACTGTTGTGCAGGACGAGGGCAACGGGCGGGCGGCCAAACCCGGACCCGGCGACATCGACACCACCAAGCCCAGCATCGCCCGGGCCTACGACGTGGTGCTCGGCGGCAAGGACAACTACAAGGTCGACCGTGCCGTCGCCGACCAGTTGCGGCAGACGATGCCGCACATCGACGACCTTGCGTGGCTCAACCGCGAGGCGCTGGGCCGTACGGTGCGCTACCTGACCGCCGAAGCGGGCATCGACCAGCTCATCGACCTCGGCGCCGGGCTCCCGACCATGGAGAACACCCACCAGGTCGCCCAGCGCCACCTGCCGGGCGCCCGGGTCGTCTACGTCGACAACGACCCGATCGTCCTCGCCCACGGCCGGGCCCTGCTGCAGGAGAACGACGACACCTTCGTCATCACCGCCGACCTGCGGCGCCCGCAGGAGATCCTGGAACACCCCGACGTCCGCCGGCTGATCGACTTCTCCCGTCCGGTGGCGATCCTGCTCGTCGGGATCCTCCACCACCTGCACGACGACGAGGACCCGCAGGGCATCGTGGACGCGTACATGGACGCGGTCCCCTCGGGCAGCCACCTGGTGATCACCGCCTTCTGCGACGTCGGCGAGGAGGCGCAGGCCCTGCAGGACACCTTCCTGTCCTTCCTCGGCACCGGCCGCTTCCGCACGTCGGCCGAGATCGAGGCGTACTTCAGGGGCCTCGACCTGCTGGAGCCGGGTGTGGTCTCGCTGCCGCACTGGCGCCCCGACAAGCCGGTCCGCACGGAGCTGAAGCTCTTCGAGCGCCTGATGGCCGGAGGCGTCGGCCGCAAGCCGTGACGCGGGCGCGCGTTCGCGCCGCGGCGGCGCCCGGGGTGGGCGCCGGGGCGCGCGGAGACGCGCCGGTGTGGTTGACGGTCTCCATCCGCGATGGGAAGCTCTGTCCCCGAGTTCGTGAAATCGATTTCTTACGGCTCGGGAGGACTCATGGGCGGTCATCGCGAGGTCGGCGGCGGGCAGCACCGCGCGCCGATGAGCAGGGCGCGGTTCCTGAGAACGGCGGCCGGTGCAGCGGTCGGCGGCGGGGTGCTGCTGGGAACCGGACAGGCTGCGACAGCGGCTGCCGGGCGCGGCGCCCGCGGGGCCGCGGCGCCTGAGGTGACGAAGATCCGGGACCTCACCGGGCCCGGGATCACCACCGCGTACCGCATGGAGGCCACCGACCTGGGCATCCCCGCGCGCACGCCGGACGGCCGGATGCTCTTCGTCTTCGGCGACACCTTCGAGGAGGCGCGCGTCGGCGGCGGCTGGTGGCGCTCCCCCGTCGCGCTGTACTCCACCACGACCGACCTCGACGCCGGCGTCACCTGGTCCGGCGCGGTGGGCGGGGCGGCGGCGCAGCAACTGTGGGCGTACGAGCACGACAACCCGGTCTTCTCCACCGTCCTGCCGTCCGACGTGATCACCATCGGCTCGACGATGTATCTGCACGCCATGGTCAACAAGGGCCTCGGCAACGTCGTCTGGACGGAGATCTGGCGTTCCGACGACAACGGCGCCACCTGGGTCCACACCGGCGCGAAGTTCGCGCCCGACCTGCACGGCGGGCTCTTCCAGCTACTCACCTGGGCGGAGGGGAACGACGGCTTCGTGTACGTGTTCTCCACGGAGTTCACCCGCAGCAAGCCGATGATCCTGCAGCGGGTGCCGGCGGCCCGGATCGCCGACCCCGGCGCGTACGAGCCGTGGGGCTACCGCAACGGCGCCTGGGCGTGGGGCAATCCGCCGACACCGGTCCTGGAGGGGCGCTTCGGCGAGATGTGCCTGCGGCCGATGGCGGGCAAGTGGATCCTCACGTGGTTCAACGAGGCCGACTACCGCATCGACGGCATCCTCATGGACACGCCCACCTCCAACTTGTACGAGGCGCACCGCAGGACCCTGGTGTGGGGCGGGCAGTGGGGCAACGAGGACGACTCCCACGTGGCGCAGTTGTACGGCGGCTACGTGATCCCGGGCTCGACCCCGGACAACCTGCATCTGGCCGTGAGCCAGTGGAACACGGCCGAAGGATGGCCGTATCGCGTCATGCAGCACCGGGTGCGGGGGTTCGTCTAGCGGACGGGCCCGCGGCCGGCCGCCGGCTGCGCCCGGTGACGACCGTCGCCGCCAGGTCCTCGCACGTGGCCGTTACCGCCGTCAGCCCGGCGGCGGTGACGGCCGCGCGGGTGCGGGGCTCCTGCCGCTCGCTCGTCTCCACGAGCAGCAGGCCGCCGGGCGCCAGCCACCGCGGGGCCTCCGCGATCACCCGGCGCTGGACGTCGAGCCCGTCGGCGCCGCCGACGAGCGCGGTCAGCGGCTCGTGGTCGCGGGCCTCTGGCGGCAGGAACGGGACCTCGGCGGTGGGCACGTACGGGGCGTTGACGACGAGCACGTCGACGCGGCTGCGGAGGTCCGCGGGCAGCGGCGCGTAGAGGTCGCCCTCGTGGACCGTGCCGCCGGCGGGCCCGACGTTGCGCCGGGCGCAGCGGACCGCGGCGGGATCGACGTCGGCGGCGTGCAGCTCGACGCCGGGCACGGCGGCGGCGACGGCGGCGCCGATCGCGCCGGAGCCGCAGCACAGGTCGAGCACGACGGGGCGGGAGACGGGGCGGGAGACAGCCGCCGCAGCCTGCGCGGCGCGGCGGACCAGGAACTCGCTGCGCCTGCGCGGTACGAACACGCCGGGCTCGACCGCGACGTGCAGCCCGCAGAACTCGGCCCGGCCCAGGACCTGTTCCAGCGGCCACCCGGCGACGCGGCGCGCCACGAGGGCGTCCAGCTCGGCGGGGGCGGGCGCGGCGGCGGCGAGGAGGCGGGCCTCGTCCTCGGCGAAGACGCAGCCGGCGGCGCGAAGGCGGGTGACGACGGCGGCTGGGGGCGGGGTGTCTGGCACGTACCCCGTTCTACCCTGTGCCCCGCGCTCGCCGCCCGTCTTTATTTCGCGTCCGCGTAGCACTCCACCACCGCCGTCGTGAACGAGAACACCACCGGCGTCCGGCCGAACATCACCTCCGCCGCCCGCGCCGACGCCGCCGCCAGCGCCTTCTGCACCGCCGGCGCCTCGTCGGCGGGACAGTGCACGATCACCTCGTCGTGCTGGAAGAACACCAGCTCCGCCCGCATCCCCGCCAGTTCCTGGCGCAGCGCCGCCAGCAGGCACAGCGCCCACTCCGCGGCGCTGGCCTGCACCACGAAGTTGCGCGCGAACCGGCCCCGCGCCCGCGCCGCGGCGCCCCCGCGGGCCGCCGCCGGGCCGGTGCCGTCCTCCTGCGGCAGCCCCGCCTCGCCGTCGTCCGCCGCGTCCGACGGCGCACACGTACGACCCAGATGGCTGCGGACGAGCCGGCCCTCCTCGCCGGCGCGGGCGGCCTCGTCCACGTACGCCACCGCGGCGGGGAAGCGGCGGCGCAGATCGGCGAGGTACGTCAGCGCGTCGCCGGAGGTCTGGCCGTAGATCGCGCCGAGCAGCGCGAGCTTCGCCTCCGCGCGCCCGCCCGCGAACGCGCGGTCCGCCAGCGCCTCGTACAGATCCCGGGTGCCGTCCGCCGCCGCCATCAGCCCCGCGTCGCGCGAGACGGCGGCCAGCACCCGCGGCTCCATCTGGTCCGCGTCGGCGACCACCAGGAGCCAGCCCTCGTCCGCGACCACCGCGCGGCGCACGACCCGCGGGATCTGCAGCGCGCCGCCGCCGTGGGTGGTCCAGCGGCCGGACATGGCGCCGCCCGGCAGATACTCGGGGCGGAACCGGCCGTCGTGCACCCAGGTCTGCAGCCAGGCCCAGCCGTGGGCGGTGTGCAGCCGGTAGAGCTTCTTGTACTCCAGCAGCGGGGCGACGGCGGGATGGTCGATGTCCTGCAGCTCCCACTTGCGGGTGGAGGTGACGCCGACGCCGGCCTTGCGGAACGCGCGGACGACCTCCGCGGGGAGGTCGGGGCGGACCCGCTCGCCGAACGCGCGGGACACCTCGTCGGCCAGCTCGGCGAGGCGGGGCGGCTCCAGACCGCCGGGATACCGGCCGCCGAGCAGCTCGGTGAGCAGGGCGTCGTGCACGTCGGCGCGCCAGGGCAGGCCGGCGCGGTGCATCTCGGCGGCGACGAGCATCCCGGCGGACTCGGCGGCGACGAGGAGCCGCAGGCGGTGGGGGTGGGCGGAGGCGGCGATGCGGTCCCGCTGCGCGGCGTGGACGGCGAGGAGGGCGTGCAGGTCGTCGGTGCCGTGGGGGCGTGCGGGGGTGGCGTCGAAGAGGGTGGGCTCCGGCTCACCGCCGAACGTGCGGGGCGGCGGGTCGTCGGGCACGGGGTGGCCGCGGAGGCGGGCCCAGGCGGCGGCGAGGGAGCGGGGCAGGCCCCACATGCCTTCGTGGCCGAGAAGGATGGCTTCGGCGGCTTCGACGTCGTGGCAGCGGGGGACGGTGAGGCCGGCGTCGAGGAGCCGGGGGTAGAAGGCGGCGGTGGAGGACCAGATCCAGCGGTCGGCGGCGGGGTGGCGGCGGAGGGCGTCGGCGGGGTGGGGGTGGGTGTACGGGGGGCCGGCGGGGTTGCCTTCGGCGTCGACGGGGCAGACGCTGACTCCGCCGTGCGGCGCGTCGGCCATGGCCCAGTGCATGAGCCCGAGTCTGCCACCGGGCACTGACACCGGGCCGGTGGCGGGCGGGGGCCTGTTCCCCGACCCCGCCCCTTCCCGAAACCGGGGGCTGCACCCCGGCCCCCGCAACCGCACCTGCGGCGCGGCCCCCCGGGAGCTCCGCCCCCGCACCCCCACGGGGCTCCGCCCCCGCACCCCGCCATCGCGCCTGCGGCGCGGACCGCCCGGAGGGCTCCGCCCGCACGCGGGGCCGCGCCCCGGCACCCCCGACCTGCGCACCACACTCGCGGCACGGCCACCCCGGGGGCTCCGCCCTGTCGCTCCTCGGGCCCTCCGACCCGCCCGAAACAGGCCCGGGGCATCCGGCTCACGACGGCCGCACCCGCTGGGCTGCGCCCCGAACCCGCCCGAAGCGGGGCAGGCGCGTCCCGCTCACGGCGCCCGCGTTCCGCTGGGCTCCGTCCCGCCCCTGGAGGGAGCCCGGGTCAGTCGTCCCGCCATACCTTTCGGCGGCCGTCTCCCAGGGACGGTCTCGTTGCCTCCCATACCCGGCGCCACTCCGCGACCGGCTTCCCCTGCTCCACCGGTGTCGCCGTCAGGGGGAGCGCCGTCGTGCGGCCCTCCGGGAGGGTGAGGCGGCCGTCTTGTGCCGCGCGGAGGGACTGGTACCAGCCCAGGTCCTCCTCCGCCCACAGGGCGGCGATGTGGCGCAGCATGCGGGCGCGGAAGTCCGTGACCGACTCGCCTTCCTGCGGGGGGAGGGGGCGGCCGTAGCGGACTACCAGGCGGGTGCCCGTGCGGGTGGGCAGGGCCTTGCCGCGCGGCATGGCCGCGAACGTGCCGCGGACCGCCACCGGGACGACCGGGATGCCCATGCTCACGCAGAGGCGTGACGCGCCCATCTTGAACGAGCTCATCCAGCCGTCGTGCGACCGCGTGCCCTCCGGGTACAGCAGCAGGCTCCAGCCGTCGTCGATCAGCTCCGCCGGCAGCGACACCCCGCCGCGGCGCGAGCCGTAGCGGTCCACGGGGAAGGCGTTGAACATCAGCGCGGTGGTGACGCTGACGGCCGTGGAGGTGAAGAAGTAGTCCGCCGCCGCGCCGACCGCCGTGCGGTCGGCGATGCGGCGGGGCAGAGAGCCGAGGATCAGCGGGGTGTCGAGGTGGCTGGAGTGGTTGGCGACGAAGATCGCCGGGCCGCGCAGCGACTCCAGCAGGTCCAGGCCCTCGATCTGCGGCCGGGTCTTGGCCCAGGCGTACTGCTTGAGCACGCCCCGCTGGAGTACGTTGCGCACCGCGCGCGCCGCGGGGGTGCGCGCCCACGCGGTGGGGAACGTCTTCTGTTCCCCCTTTCCCGCGCCGAAGCCCGCCGCACTGCCGCCCGGGGTGCGGTAGCCGCGGGGGGCCAGCGCCCGGCCGCGCCAGTCGCGCCCCGACCGCACCATGGCGAGGTCGCCGCGGAGGCTGCCCTTGCCCCTCTTGCCGGCCTTCCCCGGGCCCTTGGCGCCGCTCATCGGACGGACGCCAGAGTCAGCGGCGGCATGTGCTGGTACGTGATCGAGGGGCTGGTGCCCACCGTCTGCGAGGCCAGTTGCAGCGCGTCGTTCAGCGTCGAGGCCGACTGCACACCCAGCCGGGCCGCCGCGCTGCGGTCGGCGCCGACGAAGATGACCTGGCCCAGGTGCTGCATCGCGTGCGCGCCCCAGTACCACATGTAGAAGGGGTGCACGCCGTGGTAGGCGTAGCTCTTGCGGTAGAGGTGCGTGTACCACGGGTCGGTGGCGAACTGCTTCTCGAACTTGGCCTCGATGACCGCCGGGTCGGTGGTCTCGGCCAGCACCTCCTCGTAGAAGTCGATGTAGCTGGGGTGGTGGACGGGGTGGAACTCGTTCGGCATCGGGTGGTAGAAGATCCCGACGCCGCCCTCCCGCACGATCGGCTGGTTCAGATAGAGGTTGAAGAAGTAGCCGAGCCCCAGGCACATCGTCAGGATCGGGTTCATCACCGAGTTGACGTTGTACGGGCTGATGTACGGCAGCCCGTAGACCGCCACGTCGGCCTGCCCCTGCACCTCGGTGAGCTGCTGGCGGTGCACGTTGCGCAGGGTGACCGGGTGCACCTCGCTCGGCGCGCCGGCGTTGACCCCGGTGACGCCGTACGGCGCCTCCGTCTTGTGCCACACCCGGCGCCGCATCGACGGCGTCATCAGTGAGTTGCCGCGCCGGGAGGCCAGGTAGGCGGCCTGGTCGCCGTAGTTCCACTCCCACTCGCGCTTGTTGAGGAAGCGGGTGGCGGACGGGAAGGTGTCGTTGTTCAGCGTCGTCTCGACGGTGAACACCTTGACCTGGCCGCCGATCAGGTCCTGCATGCGGTTGTACGAGTGGTGCATGGCCGAGTTCGGCGGGTCGTTGAACGACCGGGAGTGCCGCAGCGTGTGCACGTTGTGGTGGTGGCGGATGCTGCGGTAGCTGGCCAGGCCCACCGACACCGACTTGGGCCCGCCGCTCATCGCGGTGGAGGTGATGTTGACGTAGACGACGAGGTCGCTCTCGGCCGCCCGCCGGTTGATCTCGACCTCCTCGCCCTCCGCGGTGTCGCCGAGGTGCACGAGGTTGTCGCGGTCCTCGGCGTCGTGGTTGGTGAGGTGCTTGGGGAAGAACGACCGGAACACCCGGTCGCCCACGACATGCTGGAGCTCCGCCGGCGTCATGCGCCGGTGCAGGGCGTTGGCGGCGATCAGCTCGACGTCGTCGACGCCCTTGGCCGCCGCCATCTCCAGCACCTGCTCGATGATGCGCTGGCGCACGTCGGGCCGGCGCATCGGCGGCAGCGGCAGCGACAGGTCGTCGAAGACGATCGTCAGCCGCATGCCGGCGAACAGCAGCTCGGGCAGGGGCTCGCTGCCGTGCGGTTCGAGCAGCGCGCGGCGGATGACCCCGTCGAGGTCGCGGATGCCGGGCAGCGAGTCGGGCGGGTAGATCACCCGGGTGCCGTGGGGCAGCCGCTCCAGCCGGAAATTCTCGCCCTCGTGCACCAGCAGGGGCGGGGTTCGTTCATCGACTTCCAGCACGAAGCCTGGTCTGCTCACGCTCTCTCCTCAGTGTGGTCGCCGGCGCCTGCAGCGGGCGGCGGTGCGGGCGTCGGGTGCCCGGCGGCTGCGTACGGCGGTGGGGGGCGGCCGACTCCGGTGTCGGCCCTAGCCTGCCATTCGTGCCCGGTCAGCCGTCCAGGGTCGGGTCAAAAGCGATCTTGACGGAACCCGCAGAGCCGGCCGCGAACGCGTGCTCCAGCGCGGGGCGCCACTGCTGGAGCGCATAGCGTTCGACGTAGCCGTCCAGGGGCGCGGTGGCGGCGAGCTGCACCGCCTTGTCGAAGTCGGTGCCGGCGCGGCCGTCGGGGCCCGCGTCGGGATCGTCCGCCGTGACGTCCTCACGGCGTCTGGTCGTGTACGCGCCCACGAGGCTCAGCTCCCGGTACCACAGCGGGGTCAGGTCGGCGCCGCCCGGGATGCCGGACACGACGACCGTGCCCCCGGCCCGTACGGTACGCAGCGCGGTGTCGAGGCCGGCGCCGCCGCCCGTGCACTCGAAGGCGATGTCCGCCCCGCCGAGCAGGAACTCCGCGCCCATCTCGGGGCGCTGGGCCAGCGCCGAGGTCATCCGGCGGACGGCGCGCAGCGCGCGGTCCGGTTCCACGGCCTCGTCCGCGCCCAGTTGCAGCGCCCGGGCGCGCTGGTGGCCGTGCTTGGCGACGACGTGGATGGTGCCGGCCTCGGTGAGCTGCCGCAGCGCGAGCACGGTGCAGAGACCCACCGTGCCGGCCCCGATGACCAGTACCGAGGCGCCCGGCTCGATCGGCACCCGGCGCACCGAGTGGATCGCGCACGCCAGCGGCTCGACGAGCACCGCGCGCTCGTCCGGCAGGTCGTCGGGCACCGGGCGGAGCTGGTGCTCGTGGGCGACCATGCGCTGGGCCCAGCCGCCGCCGGTGTCGGCGCAGTAGCCGGTCTGCATGCCGGGCGAGAGATGCCCGGAGGTGATGTGGTCGCAGCGGTTGGTGTGGCCGGCGCGGCAGGCGTCGCACTCGGGCAGGCCGCGTACCGCACAGGACAGCACCGGGTCGAGCACGACGCGGGTGCCGCGCGGGATGGTCGGCAGGTCGTCGACGGTGGTGCCGACGACCTCGTGTCCGGGCACGAACGGCGTGGACGTCAGCGCCGCCAGATACGGCGACACGGTGCCGTTGAGCATGCCGAGGTCCGAGCCGCAGATGCCGGACAGGCTGGGCGCCAGCCGGGTCCAGCCGTCGCCCTTGGGCAGTTCGCGCTTGTCGCGGGTGAGCCGCAGGGGCGCGAGGGAGCCGGCCAGCGAGCCGGCGGCGCGGCTGCGGGTGCGGCTGAGCCCGCGGGCGGCCAGGAAGCGCGCGGGCGAACGGTGGTACTGAAGCGCCAGGCTCATCGGGCCTCTCCGTCGGATGCGGTGCGGCCGGCCGCGGGCAGGGCCCGTACGGGACGCGGCCGGGTGTGGCTGATCACGGTGCCCGCGAGCGCGTCCCAGCGGCTCGCGGTGTGCGTCCCCCAGCGGGCGATCTCCCAGCGGTGCCGCTTGGCGTGCCGGAAGAGCCGGGTGTCGGGGTTGACCGCGTGCGGCTTGCCCACGACCTCAAGCAGCGGCCGGTCCGAGTAGCTGTCGGCGTAGCCGAAGCTGGCGCCGAGGTCGAGTTCCCGCTCGCGGGCGTGGCTCTGCAGCCACGCCGCGCGGCCCTCGCCGACGATCGGCGGGGTTTGCAGGAAGCCGGTCAGGACGCCGTCGTGCTCGGCGAGGTGGGTGGCCTCGATGTCGTCGAAGAGCGGTCGCAGGGGCTCCACGAGCAGGTCGAGGCTGCCGGTGATGAGCACGGTGCGGTGGCCGGCGGCGCGGTGCGCGCGGATGCGGCGTACGGCCTCCGGCATCACGCGGTGCAGCAGCGCGTCGCCGACCTGCTCGGCGACCAGGGCGCGCAGTTCCTCGGCGCGCGCGCCCTCGTACCGGCGGAAGAAGGTGCGCATCACGTCGCCGCGGTCGCGCCGCTCCGCGAGCAGGTAGCGGGGCGCGTTGCGGGCGAGGTCGAACAGCTCGGGGGCCCAGCGCCCGCGGGGCAGCGACGCCAGCCGGGTCCAGACGTAGGACTCGACGATGTCGGAGGCGATGATCGTGCCGTCCAGGTCGAAGACGGCGGCGGTGCTGCCCGCGGCGGCGGTGCCGGGCGGGAGCGCCGCCGGGTTCGGCCTGCGGGTGTTGCGGCGCCCGCCGGTTCTCGCCCGCAGGGGCGCGGTGACCTTGGGGCAGTGGATCTCTTCGAGGTACGTGTACCAGTCGATCTCGGCGGGGTCGAAGCCGTGCTCGGCGGCGCGGTCGGCGGGCAGCGCCGCGCCCAGCGCGCGCAGTTCGCGGTCGTCGTAGACGACGGCGGTGCGGGTGTAGACGCCGTACAGGTCGGAGTAGCGGCGCAGCGTCTCCAGGGAGCGCTTCTCCTTGTGCAGCCTGCTCGCCCACTCCTGGGTGCGCTCGGTGCCGGGCAACTGGCCGAGGAGCTTGTCGGCGAGGTTCGCGGCGCGTTCGCCGGCGCCGAGCGCGAACTCCACGCGGGCGGCGCCGGGGAAGGTCCACGACGGCGGCCGTACGTGGCCGCGCCCGCTGCTCTCCGGCAGCGGGTCGCGGCGGAAGTAGGAGTGCACGTGCTTGTACAGGTCGCGCAGCGTGAGGGGGTTGGTGGCGCCGGAGCCGACATGGAAGTAGTGCGGCTCGGCGCCCTCCTCCGGCGGGGCCGCGGCGGCGGCGAGGGTGGCGTTGACGACGAGGTCGACGGGGACGACGTCCATCACGGTGTCCGGCTGCCCCGGCATGTCGCGCAGCAGCCCGCTGCCGTACGCGATGATCAGCGGGTCGGCCATCTTGAAGCCGTCGATCCAGCCGGGGTACGGGTGGCGCAGCGCGCTCTCCACGATCGCCGGCCGCACGATCGACAGCGGCCGGCCCGCCCACAGTTCCTCGACGGCGCGCTCGGCCATCGCCTTGGTGAAGGTGTAGACGTCGGAGAAGCCGAGGATCTCGGCGCGGATGGCGCCGTGTTCGACGAGCCGCTCCTCCACCCACGTGCGGCGCGCGTCCTCGGCGTCCTTGGCGGCGATCTGCGGGCCGGCCTTGCCGTGGTCGCGGCCGGCCTTCTCCAGCGCCTTGCGCAGCACTTCGGGGCGGCGGGAGGCGCGTTCGACGTCGTCGCGGGCGGCCATGCCCTGGGCCAGCTCGCCGCGCCAGTCGATGTCGTGGGTGAGCCGGCCCTCGCGGACGAGGCCCTGGCCGCCGCTGGAGACGTACGCGGTGGAGATGTGCACGATGTGCGGCGGGCGCTCCTGCCGGCCCAGCTTCTCGTACAGCGCGACGGCGCCGGAGACGTTGCTGCGGAACGCCTCGTCGATGGGCGGGTCGAAGGAGACGGACGAGGCGCAGTGGATGGCGACGTCGATGTCGCCGGGGAACTCGACGTCGTCCAGCCGGTCGAGCGCGCCCTCGATGACGGTGACGCGCCGCTCGGCCTCGGCGAACGCGGCCTCGTCGCCGAGCTGTCCGCGCCAGGTGCGGAAGACGTCCTTGCGCAGCAGGCGGCGGAAGCGGTCGGCGGCGCCGCCGTTGCCCCGCGGGCGGACGACGATCGAGACGCGGGTGCCGGGATGGCCGGACAGCAGCCGCTCCAGCAGCGCCTGCCCGATGAAGCCGGTGGCCCCGGTCAGCAGGACGTGCGCGTCGTCGAGTCGCCCGATGCGGTAAGTCCCCGTCACTCGTGCCCTCCCCTGATCTGGTCTTGCATATGCCGGTCTCGGTTTCTGTTGCGGACCGGCGTCAACCGGTGGCGGGCCGGGGCACCGCCAGGTCGCCCCGGTAGCGGACTGCGGCAGCTTCGCACACCGCGCGTACGGACCAGCCCAGCGCCGCCGCCGCGGCCTCCGCTTCGGCCAGCTCCGGCTGGACGGTGAGCGCACCGCCGGGGCCGTCGGCGACCTTGACGGTGACCTGCTGCTCGGCGCCGGGCGGGCCCACGGCCACCACGGCGCTGTGCCGGGGCAGCATGAGGCGCCGGTGGGCGGACCAGCGGACGCCGAGTGTGGTGGTGTGGCGGAACAGCGCGTCGGCGACGGCGGGCCGTACGTCCTCGGCGCACAGCGCGGTGACGACGCGACCCGGGCGGCCGTGCCGCCCGACGGTCTCGGTGGTCCAGCAGTCCCACGCGCCGGCGGCGCGCAGGGCGGCCAGCACCGAGGGCCACAGCCGCGGGTCGAGGTCGTCGACCGTGCTCTCCACGACGGTGACCTCGCCCTCGGCGGGCCCGCCGGCCGCGGGGGCGGCGAGGGTGCCGACGACGACGCGGGTGATGTTGGGGCGGTCCGGGGTCTCGCGGCTGCCGCCGCCGGTGCCCACGGCCCGTACCGTCAGGTCGGGCAGCGGCCCCGCGGCGGCGAGGGCGGCGACGAGCGCGGCGCCGGTGGGGGTGGTGCGCTCGCCGGCGAGCCCGCCGCCGGTCAGTGCCAGGCCGCCGGCGGCGGCCAGGTGCAGCACGGCGGGCACGGGCACGGGCATCCGCCCGTGCGCGCAGTCGACTTCCCCGCTGCCCGCGGCGAGCGGGGAGCAGGTGACGACGGCGCCGGGGGCGAGCAGGCCGAGGTCGGCGAGGGCGGCGGCGCAGCCGACGACGTCGGCGAGCGCGTCGAAGGCGCCGACCTCGTGGAAGTGGACCTCCTCGGCCGGGATGCCGTGCGCCTTGCCCTCGGCCTCGGCGAGCAGCCGGAAGACGCGGGCGGCGAAGTCCGCGGCGTCCGCGGCCAGTCCGGCGCCGACGGCGCGTTCGACGTCGGCGAGGACGTCGGCGAGGCGGCGGTGGTGGTCGGCGGCGGCGGGGCGGTGGACGGTGACGCGGGTGCACCCGAAGCCGCCGCGGCGGTCGCGGGCCACGGACACGCCGAGCCCGTCGATCTTGAGCGCGGCGACCGCGTCCCGTACGGCGGCGAAGCTCGCGCCGGCGTCGAGCAGCGCGCCGAGCAGCATGTCGCCGGCCACCCCTGCGGTGCAGTCGAGATGGGCCGCGGCCGTCCCCTCAGCCACCGTGCGTCACCCCCGACGAGTTCCGTTCATGATCACGGGGAGAGCCCTTCCCGTACGTCTGGCGCGCCACACCGGCGCGCGGGGCTGTCTCCCCCGTCTCCCTCGTGTGAGCGATGCCGTACGGAACGGCGGGACGTGCGCTGCTCACTTCAGTCACCGGCGCGTACCCCCACGATCTTGGCGGCGTGCACGGCGGCGCCGAAGCCGTTGTCGATGTTGACGACCGTGAGCCCGGGGGCGCACGAGGCCAGCATGGCGCCGGCGGCGGCGCGGCCAGCGTCGGCGAAACCGTAGCCGACGCTGGTGGGCACGCCGACGACGGGGGCGGTGAGCAGGCCGGTGACGACGCTCGGGAGCGCGCCGTCCATGCCCGCGACGACGATCGCGCAGTCCGCGGCGCGCACCTCGCCGAGCACCGCGAGCAGCCGGGACAGACCCGCGACGCCGACGTCGGCGAAGAGCCGGGAGCCGGTGCCGAGGGCGTCGAGGGTGGCGACGGCCTCGCGGGCGACGGGCAGGTCGCTGGTGCCGGCGGTGAGCACGGCGACGGTGCCGCGCGGGGCGGGCAGCGGGCCCACGGTGACGGTGCGGGCGTGGGTGTCGACCCGTACCGGCTCGTCCGCGAAGGCGGCGGGCGCGTCCCGCAGCACCTCCTCGGGGCAGCGGGTGGCCAGCGCCGGGGAGTCCGGTGTCCGGCGGCGCAGTTCGGCGAGGAGCCGGAGCGTCTGCTGCGGGGTCTTGCCGTCCGCGTAGACGACCTCGGGCACGCCGGTGCGGCGGCGCCGGCCGATGTCGAGCCGGGCGAAGTCGCCGACCTCCGCGATGCCGCCGTCCAGCAGCGCCGCCGCTTCCGACGGGGTGCCGGTGGTGTCGACGGCGCTGCCGTGCGGCTCGCTCATCGCGTCGGCGCTCCATCGGAGGAGACGGTGCGGGAGGCGGCGCGGGCGGCGGTGCTGACGGCGCCCGTACGGTACGGGGCGAGGCTGCCCTCGCCGAGCGGGCCGACGGCGGCAACCTCGCGCAGCAGCGTGTCGCTGAGGCCGTGGGCGGCGGCGACCTCGCGGTGCGCGGGCGCGTCCAACTCGATCCGGAATCCCTGCTTCAGCAGGCGTACGCGGATGTCGCGGGCGCCCACCCGGTGTGCGTCCAGCGTCGCGCGGACCCGTTCCTCGGCCCGTTCGACCAGGTGCAGCCGGTCCCTGGAGACGGTGATGCCCACCGCGATACGGGACGCCAGGCAGGGCATGCCGGGCTTCTCCGCGACCGGCAGCCCCCACGCCCGCGCGACCGCGCGGACCGCGGCCTTGCCGAGCCCGGCGGCGGCCAGCGGTTCGGCGGCGGCGAGTTCCTTGGCGGCGCGCAGCCCGGGGCGGTGGGCGGCGCGGCGGTCGTCGAGGTGGGTGCCGGTGGCGATGTGCGCGAAGCCGTGCTCCGCGGCGTAGCCGGCGACCCGGCCGAGGACGGTCTGCTTGCAGAAGTAGCAGCGGTCGCCGGCGTTGGCGCGGTAGCCCGCGACGGACAGCTCGTCGGTGTCGAGCACGACGAGTTCGGCACCGAGGTCCGCCGCCGTGTCGCGGGCGAGGGCCAGCTCGCCGCGGGCCAGGGCGGGCGAGTCGGCGATGACGGCGACGGCCCGGCCGGGGCCGAGGGCACGTACGGCCGCGGCGAGGACGACCGTGGAATCCACGCCACCGGAGTATGCCACCGCGACGCTGCCGAGTCGTCCGACTTCCGCCAGCAGCGCGGCGACGGCCGCGTCCGTCTCCGGGTCACCCGGGTCCGTCATGCGTGTGCGCCCGCCGATCGGCGTCGTACGGCGGCGATCCCGGCCGCGCCCGCGACCACCGCGGCGCCGGCGACCAGCCGCTTGCGGGAGCTGCGCCGCACGGTGTCCACGGCCACCGGCACGCCGGCGCCGAAGCCCGCGACACCGCGCTGGACCAGGTTGAGCCCGGCCATACCGGGAAGCTTGTGCACCTTCTCGTCTATCTTGCGCACGGCTTCGGCGCCCGCGTCGTCACCCAGCAGGTGCCGCAGCACGAACCGGGTCTCCTCCACCGGCTGGATGGTGGAGCCGACGGGCTGCCAGAAGCGCTCGGTCACCCAGCGGGCCAGCGCGCGGGCGCGCGGGGAGCGCTCCAGGCGCTCCCTGGCCTGGCTGGCGTAGAACGCGAGGTGCCGGGATTCCTGGCGCTGGATGCGGCCGAGCAGCTTGGTCAGTTCGGGGTGCTGCTCCTTCTCGATGAGGCTGCCGTACGCGGCGTGCGCGGACCACTCGTTTATGGCACCCCACGTCATGTGCACGGCGACGAAGTCCTCGCCGATGGCGTTGGCCGCGATGGACTGGTAGATCGGCGCCAGCCGGTCCTTGAGCCCCTGCGCCTCGCGCACCTCGCGGATGTGGTCGTAGTCGGCCTTCTGCCCGTGGGCGCGCAGCACGGAGTCGATCGCCTCGCCGTGCCAGAACTCCTCGAAGGCCCACATCGACATGAACGCGGTCACGTCCGGGTCGCGGTGGGACGGAGTGACAAGCACGTCCCGCAGGTAGCACACGGTGTGGCTCTCCACGTCCGACATGTAGCGCAGGCAGCGAAGCGCCTCCGCGGACAGCGGGCGGTCGGCGAACGCGTCGAGGTCCAGGTCGTCGACCTGGACGCGTCCGGCCGTGTTGATATAGCCCGGTATGTCGAAGGCCATTGCTCTCCCTCCGGCAGATGCGCCGATTGAGCCGAGTCCATCACGGCACGAAGCCCTTTATCAACATCTGTTGAGTTAGCTCGCGATTCTAGATCGCCGCCGTTCCCGGGCGCCACTGCCCCCACTCCTGACGCAGCGGGCACGCGCAAGGTTGACTCGGCGCGCTAACCCGCGGCGGCCGGGAGCGGGCCGAAGAGGTAGTTGTCGATGGTGCGGCCCACGATCTCGGCCAGCTCCGGCCGGGGCAACTCGGCGAGCGGACCGAAGCGCACCACGTAGCGCACCAGGGCCGTGCCCACGAGGTGGGAGCCGGCGAGGCCGGCGCGCAGCTCCGCGCGGTCCTTGACGGCGCGGGCGGCGACGCGGGCGACCAGTTCGCGGGTGATGAAGTCGCGCAGGACGGCGGCGGCCGGCTGGTACGAGGCGGCGGACAGGAGGATCGCCTGAAAGGGCCACCTGGTCTCGGCGTCGTCCCACAGATCGAAGTAATACGCGGCGAGCCGCCGGCCGAGCCCGTCGGAGGAGTCGCCGAGGATCCGCCCGAGCACGTCGTCGGGGCGCATCACGTCGGCGATGGCGGCCAGGTACAGCCCTTCCTTGCTGCCGAAGAACTGCACGAGAAGGGACGGGTCGACGCCGGCCTCGCGCGCGACGGCGCGCAGGCTGCAGGAGGCGTAGCCGCGGGCGAACATGCGCTTGGCGGCGCGGATGATGTCCGCCCTGGTGTCGGGACGGCCGGGGCGGGGCCCGAGTGGCCGCACCCGGCGGCCCAGCGTTCTCTTCCCGGTCACGATGGTCGCTCACGCTCCAACGCAGGTGTGCATTTTCCTCATTGCGTCAAGTCTTCGGTGAACGCCCGGCCGGGACAAGAGGGACGTGCCAAAGCTCCGGTCAAGAGGATCCCCCGGCGCGGCGGCCCGCGGCAGGTGAGCGCGGTGCGCCGGCGGGATGCGGGGGCAGCCGTGCGACTCCCCGATTATCAGCACATGACCTGCTGAACACCCGCAACAGGGATTGAACGGCGCATCACAGGCGCACAGTTTGCGACTTGGCATGGACATGGGTTTCAAGGGGCAGGGTGTGGTTACCACTCGGTACAACCTCATCCCCAGGGGGTTCCATGAGAACTGCCCGGCCCTTGCGGCTGCTGCTGGGCTTCCTCGTCGCCACCACAGTGGCGCTGCTCGGCAGCATCCCGGCCCAGGCCGCCGACAGCTCCACCGGCGCGAGCACCTACGCCGCCGAGAACGCCGCCGAGAACTACGTGGCGCTCGGCGACTCCTACTCCTCCGGAGTGGGCGCCGGCTCGTACGACTCGGCGAGCGGCGACTGCAAACGCAGCAACAACGCCTACCCGGTGCTGTGGAAGAACGCGCACGCCCCGGCGTCCTTCGCCTTCACCGCCTGCTCCGGCGCCGTCACCGGCGACGTCATCAACAACCAGCTCGGCCCGCTCAACTCCAGCACGTCCCTCGTCTCCATCAGCATCGGCGGCAACGACGCGGGCTTCGCCGACGCCATGGTCACCTGTGTGCTCCAGGGTGAGTCGGCCTGCATCAGCCGCATCAACGAGGCGCGCACCTACATTTCGAACACCCTGCCCGGCAGGCTGGACGCCGCCTACAACGCGATCTCCGCGCGCGCGCCCAACGCGCACGTCGTCGTGCTCGGCTACCCGCGGATGTACCAGCTCGACGGCGGCTGCTTCTTCGGTATCAGCGAGCGCTCCCGGTCCGCCATCAACGGCGCCGCGGACCTGCTCAGCGACGTCACCGCCAAGCGCGCGGCCGACCACGGCTTCGCGTACGGCGACGTGCGGCCGGCGTTCTCCGGGCACGAGATCTGCTCGGACAACGAGTGGCTGCACAGCGTCACCTGGCCCATCGGTGACTCGTACCACCCCACGGCGGCCGGCCAGTCCGGCGGCTACTACCCGGTGTTCAACGGCCTGGGCTGACCGCCCCGGGCACCGCGGACAGCACCTCGCGGGCGGCCGCCACGGCGGTCGCCCGCTCCGCCGCCACCAGCCCCAGCCGGGTGCGCCGGTCCAGCAGGTCGGCCTCGTCGAGGGCCCCCTCGTGGCGTACGGCCCAGGCCAGCTCGGCGCCGGTGACCGGATACCCCGGGACGACCGGCGCGGCGAGGGCCGGCTCGGCGGCGGCCAGCGCCTGCACCGCCGGCGCCTCCGTCCCGTAGCGCTGCACCAGCCGGCGCGGCGCGTCCAGCCCCGCCAGCTCCGCCGCCGGCGCGGCGCCGACGAGCGGCAGCCGGGCGGTACGGCACGGGCCCGCGGTCAGGCCGGCGCCGGCCACGGCCGCGTCGACGGCGTCCTCGGCCATCCGCCGGTACGTCGTCAACTTGCCGCCGACGACGGTGACCACGCCGTCCGGAGAGGTGAGCACCGCGTGCCGGCGGGAGAGGTCGGCCGTGCTGCCGTCGCTCTCCAGCAGCGGGCGCAGCCCGGCGAACGCGCCGACGACGTCCGACCGGCGCACCGGCACGTCGAGCGCGGAGTCCAGCACGTCCAGCAGGAAGCCGACGTCCGTCTCCGGCACCGCCGGCACGTCCGGCACCTCGCCGTCGACCGGCTCGTCGGTCAGCCCCACGTACACCCGGCCGTCGTCCTGCGGCAGCACCAGGGCGAACCGGCCGGCCGCCCCCGGGACCGGGATGTGCACCCCCGCCCCGCCGGGCTGGCGCCCCATGCCCAGCGCCTCGGCGCGCAGCACCAGGTGCGTGCCGCGCGAGGGGCGCAGCCGCACGCCGGGCACCAGCGAACCGGCCCACACCCCGGTCGCGTTGACCACCGCGCGGGCCCGGATACGCAGCCGCTCCCCCGTCGTCTCGTCGCGGACCACCGCGCCGGAGCCGGTCAGCTCCACCGCCCGGGCCCGGGTCAGCACCCGGGCGCCGTACCCCGCGGCCGTCCGCGCGACGGCCGTCACCAGCCGGGCGTCGTCGGACAGTTGCCCGTCCCAGGACAGCAGCCCGCCGCGCAGCCTGTACCGCCGCAGCCCGGGCACGAGCTGCTGCGTCTCCACCGCGGAGAGCCGGCGGGGCGCGGGCAGCGCAGAACGGGAGGTGCGCGCGGCGGCGCGCAGCAGGTCCCCGGCGCGCAGCCCGGCCCAGGCGACGGCGGCCTGGGGGCGGGTGGTCAGCGGGGTGAGCGGGATCACGAACGGCTGCGCGTGCACGAGGTGCGGCGCGATGTGCTCCAGCAGCGCGCCGCGCTCCACCGCGCACTCGCGGGCGATGCCGACCTGTCCTGAGGCCAGGTAACGCAGCCCGCCGTGGACGAGCTTGCTGCTCCAGCGCGACGTGCCGAACGCCAGGTCGTGCGCGTCGATCGCGGCGACGGACAGGCCGCGCGCGGCGGCGTCCAGCGCGACCCCGGCGCCGGTGGCACCGAGCCCGACGACCAGCAGGTCGACGCGCTCGCCCGCGGCGAGCCCGGCCAGCTCGCGGGCGCGGCGGCGGGCGTTGAGGGAGAAGTCCCGGTCGCCGGCGTGCCGGGCGCTCGCTGCGCTTTCCGGGCTGTCAGGGCTGTCAGGGCTGTCGGGGCTCTCTGCGTGCTGCACGGTCATGGCGCGAGCATCCTCTCCAGCACCCCGCGCAGCTCGCTCTCGAACGCGGCGGTGCCGAGGTCGGGGTCGTCCTCGTCGGTCATGGTGCGCATGGAGAAG
Source organism: Streptomyces sp. CNP082 (assembly GCF_059570535.1). Classification (NCBI taxonomy): domain Bacteria; kingdom Bacillati; phylum Actinomycetota; class Actinomycetes; order Kitasatosporales; family Streptomycetaceae; genus Streptomyces; species Streptomyces sp. CNP082. Next base: position 192,431 of record NZ_JCANSZ010000001.1, read on the forward strand.
GTGAAGGACTGCACGACGAGCAGCGCGGCCCTGGCCTGCCGCACCGCGTGCCCTTCGCGTACGGAGCCCTCGGCGTGCCCCTTGCGCACGTCGTCGGCGATCAGGTCGAGCAGGACGTCCTGGCTGGCACCGCGGCGGTCGAGCATGTACGGCAGCAGCAACTCGGGGTCGACGTCGAGGATCTTGCGGAACAACGGGTGCGCGCGCAGCGCGCGCGAGCCCTCCGTGAGCCCCGCCACCAGCACCTCGCGCGCGTTCGCCGCCGCGTCGGTGGCGGGGAGCGCCCCCCGGGCGACGTCGATCCACTCACGCGTCATGAGATCGCCCACCAGCGACTGCACGTCGGGCCAGCGGCGGTACAGCGTCATCCGCGACACGCCCGCGCGGCGGGCCACGTCCGTGAGCGTGGTGCGGCGCACGCCCACGGCCAGGACGCAGTCGCGCAGCGCGTCGAGCGCGAGGTCGTCCAGCGAGGGCTTGTGACGTTTCGACTTCACCTGTCACAGTGTAACGACGATGGCAGCGGAGGAAACCCCTCCGGCCAGGGTGTGGTGCACCCGTACGGGAGGTTCGCGTTGGACATGCTGTGGAACGGGTGGGGCGACCCCCGGCAGGCGGCGCCGCTCCCCGAAGGCGTCCGCGAGCTGCTGCGCGACCTGCTGGGGGTGCGTCCCGCGGACACGCCGCCGGTGGCGCTGGCGGACCTCGGCCTGCCGGCGCCGCGGCTCGGCCCGGACGTCCTCGACGCGCTCGCGCGGGCGGCGGGCGGCGCGGAGCACGTACGCACCGACGCGGCGAGCCGGGTGCGGCACACGCGCGGCAAGTCCACGCCCGACCTGCTGCGCATCCGCGCCGGCCAGGTCGCGGACGCGCCGGACGCGGTGGTGCTGCCGGGCGGGCACGACGAGGTGCTGGCGGTGGTGCGGGCGTGCGCGGAGCGGCGGGTGGCGGTGGTGCCCTTCGGCGGCGGCACGTCGGTGACCGGAGGGCTCGCTCCGTACGCGCACCCGGACGGCTTCCGCGGCGTGGTGGCCCTCGATCTGCGGCGGCTGGACCGGCTGGCGGCGCTCGACGAGGTCGCGCGCACCGCCGACCTCGACGCCGGGCTGCGCGCGCCGGAGGCCGAACGGCTGCTCGGCGAGCGGGGGTTCACCCTCGGCCACTTCCCGCAGTCGTTCGAGTGGGCAACCATCGGCGGCTTCGCCGCGACGCGCGGCAGCGGCCAGGCGTCCGCGGGCTACGGGCGGTTCGACGAGATGGTCGTGGGCCTGACGGTGGCGACGCCGCAGGGCACGCTGCGGCTGGGCCGGGCGCCGCGCTCGGCGGCGGGGCCGGATCTGCGGCAGTTGGTGCTGGGTTCCGAGGGCGCGTTCGGGGTGATCACCTCGGTGACCGTACGGGTGCGTCCGCTGCCGCAGGTGCGGGCGTACGAGGGCTGGCGGTTCGGCTCCTTCGAGCGGGGCACGGCGGCGCTGCGCGCGCTGGCGCAGGACGGGCCGCTGCCGACGGTGCTGCGGCTGTCCGACGAGACCGAGACGATGGTGGGCCTGGCCCGCCCCGAGGACATCGGCGCGCAGGACGCAGCGCAGCCGGGCGGCTGCCTGGTCGTCACCGGCTACGAGGGCGCGGCGGGCGAGGCGGCGGACCGCCGGGCCGCGGCGCAGGTCGTGCTGCGGGCGGCCGGCGGGGAGCCGCTGGGCGCGGAGCCGGGCGAGGCGTGGGTGCAGGGCCGCTACCGCGCCCCGTACCTGCGCGACGCCCTGCTGGACGCCGGCGCCTTCGCGGAGACGCTGGAGACGGCCGCCTTCTGGCCGGCGCTGCCCCCGCTGTACGAAGCCGTGCGCGGGGCGCTGACCGGCACGCTGACGGCGGCGGGGACGCCGCCGCTGGTGATGTGCCACATCTCGCACGTGTACGAGACCGGGGCGTCGCTGTACTTCACGGTGGTCGGCGCCCGCGGCGACGACCCGCTCGGCACGTGGGAGCGCGCCAAGGCGGCGGCGAGCGACGCGATCCTCCAGTGCGGCGGCACCATCAGCCACCACCACGGCGTGGGCACGGACCACCGCCCGTGGTACGCCCGGGAGATCGGCCCCCTGGGGGTGGCGGCGCTCCGCGCGGTCAAGTCGGCCCTCGACCCGGCGGGCATCCTCAACCCGGGGGTGCTGCTGCCACGGGCGGACGAGTGAACACGGCCCGCGGGCCGGCTGCTGCCCGTCCACCGCGACCTGACCTGACGCCCGCCGTAGGCACCACCGAACCGGAGCCCGCCATGCGCCGCTTCACCGCTCTCGTCAATCCCGCCGCCGGCCGGGCCGCCGGAGCCGCGGCACTCATTCCGCTCGCCCGGGCGCTGCGGGGGGCCGGGGCGCAGGTCGAGGCGGAGTACAGCCGGGGGTTCTGCCATGCCGCCGGACTCGCCGCGCGCGCCGCCGAGGCGGGCCGCGTCGTGCTCGCGGTCGGCGGCGACGGGATGGCCGGCACCGTCGCCGGGGCGCTCGCGGGGACCGACGCGGTGTGCGGTCTGGTGCCCGGGGCGGTCGGGCGCAACGCCGTCGCCCGGGCGGTGGGGCTGCCCCGGGCGTCGGAGGAGCTGGCGGAGCTGCTGCTGCACGCCGAGCCGCTGCCGGTGGACGTGCTGCGGGTGGACGTGCCGCAAGCGGCGGGCACAGCGCCGGCCGTGGCGCTCGGCGCGGTGTGGATCGGCGCCGGCGCGGCCCGCACGGCGCCCGGCCGCGCGCTGGCGTCGCGGCGTTCTGCGCTCTTCCGCATCACCGTGGACGGCACGCCGTACGAGATGCGCGGCCACACCGTCGTCGTCGCCAACGCCCCCTGCCCCGGCGTGCCCGCCCCCGGTGCCGGCCCGGAGATCCGGCTCGACGACGGCGAGCTGGACGTCTGCGTGCTCGGCGGCGGCCCGGGGCGGCCGACGCGCCCGCGCGGCGAGCCGCTGCGCGGGCGCCGGGTGCACGTCGAGGCGGACCGGCCGCTGCCGTACGCCGCCGACGGCATCCCCGCGCCCGCCCTGCCGCTGACGGCGCGGGTCCTCCCGGCGGCGCTGCGCCTGCTGCGCTGACGGCCGGGCCCCCGGCACCGTGCGGTGCCGGGGGCCCGGGTCGTACGCCGTTCACCTGGCGGATCGGTGCGTGGACCGCGCCGGTTACGGGATGGTCGCCCCGTACTCGTCGAGGGCCGCGACCACCGGCTCGAAGAACGTCTCGCCGCCGTTGGTGCAGTCGCCGCTGCCGCCCGAGGTCAGGCCGAGCGCGTCACTGCCCGCGAAGAGGGAGCCGCCGCTGTCGCCGGGCTCGGCGCAGACGTCGGTCTGGATCAGACCGTCGACCGTGCCCTCCGGGTAGGTCACCGACACGTCGAGCGCGATGACGGTGCCGTCGTGGACCTGCGTGGTGCTGCCGCTGCGCTGCACGGTCTCGCCGACCGTGGCCTCACGCGCACCGGTGATCTCCTGGGTGGTGCCGTCGTAGAGGTCGACCTCGCTCGGGTGCTCGGTGTCCGCCACGTACTTGATCAGCGCGCGGTCGTTGCCCGGGAAGGTCGCGCCCTCGGCCTCGCCGATGACGGGCCCGCCGGAGGACTCGGACCAGGAGCTGCCGCCGAGCTCGACGCAGTGACCGGCGGTCAGGAAGTACGGCTCCCCGTCCTTGGTCGCGTTGAAGCCGAGCGAGCAGCGGGAGCCGCCGGTGTAGATGGCGTCGCCGCCGGAGATGTACGGCTTGAACGTGCCCTCGCTGCGCTTGAGCACGGCCTTGCCGTCCTGCGCCGCGACCTCCTTCTTCAGCTGGGCCAGCTCGGCGCCCTCGACCGTGCTGTCGGCGGTGACGACGACCTGGTTGGTGACCGGGTCGAGCGCGCGCGACGTGCCGGCGACGGCGCCCTGGGTGAGGTCCGCCTTCGCGGCCTTGAGCTCCTTGGTGGTGTGGTCGACGGTACGCGCACGCGCGCCGGCCGCCTCGGCCTGCTCGGCCGCCTCGTCGCTCACGACGTTGACGACGAGTTCCTTCGCCTGGGCGTCGTAGTACGCCCCGGCGGCCCCGCCCTTGAGGTCCTGGACGAGGGTGCCGGCGAGGTCGCTCGCGGCGGCCGACGACAGGGTGTCGGCGACGGGCTCACTCGTGCTGGCGTTGGCGGTGGCGAGCGTCAGACTGCCGGCGATCAGCGCGGCGGCGCCGACGCCCGCGACGGCGTACCGGCTCTTGGATATGGCTCGATACTTCAACGTGCTGCCTCCTATGGGGGGTTGGATCCGCCCGGCAAAGGACGGACCTTGGAGGATTTAGTTGGACATGCGCATGCCAAGCAGCGAACAGATTTATCACTGCCAGACAACTCGCCGAGTATGACCAACCCGTGAGTAGCACACAAGGCCACACCCCTTGTGTGACAGATCACTTGAGGTCAGCGCAACAGAACGCGTCCAAGTGCTCAGCCCTGCAACCCTCTGGCGGGCGCGACTGCGGGGTCCCCGAACGGGCCCCGCCGCGGCCTGCGTTGCCCGGCGAACACGGGGCGCACGGCCCGCCCCGCGCTCCCCCGCGGCCCCCGGAGCCCCGGAGGCGACGGCAGCCGGCGGCGCCCGCGCACGCCCGGGACCGCGCCGGGGGTCCGCCCCCTCGCCCGCGCCGGGCGGGGTGTGCAAGCCTCGTGGTCATGAGGAAGCTGGTGGCAGGGGTGGACGGCTCGGACGCGAGCCTCGCGGCGCTCGACTGGGCGGTGGCCGAGGCGGCCCGGCACGGCGCGGAGCTGCGGATCGTGTACGCGCCGCTGTGGGAGCCGTACGAGCGGACGTGGCCGGAGTTCACCGCCGCCCGGCCGCGCGGCCGGAGCGTGGCGGAGCACATCCTCGCGAGCGCGGGCGAGCGCGCCCGCGCGCAGGGGTGGAGCGGGGCCGTGGCGGCCGAGGTGCTCTCCGGCGACCCGGTGCCGGCGCTGCTGCGCGAGGCGGACAGGGGCGCGGTGCTGGTCGTCGGGGACCGGGGGCGCGGCGGGCACGACGCGCTGCCGCTGGGCTCGGTGGCGCTCACGGTGGCGGCGCGGGCGGCCTGCCCGGTGGTGGTGGTACGGGGGGAGGAGGCGGCGCGGCACGGCGGGTTCGGCCGGGTCGTGCTCGGCACCGGCCACGAAGGGGCGGAGCCGGCGGCGGTGGACTTCGCTTTCCGGGCCGCGCGGGCGCGCGGGTGCGCGGTGACGGCGGTGCACTCCTGGCGCTCGCCGGAGCGGGGCGTGGAGACACACGCGCACACCCTGGGCGGGGCGCCGGACCCGCGGATGCGGGAGGCGGAGTGGGCGCTGGACCGCGCGGTGCGCGCGACGGTGGGGCGCTATCCGGACGTACCGCTGGAGCGGCAGGTACCGGAGGGCCTGCCGCGCGACACGCTGCTGACGGCGGCGGCCGGGGCGGATCTCGTGGTCCTGGGCGCCCGCCGCACCCCGCTCGCGGACGCGACGGCCGCCGCGGGGGCGACGGGCATACAGCTCGGCCCGGTCAGCCACGGAGTGCTGCACCTGGCCCCGTGCCCGGTGGCGGTGGTCCGGGAGGACTAGGCCGGCGGGGGGCACGGGCCGCCGGGCGGCGCGCCTGGCCACCGGCCCCGACGGGACCGCCGGGGCGACGGCCCCCGTCCGGAAGCCCCGGCAGACCGCCGGGGGTGCGCCTCCCGGGCACCCCCGGCGAGAGGCCGGCTCGCCCTTCGCCGTACGCGCACCGCACAGCCCCCGTCGTCTGGTACGGGCCCGGGTGTCAGACCTCCTTCGTAGGGTGGCCGCATGGCGATCACCACAGCGCAGCGCCGCGCCCGGCTCGCGCACCGGCATCTGCTCGTCGATGCTGCCCGCGCCGCGCGGCCCGAGGAGGTGGCGGAGGCGCTCGTGGGGCTGCACGCGACCGACTCGCCGACCGTCGCGCTGTCCGCCCGCGCCCGGCTGCGCGAACCGTCGCTCGCCGCGCTGGACCGCGCGCTGTATGAGAAGGGGTCGCTGCAGCGGATGCACGCGATGCGGCGCACGCTGTGGGTGGTGCCCACGGACCTCGTGCCCGTGTTCCGCTTCGCCGTCGCCGAGACCGTCGCCGCGCGCGAGCGCGCGCTGCTGCTGAAGCAGCTCGCCACCGCCGGGCCGCACTACGACGACGCCTGGCTGACCGCCGCGCAGGACCGGGCGCTGGCCGCCCTCGCGGAGCTGGGTGAGGCCAGCGCCGCCGAGGTCACGGCGGCCGTGCCGGAGCTGGCCCTGAGGTACACGCTGCATCCGGGGAAGCCGTACGAGTCCCGCCCCCGGGCCGGCAGCGGGGTCCTGCGGGTGCTGGGCATGGAGGGCCGGATCCGGCGCACCCGGCCGCTCGGCGGCTGGACGTCGGGGCAGTTCCGCTTCGCGGTGGCGCCGCCGGGGGCGCCGATGGCTCCGGCGCGGGCACGCGCAGAGCTGGTGCGGCGCTGGCTGGCGGCGTTCGGGCCCGGGACGCTCGCGGACGTCAGGTGGTGGACGGGGCTGCCGCTGGGCCAGGTCCGGGCCGCGCTGTCGGAGATCGCGGCGGCGGAGGTGGCGCTCGACGAGGGCGTCGGATACGTACTGCCGGGTGATCCCGGCGAGGATCCCGACCCCGGCCCGTGGGCGGCGCTGCTGCCCGGCCTGGATCCGGCCACGATGGGCTGGCGCGACCGCGGCTGGTACACGGACCCGGACCACCGCACGATGCTCTTCGACAGCGCCGGGAACGCCGGGCCCACGGTCTGGTGGCGCGGCGAGATCGTCGGCGCCTGGGCGCAGCGCCGCGACGGCGCCGTCGTGTACCGGCTGCTCGCCGACCGCGGCGAGGAGGCCCGCCGCGCCGTCGCGGCGGAGGCGGAGCGGCTGGAGGGCTGGCTCGCGGCGCAGGGGCTCGTGGTCAGCTTCCCGGCGCCGCTGGCCAAGGAGCTGACCGGCTGATACGCCGCTGCACGCACCCCGTTCACCCGGCTGCTGACAGACAAAGGGACAGCGATGTCCGTTTTGTTGGCTAATGCTCCTTTCCGCGTGTGACGTCTCCCATATGGGCTGCATCACATACGAAGCGGCGTCGTATCTCGCCTCCGGCACGGGGACGCCCGGCACCTCAGCCAAGGGGCGGCCCCGGCGGCTTGCCGCACTACGGGCGGTAGTAACTGGGCTGCGTGCATTCCAGGTTTATGTCCGTTAAAACTTCCCGAGTCGCCCGGTACCGCCGATGCGGGCGGTCGTCCCCACGTACGGCACACGAAAGAGACCCCTCACATGTCTGCTCCCGCTCCTCAGCGCCCCGTCCTCTCCCGCCGCCGACGCCTGCTGGCCGCAGGCGGCTGCGCCGTCGCGGCCGCAGCCCTCAGCGTCACGGTGGCGCCGCAGGCCAGCGCCGCGCCCCAGAGCGCCGCGCCCGCCGCCCCCGCTGCCGCCCCCGCCGCCGCGCCCGCCGCTGCCCCCGACCTCCCGTACGCCACGGTCGGCACGACCCTGGACGAGTGGATCAACGAGGCGCTCGTCGTCATGGACCACCACGACATACCCGGCACGTACGACGGGATCCACCGCAACATCCTGCGGGAGTCCAGCGGCAACCCGCACGCCATCAACAACTGGGACATCAACGCCGCCATGGGCATCCCCTCCCAGGGCCTGCTTCAGGTGATCCCGCCCACGTTCGACGCCTACCACGTGAAGGGCACCTCCACCTCCATCACCGACCCGGTCGCCAACATCGTTGCCGCGTGCAACTACGCCGCCGACCGCTACGGCACGATCGACAACGTCTTCAGCGCCTACTGAGCCCACGCGGCTGCCCAGCACGCATGTGATCTCCGGGACCCCGCCGTCCGGCACTCTCTCCCCCCGCCGGACGACGGGGTCCCGGCTTGCCGTGCGCCCGTCACACCCATCGCCGGAATTCACCCTTCCGGTAGCCTGCCCCGCCCGTGCGGGGGTTCCGCCCCAGGTCAGATGCGCCGGCCGGGCCGCCGCCGCACCCTCGCGTGGCGGCATCCACCCCTCCGGATGGCTTAGCGTTGGCCCGTGCACAACCGGGAACCGACGCAGGTGATGCGCTGCTGGACGATGGCGGCTGCCGTGGCCGCCGTGGTCTCCGGCGCCGTCGGCGCCTGGGCGTACGCCGGGACCGGCGCCGCCACCGCCGAGCTGCTGCGCGACCTCGCCGTCGGCTGGGCCTACGCGGGCGCGGGGCTGGCCGCCTGGTGGCGGCGCCCCGCCAACGCGACCGGGCCGCTGATGACCGCCGTGGGCATCAGCTGGTTCCTCGGCAATCTGCAGGGCACCACCGTCCCGGCGCTCTTCGCCGTCGGCTCCTGGTGGGAGGGCCTGAACGTGGCCGTCCTCGCCCACCTCGTCCTGGCCTACCCCGACGGCCGCACCCACTCGCCCGCCGCCCGCCGCATAGTCCTCACCGGCTACGGCCTGGTGGCCACCGGCGGTCTGCTGCGCACCCTGGCCTTCGACCCGGCGGCCCACCCCGGCGGCTCGTACCTCGCCTGCCGCGACTGCGGCCCCAACCCCCTCTTCACCCCCGCGCTCGGCGACCTCTTCCCCACGTTCGACGCCGGCTACCGCGCCCTCGGCTGGGTCGTCTCGGTCGCCGTGGTGGCGGCGGTCGTGCGGCGCTGGCGGCGCGCCTCCCCGGCCCGCCGCCGCGCGCTGCTGCCCGCCTGGCTCGCCGTCCTCGTCGCCACGTCCTTCCTGCTGTGGGACGTGCTCGTGGTGCTCGTCCCCGCGGGCCAGCCGGTCGAGGGCGCCGTGGGCGTGCTCTCCGACGTCTCGCAGACCGCAGTGCCCCTCGCCTTCCTCGTCGGACTGCTGCGCATGCGGCTGCAGCGCGCGGAGGTCGGCGGCCTGGTGATGGAGGTCGGCGGCGACCCCGACCCCGGGCGGCTGCGCGAGGCGCTGGTGCCGGTGCTCGGCGACCCGGGGCTGCGGCTGGGCGTCTGGCGGCCCGAGGCCGGCGCGTACGTGGACGCAGCGGGCGAGCCGGTCGTGGAGGCGGCGGCGGGCAGCACCCGGATCGACGCGGCCGGCGGCGCCCCGCTGGCGCTGCTGCGCCACGACCCGGCGGTGGCGGAGGACGAGGAGCTGCTGCGCTCGGCGGTCGCGGCGCTGCGCCTCGCGCTGGAGAACGTGTGGCTGCAGGCCGAGGCGCGGGCGGCGGGCGCCCGCGTGGTGCAGGCGGCCGACAGCGAGCGCCGGCGGCTGGAGCGGGACCTGCACGACGGGGCGCAGGCCAGGCTCGTGTTCGCGCTGATGACGCTGCGCCGGGTGGAGAAGGGCCTGGCGGACCACCCCGACGAGGAGCTGCGCCGGTCGGTCGGCGAGGTGGAGCGCAGCCTGCGGCTTGCGGTCGAGGAGCTGCGCGGCCTCGCGCACGGCATCCACCCGGCGGTGCTGACCCGCGAAGGACTGGCGTCCGCGCTGCGGGAACTGGCCGGGCGGGCGGAGCTGCCGGTGGTGGTGGCCGCAGAGGACCGGCGCTTCGCGCCGCACGTCGAGGCCACCGCGTACTTCACGGTCAGCGAAACACTGGCGAACTCCGCCAAGCACGCCCGCGCCCGGGCCGTCAGCGTCAGCGCACGCCACCGCGACGGCCGGCTGGTCGTCGAGGCCGTGGACGACGGCATCGGCGGCGCCCGGCACGACCACCTCGGCGGCGGGCTGCGCGGGCTGGCCGACCGGGTCTCGGCGGTGGGCGGGGTGCTCACGGTGCACAGCCCGCCCGGCGGGGGGACGCGGGTGGTCGCGGAGCTGCCGTGCGAGTGATCGTCGCCGAGGACTCCGCCATCCTGCGCGAGGGCATCGTCCGGCTGCTGGGCGACGCGGGCGTCGCGGTCCCCGCGCAGTGCGGCGACGCCGGCCCGCTGCTCGCCCTGGCCGAGCGGCACCGCCCGGACGCCGTGCTGCTCGACATCAGGATGCCGCCGACGCACACCGACGAGGGGCTGCGGGCCGCGGCGGAGATCCGCGCCAGGTACCCGGGCACGGGGGTGCTGCTGCTGTCGCAGTACGTCGAGACCGGCACGGTCGTCCGCGCGCTCACCGAGGATCCGCGCGGCTTCGGCTATCTGCTGAAGGAGCGGGTCGCCGACGCGGACGAGCTGGCCGGCGCGCTGCACCGGGTGGCCGCCGGCGAGAGCGTCGTGGACCCGCGGGTGGTCACGCACCTCATGCGCTCCCCGCGCGCGGCGGAGCCGCTGGCCGGGCTGACGGCGCGGGAGCGGGACGTACTGGCGCTGATGGCGGAGGGTCGGTCCAACGAGGCCATCGCGCACGACCTGGTGATCGGCGGCAAGACCGTCGAGACGCACGTACGGAACATCTTCGCCAAGCTCGGCCTGGAGTCGGACGTCTCGGGGCACCGGCGGGTGCTCGCCGTGCTCACGTACCTGCGCGGCTGAACGCCCCCGCCGGGGCGTGCCGCACCCCCGCGGCGGCATCCCGGACCGGCGGGGGCGTCCCTGACCGGCGGGGCAGCCGGTCGCGCGCCGGAGCGCCGCGCCCGGACCGCGATACCGGCCGCCGCTCCGCGGCGATCCCCCACGCGCGCCCCCGTCGTCCCCCGCGCATCCACGCGCCCGCCGCGAAGCGGAGCCGGTGCGCACCACCGTAGCCGCGCGGTGAACGGCGCACCTCAGGGCTGGCCCTGAACTTCCCCCTCCGCAACGCCCCGGCCCCGCGCGGCCCGCCGCGGAACCGGGTCGTCCGCGCCTCCCGGACCGCGGAGCCGACTCCCCCGCCGGATACGGCAGGATGACGGACACGCCGGATCGCACACGCGTCCGGACGTACCCCGCTCCCGAACGAAGACAGGTACCAAGGTGAACCGAGCCCTCACTCTGCACGATCTGGTCGTCGCCGGCTCCGCGGTACTCGGCGGCATCGGGGCCGGCCTGCTGCTGCGCGTGCTGCTGGGCTGGCTGGGCAGGGGCGCGACACGGACGAGCTGGGCCGGCGACGACATCCTCGTCGGCGCGCTGCGCACGATGGCCCCCTGGGGCGCGCTGGCCGGCGGCGTCTCGATCGCCGCCGCCTCGCTGCCGCTGAAGCGCCCGGTCGAGCACACGGTGGAACAGATCGTCGTCGCCGTGCTCATCCTGACGGTCACCGTCGCCGCGGCCCGGGTGGTCGCGCAGCTCATGGGGGTCCGCTCGCAGGGCGTGGGCTCGGCCACGATCCTGGTCAACATCACGCGCATCGCGGTGCTGGCCATCGGGCTGCTGATCCTGCTGGAGACCCTGGGCATCTCGATCGCCCCGCTGCTCACCGCGCTCGGCGTCGGCGGCCTCGCGGTCGCGCTGGCGCTGCAGGACACGCTCGCCAACCTCTTCGCCGGGGTGCACATCCTGGCCTCCAAGACGGTGCAGGTCGGGGACTACATCCGGCTCAGCAGCGCGGAGGAGGGCTACGTCACGGACATCAACTGGCGCAACACCGTGATCCGCACCCAGTCGGACAACCTCGTCGTCATCCCCAACGACAAGCTCGCCAGCACCATCATGACGAACTACCACCGCCCGGAGCAGGAGCTGTCCATCGTCGTGCAGGCGGGTGTGGCGCTCTCCAGCGACCTCGACCTCGTCGAGCGGGTGACGGTGGAGGTGGCGCAGGAAGTCATGGCGGCGGTGGAGGGCGGTGTGCCGGAGTACGAACCGGTGGTCCGCTTCCACACCTTCGGCGACTCGCGGGCCGGGTTCTCCGTGGTGCTGCGCGCCATCGAGTTCAGCGACCAGTTCCGGATCAAGCACGAGTTCATCAAGCGGCTGCAACTGCGCTACCGGCAGGAGGGCATCGAGATCGCCCACCCCGTGCGCAACGTCGTCCTGCACCACCAGGACAGCCCGATGCTGCTGCCGCGGCAGCGCACGGAGTCGGACGTGCCCGCCGGCGGCACCTCCCAGGGCTGAACCCGCGGCGCCCCTCCCCCCTGTCCGTCCCGTCAGTCCCCTCCGTCCCCGTGGTCATGCGGCCTCGCGGCCCCGCCAGGCGATCCCTCCCCGCCAGGCGGGGCCGAACCGTCCGCGACCATGCCCGAGTTTGCTCTTTCCAAAGACAAAGTGGCCCTAATTCTGGTCGTAGGCATTGGCGTTGCGTTGAAAGAGGTCTAATCTCCAACCGGTCGCCGTCACATGTCGAAGCGTTGAACGGCGAGGGGGACGTAAAGCCGCGCACGAGCCGCAGCGCGCGGGCCGATCAAGGACGGCGCGAACGGGCCGACCACCCAGGAGCGTGTCCAGCCGCCTTGTCGTCCGAGCCCCTGGGAGGGGACATGCTACGAAGACTGGCCCTGTTCGCCGCCGGCGCGGTCAGCGCCGCGTTGCTGGTCGCGCCGGGCGCGACCGCGGCGGCGCCGGACGCCGCCGGCCAGCCGCCACCGGATTCCGCCTTCGAGAAGATCACCCTCAACGACCGCCCGGGCGAGCCGCTCGACCTCGCCGTCCTGCCCGACGAACGGGTCCTGCACGTCACCCGCGCCGGCAAGGTGTGGCTCAACGACCCGGACGGCGGCACGAACAAGCTGGCCGCAGAACTCGATGTGTACCAGCACGACGAGGAGGGCCTGCAGAACGTCGCCATCGACCCGGACTTCCGCACCAACAAGTGGGTCTACCTCTACTACTCGCCGCCGCTGGACACACCGGTCGACGACCCGGTCACCCCCGTCAACGAGGGCGACGCGCCCTTCGAGGGCACGCAGGCGGACTGGGACCGCTACAAGGGCCACCTGCAGCTGTCCCGCTACAAGCTCAAGGGCGACACCCTCGACCTCGCCACCGAGCAGAAGATCCTCCAGGTCCCGGTCGACCGCGGCATATGCTGCCACGTCGGCGGCGACATCGCCTTCGACTCCCGGGGCAACCTCTATCTGACCACCGGAGACGACACCAACCCGTTCAGTTCCGACGGCTACGCGCCGATCGACGAACGCAACGTGCGCAACCCGGCCTTCGACGCCCAGCGCACCTCCGCCAACACCGACGACCTGCGCGGCAAGGTGCTGCGCATCACGGTCCGCGGCGACGGCTCGTACTCCATACCCAGGGGCAACCTCTTCCGGCCCGGCACCGAGAAGACGCGGCCCGAGATCTACGCCATGGGACTGCGCAACCCGTTCCGGATGGAGATCGACCCGCGGACCGACGACGTCTACGTCGCCGACTACTCCCCCGACGCCCGCCAGGCCAGCGACACCCGCGGCCCGGCCGGGCACGGCAAGTGGCTCGTGCTCGACGAGCCCGGCAACTACGGCTGGCCCTACTGCGCCACCGCCGAGCTGCCCTACATCGACTACGACTTCGCCACCGGCGCCTCCGGCGCGGCGTTCGACTGCGCCAACCCGGTGAACACCTCGCCGCACAACACCGGCCGCACCGAGCTGCCCGCCGTGGAGCAGCCGGAGGTCTGGTACTCCTACGGCCAGTCCGCTGAGTTCCCGGGCCTGGGAACCGGCGGCATCGCCCCGATGGCCGGCCCGGCGTACGAGTACGACGGGCTGACCACGCTGCGGAACCCCGACGTGGCCTGGCCGCAGTACTACGACGGGACGCCGCTGTTCGCCGAGTGGTCCCGCGACTACATCCGGGAGTTCAGGCTCGACCGCTCCGGCGCCGTGTCGGCGGTCAACCCGGTCGCCCAGGGGGTCGCCACGCCCCCCGTCGACAACCCCATGGACCTGGAGTTCGGCCCGGACGGCGCCCTCTACGTCCTGGAGTACGGCGACGGCTACTTCTCGGAGAACGCGGACGCGCAGCTCTCCCGCATCGACTACATCGGCCGCACCGGCAACCACGCGCCGAAGCCCGAGCTGGCCGCCGCGCCGGTCAAGGGCCTCGCGCCGTTGACCGTCGAGTTCTCCAGCGAGGGCACCGCCGATCCCGACGGCGACCGGGTGCGCTACGCGTGGGACTTCGACAGCGACGGCCGCACCGACTCCACGGAACCGAACCCCTCGTACACGTACGAGGAGGACGGCACCTTCAAGGCGGCCCTGGAAGTCACCGACGCACGCGGCCGGGCGGCCTACAAGGACGTCGACATCACCGTCGGCGACCAGGCCCCGGTCGTGACGCTCGTCAAGCCCGTCGACGACCAGGAGTTCCACTTCGGCGACGCGGTGGAGTTCGAGGTCGCGGTGGCCGACGAGGCCGAGGTGGACTGCACGAAGGTCGTCGTCCACTACATCGTGGGCCACGACGCGCACGGGCACTCGCAGAGCACCACCGCGGGCTGCGCCGGCACCATCCAGACCCAGCCCATCGACGGCCACGACCCCTCCGAGGGCAACGTCACCGGCGTGTTCGTCGCCGAGTACACCGACCCGAGCGGGCACATCGGCAGCGACCAGGCCGTCATGAAGATCGTCGGCTGACCCGCCGGCACGGCGTGGGGTGGCGTGCCTGAGGTACGCCACCCCGCGGCTCCACCCCGTCCACACCGACTTCGCAGGAGAGACGACATGAGCAAGCCCAGCCTGCACCGCCGTGGATTCCTCCGGGCCGCCGCCGGCACGGCGGCCGGCACCGCCGCCGTCGCCGCGGGCGCCGGGGCCCTCGCCGCCCCCGCCGCCGCCCGCGGGCACGGCCACGGCGGCCTGATCCCCCGGGGCCGTATCGGCCTCCAGCTCTACAGCGTCCGCGACCAGATCCAGCAGCGCGGCTTCACCCCCGTGCTGACGGAGCTGGCCGCGATCGGCTACAAGTACATCGAGTTCGCGGGCTACACCTCGCCGGCCGAGCCGGACATGACCGTCGCGAAGCTGCGTACGCTGCTCGACGGACTCGGCCTGCGCGCCGGCGGCGCCCACATCGGGCTCGACGCGCTCCTCAACGCGGAGACCCGCGAGCGGGAGTTCGAGAACGCCGTCGCCCTCGGCATGGACTACGTCGGCACCGCCAGCGACTTCCCCGGCAGCACGGCGGCGGAGATCCAGGCCGGCGCCGACCGCTTCAACGAGTCCGGCGAGGTGGCCCGCAGCTATGGTCTGAAGATCTACCAGCACAACCACACCAACGAGTTCGGCCCGGTCTCCGACCGGCCGGGCGTGCGCCGCCACGACCTGTTCCTCAGCGGCACCGACCCGCGGTACGTCTTCCTGGAGCTGGACATCCTCTGGGCGCACGGCGCCTCGCTGCGCTTCCGCGACATCCTCGGCGAGTTCGACCCGCTGGACTACGTCAACGCCGCCCCGCGGCGCTACATCGCCTTCCACGTCAAGGACGGCGTGCGGGACCCGGCGCTGACGAACCAGTACCGCGACGTCGTCTTCGGCCAGGGCGAGCTGGACTTCCGCCGCTTCTTCAGCGGACTGGAGGCGCCGGCGCTGCCGCTGTACTTCTGGGAGCAGGACCGTGCACCGCTGGAGCCGCAGGGCTCGATCTGGGCGGCCGGGGAGAGCTACGAGGCGATGGTGGCGCTGCGCGCCGAGGACTGCTGAGCCCCGTCACCACACGCACGAAGGCACCGTTCGCGGGACCCGCGCCGCCGCCGGTGGCGGCGGCGCGGCCCGCGACGTGCCGTACCCGCGGCGGGCCGGCCGCGGGCACCTCCCCCGCAACCAAACGAGGAGGTGCCCGCCGACCGGTCCGCCACGGGTGCTTCAGGCGGCGTCCCGGTCCGCGGCCACCCGGGCGACGTCGCAGGACCAGGCGGGCGCGACGCCGGTCCGCCGGCAGACCAGCAGGTACAGCGGGATCGGGGGCGTGTACACCACCCCGTCCGCGGGCCGGTGCACCAGCCGGGGTACGGCCGCCGCGCTGCCGGGACCGGCCGCCGGGCCGGAGACCGCCGCGTCCGGGGCGTAGACCGCGGCGTCCCGGGCGTAGACCGCGGCGTCCGGGGCGTAGACGACGCCCTGCGGCCACTGCAGGCCGACGTCGGAGCCGGCCGGCACGATCCACCACCACCGGCTGCCGTCGGCGAAGACGCAGCCGACGCGGGGCAGCCGGGCCATCACGTCGTACCCGATCCGCTCGGGGACGCCCACCGCGTCACAGCCGAGGGCCGCGGTGCCCGCGCCCGGCACGGCCAGCCGGAGCCGGCTGCCGGGCTCGACGCGCATCATCCGCCCGTCCGCTCGCCGGCCGCCGGGCCGGCCCCCGTACCGGCGCCCGGGGCGTGCGGCGCGGCGGTCCCCCGGGCCGCCGACGCCTCCCGCAACAGCTCCGCCCAGACCACCAGACCCGGGCCGGGCCGCGCGTCATACGCCCCCCAACTGCTGCTCACCGCGGTGACGAGCAGGAGCCCCCGGCCCTGCTCGTCCGCGGGCGATCGCTGCACCCGCAGCCTTCCCGGCTCGACACCCTGGTCGGTGACGGCCAGCCGCAGGCGGTCGGCGCTGCAGCGCAGCTCGCACCCTATGCGCCGGCTTCCCGTATGCAGCAGCGCGTTGGTCACCAGCTCCGAGAGAACGAGGGTGGCGCTGTCGCCCACGTCGCCCTCCACCCCCCAGCGGTGCAACTGCTCGCGGGCCAGCCGGCGGGCGACGGTGACGGCGTCCGCCCGGCCTGGCACCTCGAAACCGCACCGCGCCGCGTCGTCGCCCGGACGCGAACCCGGCAAGCCGGGGTCCCGTGTCACGACCCCCGGACATTGCGGATGTGTGGACTGGCTCACGTCCCAGACTATGGCCCCGCCGCGGCCACTTGGCAACCCTCACTGTGAATTTTTCAGAGTTACCGCTGCACTGTGTCCGTCAAGCTCTGGGCGTGGCACACTGCTTGGGACAGTCCGACAGGGAGGTATGGCGTGAGCGAACCGCGGTCGGCGCCGACCGTGGGGCAGGTGGTGCTCGGCAAGCGGCTCCAGGAGTTGCGCGAGCGCGCCGGGCTCAAGCGCGAGGAGGCCGCCAGGACCCTGCGCGTCGCCCCCGCCACCGTGCGCCGGATGGAGACCGCCGAGGTCGCGCTCAAGGTCCCGTACGTGCAGGTGCTGCTCCAGGCGTACGGCATCGACAAGGAAGAGGTCGACGCCTTCGTCACGCTGACCGAGGAGGCCAACGAGCCCGGTTGGTGGCAGCGCTTCCACGACATCCTGCCCGACTGGTTCAGCATGTACGTGAGCCTGGAGGGCGCGGCGTCGCTCATCAGGTCGTACGAGCCGCACTTCGTGCCCGGTCTGCTGCAGACCGAGGACTACGCGCGCCACGTGCTGACGGTCGGCTCCCTCGGCCGCGTCGGGCCCGCCGAGATAGACCGGCACGTCGCGCTGCGCATGGAGCGCCAGGAACTGCTCACCCGCGAGGACGCGCCGCGGTTCTGGGCGGTCGTTGACGAAACGGTCCTGCGCCGCCCGGTGGGCGACGCGGCGGTGATGCGCGCGCAGGTCGACCGGCTCCTCGACCTGTCCTCACTGGCCAACGTCACGCTCCAGATGGCGGAGTTCCGCGCGGGGCACCACCCGGGCACGTACAGCCCCTTCGTCCTCTTCCGGTTCGCCGTGCCCGAGCTGCCGGACATGATCTACACCGAGTACCTCACCGGCGCCGTCTACCTCGACGGCCGGCACGAGGTGGCCACACACCTCGCCGCCCTGGACCATATGGCGGCCCAGGCGGCGACGGCGAAACGCACGAAGGAAATCCTCCGGGACTTCCGCAAGGAGCTGTGAATGGAACGCATTTACAACGGCATGCCGGCCGCGGACCTCGGGACCGAGGGCTGGCACAAGCCGTGGAGCGGCGGCAACGGCGGCAACTGCGTCGAGGCCATGAAGCTGCGGGACGGCCGTATAGCGGTGCGGCACTCGGCCCACCCGGACGGTCCCGCCCTCATCTACACCCCCGGTGAGATGGACGCGTTCATCGAGGGCGCCAAGGCCGGCGACGCGGACTTCCTGCTCTCGCGGAGCCCGGCGTGACCGCGCCCGGCGCCGTGCCCGCGCACCTGCGGCGCCACCCGGTCCACTCGCCGTCCGAACCGGACGGCGAGCCCATCCCGGCGAACGGGGGTGCGGCCCGCATGCGCTGACGTGGGCCGCCGGCCGGGAAGCACAGTGAGGGAGGGGACACCCCGGGGGGGTCCCCTCCCTCGGCGTTGGCGGGGGTACGGGCGCGCAACGCCGCCCCGCACCACGCCGGGGCACAGGACAGCACCGCCCAGCCCTCCACATGAAATTCCAAAAATCATGAACCGCGGGTGTCCGGACGGCTGCCTACCGCGACGTAGAGGCGTACGGTATGCCCCCGATGGACCGCAGCAGCCACTCGGGGAGGCCCGCGATGAGCCCATCACCACACCCGTCCCCCCGCGTTGCCCGGGCCGCCGTCCCGCGGGCGGTCCGCGTCGGAGTGCTGCTGCCCGGGATGCCGGAGGAACCCGGCGTCTGGCTCGCCCAGTGCGCGGCCTACGACTCCGCGGGCGCCGACGCGCTGTGGCTGGACGGCGGGCCCGACCCGGCGCACGACGTGCTGGCGCTCGCCGCCGCCCTGGCCGCCGCCACCAGCCGGGCCACGCTCGTCGTCGCCCTGCCCGACAACGTCCCGCAGGCCGCCCTGCTGGCCCGGGCGCTGGCCACCGTCGTGCTGCTCAGCGACGGCCGGCTCGCGCTCGCCGCCGACTCCCGGCGGTGCGCGGAACTCGTCGCCGTGGCCCCGGGCGTGCCCGCCTTCCGCCGGCTCNCGCCCGCCGGTCCCGGCTACGAGGAGCCGGGCGCCGGGCGCTGGACCCCGGTGGCGGCGCCGGCCGGCCCGGACGCCTGGCGGGCCGCGCTCGCCGGCGCCGCGGACCGCGGCGTGCACGGTCTCGTCGTACCGGCCGGAGAGCCGCTGCTGGACGCGCTGCGCCTCGAAGGCAGTGCCGAACGTCACACACGCCCCAGCGGCCCCACGCGTGCGCGCCTCGCCACGGAGCGTCAGACTGCGCCCCGATCCTCGTGATCCTCTTGTGATCTGCCGTTCGATCTCCTAGTGTCCCAGACGTTCGCAGACGCGAGCACCGCGCTCCGGTACGCCGAGTCCTGCCCGTCGGAGCCCGGAACCGTCGTCCCCACAGCCGTTCGGGCAGGAGCGGGGGAACCACTTCTCCGTCGGCAGGAGGCACGGTGGCAACCGCCCACCGGACTCCCCGACTCGGGGTGAAGCCGCACGACGCGGCCGGGCAACTCCAGCCCGAACCCGACAGCTCACCTCGCAGGCGTCGGAGAAAGAGCGAGCCACCATGGCCGGAACCGGCACCCGGCGCGCGCCCAAGTCGCGCTCCACCCGCCGCTACGCCGCCGCCGCGGGAGTGGGCATAGCCCTGCCCGTCGTCGGCGGTCTCGCGGCGACCGCCGCGCACGCCTACACGGTCGAGGAGGGCGACACCCTCTCGGAGATCGCCGAGGACAACGGCTTCGGGCCCGACTGGCAGCGGCTGTACGAGGCCAACAAGTCGGTCGTCGGCGACAACCCCCATCTCATCCTCCCGGGCCAGGAGCTGGACCTGGAGGGCAAGGCCGCGAGCAAGCCCGCCGAGGCCGACCAGACCTCCGCCGGCACCGAGCAGAAGCAGCAGCGCTACGTCGAGCACACGGTCGCCGCGGGCGAGACGCTGGCCGAGATCGCCGACAAGTACGACGTGCCCGGCGGCTGGCAGCGGGTGTACGTCGACAACGAGGAGGCGATCGGCGACAACCCGGCCGCGCTGAAGGTCGGCACCGAGCTGCGCGTCGACACCGAGGGCGGCAAGGTCGACAAGTCCGTCGACCCGGACGGCTCGTCGTCCTCGGGGAGCTCCGGCGGCGCCACCGAGGCGTCGCAGACGAGCGTCCCGACCACCGAGTCCGGCATCCAGGCCGCGGCCCGGGAGATCGTGCCCGCGGACCAGTTCGCCTGCTTCAGCAACATCGTGGAGCGGGAGAGCGGCTGGGACCACACCGCGACCAACCCCACCTCCGGCGCGTACGGCCTGATGCAGGCGCTGCCGGGCGACAAGATGGCCTCGGCCGGCGACGACTGGCGCACCAACCCGGTCACCCAGATCGAGTGGGGCCTGGGCTACATGAACGAGCGCTACGGCAGCCCGTGCGGTGCCTGGGACTTCTGGCAGGCCAACAACTGGTACTGACGCCCGGCCCCGCGGGAGTCCGTCGCCGCCCCGTCGTGCGGATACGTCCGCGCGGCGGGGCGCGCGCGCATGTACGGCCTGCTACGCCCCGGCCGCCTCTCCGTCCGGCGCCGGCCCGGACCCGGGCGCCGCGCTGAGTTCGGCCAGATCGTGCGCCGCCTGCGCGAGCAGCGTACGCATCGCCGCCTCGGCCGCGTCCGCCTCCCCGGCCCGTACCGCGTCCAGCACCTCGCGGTGGCTGGGCACCGGATCCCCGGCGCGGTGCCCGGGGCCGTGCACCAACTGGTCGCGCGCGGCCAGGCCGGTGGCGATGACCAGGTCCATGCGCTCCAGCAGCTCGTTGTGTGAGGAGGCCAGCAGCGCGCGGTGGAACGCGAGGTCCGCCGCGACCGCCGCGTCGGCGGCAGCCGCCCCGTCCCGCGCCCCGGCCATGGCCGCGAGCGCCGCGTCGAGCGCCGACAGGTCCGCGTCGGTACGCCGCACGGCCGCCAGCCGCACCGCCGCCGGCTCGACGATGCCGCGCACCTCGTCCAGGTCCCGCAGCAGCGGGGAGGCGGCCCGCGCGGCGGCACCGTCGCCCTGCTGCCGCCCGGCGGCCTCGAAGCGCCAGCGCAGCACGTCGGCGTCGAGGAGGTGCCAGTCGGAGCGCGGCCGTATGAACGTGCCGCGCTTCTGCCGGGCGTCGACCATGCCCTTGGCTGCCAGCACCTTCAGCGACTCGCGCAGCGCGGTGAGGCTGACGCCCAGTTCGGACTGGAGGGCGGCGAGGTCGAGGGTGGCGCCCTCGGCGATCTCGCCGCTCAGGACGCGGTGCGCAAGCGTCTCCACCGTCTGTCCGTGCACCCCGCGGCGGGCGTAACCCGACATGGCCGCTTGCTCCTTCGCTGTGTCCTGCTCTCCTGATCCCCGCCGGCCC
Organism: Streptomyces sp. CNP082; assembly: GCF_059570535.1. Classification (NCBI taxonomy): domain Bacteria; kingdom Bacillati; phylum Actinomycetota; class Actinomycetes; order Kitasatosporales; family Streptomycetaceae; genus Streptomyces; species Streptomyces sp. CNP082. The sequence goes on from NZ_JCANSZ010000001.1 coordinate 213,407, forward strand.
CGCCGGCCCCGCCGGCCCGCCGTCCCGCTCAGGCCGACGACTTTACGACGCTCCAGCCGCCGTCCACGACCAGGCTGCTGCCGGTGATGTAGGACGCCTCTGGCGCGGCGAGGAAGGCGACGGCCGCGGCCACCTCCTCCGGGGCGCCCAGCCGCCCGGCGGCGGTCTGCTCGGCGCTGGCCCGGCGGTCCTCCTCGGGCACGCGGTCCCAGAGCCGGGTGAGCACCGGTCCTGGCAGCACGCTGTTCACCCGCACCGACGGGCCGTACTCGACGGCGAGTTGGCCGGCCAGCGCCAGCAGCCCGCCCTTGGCGGCGGCGTACGCGGGATGGCCGGGGATGCCGTGCCGGGCATGCACGGAGGAGACCAGCACCGCGGCGCCCGGGGTGTCCTGCTGCGCGCGCAGGCCCGGCAGGCAGGCGCGGAAGCCGAGGAACGCGGCCGTCAGCCCGACGTCGAGCTGGCGCTGCCAGGAGGCGGGCGAGGTCTCGTGCGCGGGGGCGACGTCGACGGTGACGGCGTTGGAGACGAGGACGCCGACGGGGCCGAAGTCCCCGGCCGCGGCCAGGATCCGGGCCCAGCCGTCCTCCCCGGCCACGTCCGCGGCGACCGCGGCGGCCGTGCCGGCCGCGGCGGCGATCTCCGCGGCCACGGCGCCGGCCCGGCCGCCGTCGATGTCGGCGACGACCACGGCGGCGCCCTCGGCGGCGAGCCGCCGGGCGACGGCCGCGCCGATGCCGGCCGCGGCGCCGGTGACGACGGCGGTACGGCCTGCGTAGCGACTGGCACAGCGGGCGGTGCCGGGGGCGGGGACGGGCGTCGTACTCGATGTCACGGTGGTTGCTCCTTCACCCGGTGCGTGCCTCCGACAGCACGGTACGGCGCGGGACTTGAGCGGATCCGACGGCCACCACGAGATCACGCATGGGGTATTGACGGATCTGCCGCGGCACTTCTACGTTGCCCACACGTTAATTCGTAAATTATATATTCAGCAAGAGGGGCGGAAGAACCGTGAGGCGCATCCACTTCGGCGGCGACTACAACCCGGAGCACTGGCCGGAGGAGGTCAGGGCCGAGGACATCCGGCTGATGCAGGAGGCCGGGGTCTCCATGGTCACCGCCGGGATCTTCTCCTGGGCGCTGGTCGAACCCCGGCCCGGCGCGTACGACTTCGACTGGTTCGGCCGCGTGCTGGACGACCTGCACGGCGCGGGCATCCGCGTCTGCCTGGCGACCATGACCGCCTCCCCGCCGCCCTGGCTCTCCGAGCGGCACCCGGAGATCCTGCTCGAGGGCCCCGACGGCGTCCGCAGGTGGCCCGGCTCGCGGCAGCACTTCTGCCCCTCCAGCCCGGTCTACCGCGAGCACGCCGTCCGCCTGGTCACCGAGCTGGCCACCCGCTACGGCACCCACCCCGCCCTGGACAGTTGGCACATCGGCAACGAGTACGGCTGCTCCAACCCGCGGTGCTACTGCGACGTCTCCGCCGCCGACTTCCGCCGCTGGCTGCGCGAGCGCTACGGCTCCGTCGAGGCGCTCAACACCGCCTGGGCCACCACCTTCTGGTCGCAGCGCTACGACACCTTCGAGCAGGTCCTCCCGCCGCGCACCACCCCCACCCACCCCAACCCGGCCCAGGAGCTGGACTACGCGCGCTTTTGCGACGACGCCCTGCTCCAGTGCTACCTCGCCGAGAAACAGGCGCTGCGCCGGATCACCCCCGACGTGCCGGTCACCACCAACCACATGCCGCTGCACAAGCCCGTCGACCCGTATGCCTGGGCGGAGCACGAGGACGTCCAGGCGCTGGACTTCTACCAGGACCCGTACGACCCGCAGACCCACCTCACCGCGGGCCTCGCCTTCGACGTGACCCGCTCCGCCGGCGCCGGACGGCCCTGGATGCTGATGGAGCAGGCGCCCAGCGCCGTCAACTGGCGGCGGCGCAACAGCCCCAAGCCCTTCGGCTCGATGCGGCTGTGGAGCTGGCAGGCCGTCGCGCAGGGCGCGGACGCGGTGCTGTACTTCCAGTGGCGGGCGACCCCGGGCGGCGCCGAGAAGTTCCACTCGGCGATGGTGCCCCACGCCGGCACCGACACCCGGATCTTCCGCGAGGTCAGCGCGCTGGGCCGGGAGCTGGGCTCGGTGCCGCAGCTCGCCGGCTCGCGGTCCCGGCCGGAGGTGGCGCTGCTCGCGGACTGGAACAGCTGGTGGGCGCTGGAGCAGGGCTCGCACCCGTCCGCCGACCTCGACTACGCCGAGACGCTGCGCCGGCACTACCAGCCGCTCTTCGAGGCGGGCGTGCCGTGCGACGTGGTGCCGCCGGACCGCGGCCTGTCCGCGTACCGGCTCCTGGTCGTGCCGAACCTGTACCTGATGAGCGCGGAGACGGGGGCCCGGCTGACGGAGTTCGTCCGCGCCGGCGGGCACCTGCTCGTCTCGTACTTCAGCGGCATCTCCGACGACTGCGACCGCGTCCACCCCGGCGGCTACCCGGCGCCGCTGCGCGCGGTGCTGGGCCTGCGCGTGGAGGAGTTCTGGCCGCTGGCCGAGGAGCAGAGCCTGCCGCTGACCGGCGCGCTGACCGGCACCGGCGACCTGTGGTCGGAGTCGATCGACCTCGAAGGCGCCACCGCCGTCGCCGCGTTCGGCGCGGGCGAGCTGGCCGGGCGGCCCGCGGTCACCCGGCACGGCTACGGGGACGGCGTCGCCTGGTACGCCGGCACCCGGCTGACGCCGGCGGCGATGCGCACCCTGGTGGACCGGGTGCGCGCCGCGGCCGGGGTGGCGCCCGTGCTGCCGGGGCTGCCGGCAGGAGTGCAGGCCACCGTGCGCGAGAGCGCGGACGGTGCGGCCGAGCGCTATCTGTTCCTGCTCAACCACGGCGGGAGCGCGGCGACCGTCACCCTGCCCGAGCCGATGCGGGCGCTCGTCGGCGACGGCGCCGACCCCGCGGCCGGCCCCGTCGCCTCGGTCGAGCTGCCCGCCCGAGGCGTCGTCGTCCTGCAGCACTGAGCCGTCCCGCACCCCGGGACACCGCCGAGCAGGACGCACTGACGAGGAGGCACTCGGTCTTGTCACCTGGCAGCAGGCCGCGGACCGGGGGCCCGAACTCACGCAGTACACCATCGGCGGAGCCTTCGTCTCCGTCATCCCCCTGGCCGTCGCGATGCTCGTCCTCCAGCGCTTGTGGCGGTCCGGGCTGACCGAGGGCAGCGTCAAGGAGTGCGCAGTTGAAGATCACCCGCGTCGAGACCTTCGCCGTGCCGCCGCGCTGGCTGTTCTGCCGGATCGAGACGGACGACGGCCTCGTGGGCTGGGGCGAGCCGGTCGTGGAGGGCCGGGCGGCGACCGTCCGCACGGCCGTCCACGAACTCGCCGAGCAGTTCCTCCTCGGCGCCGACCCGCTGCGGATCGAGGACCACTGGCAGCTGATGACCAAGGGCTCCTTCTACCGCGGCGGTCCGGTGCTCTCCTCCGCCGTCGCGGGTCTCGACCAAGCGCTGTGGGACCTCGCGGGCAAGGCGTTCGGCGCGCCCGTGCACCAGTTGCTCGGCGGCCCGGTGCGCGAGCGCGCCCGCGCGTACTGCTGGGTCGGCGGCGACGAGCCCGGCGAGGTGCGCGACCAGGTCACCGCACAGGTGGAGGCGGGCTTCACGGCGGTGAAGATGAACGCCTCCGGGCGGATGGACCGGCTGCCGAACACCGCTCAGCTGCGCCGGGTCGCCGCGCGCGCGGAGGCCGCCCGCGACGCGCTGGGCCCGGAGCGGGACTTCGCCGTCGACTTCCACGGGCGGTTCTCGGCGGCCGGCGCCGTCAGGGCGATGGGGGTGCTGGAGCCGTACGCGCCGATGTTCGTGGAGGAGCCGGTGCTCCCCGAGCACACGCATCTGCTGGAGCGCGTCACCGGTTCGACGTCCTTGCCGGTCGCGACAGGCGAGCGGCTGTTCTCGCGCGGCGAGATGCTGCCGGCGCTGCGGGCGGGCGCCGCGGTGCTGCAGCCGGACCTCTCGCACGCCGGCGGCATCTCAGAGTGCCGGCGGATCGCCTCGCTGGCCGAGACGTTCGACGTGGCGATCGCGCCGCACTGCCCGCTGGGGCCGCTGGCGCTGGCCGCAAGCCTGCAACTCGCGTTCTGCACACCGAACTTCCTCATCCAGGAGCAGTCGATCGGCATCCATTACCACAGCGGGGCGGAGCTGCTCGACTACGTCGCCGAACCGGAGGTCTTCCGCTTCCACGCCGGCCACCTGCTGCGGCCGGCCGGACCAGGGCTTGGCGTGCAGATCGACGAGCGGGCGGTACGGGCCGCGGACGGGACGGCCGGGAACTGGCACAACCCGGTGTGGCGGCACCCGGACGGGTCGTACGCGGAGTGGTGACCGCCGCTCAGCGGCGGGTCGCCGCCGTCACGCCGGCCAGGACGAGCGCGGCGACGACGGCGCCGAAGGCGGTGGTGCCCGCCGTCAGCCCCACGGCGTCGCTGAGGTAGCCCGCGGCGACCGGCAGCGCGCCGGCCAGCAGGTAACCGCCCGAGGTGAGCGCCGCGTTGGCCTCGGCGAGGCGGGCGGAGGGCACCCGCGCGCTGAGCGTGCTCAGCCCGCCCAGCTGCGAGCTGCCCTGGCCCAGGCCGGCGAGCACGGCGGCGGCGAGCAGCAGCGGCACCGACGTGGTGGCGGTGGCCAGCACCAGGGCCGCCATCGAGGCGGTGGTGAGCGCGGCGCCGAGCCGGAAGAGGGTGCGTACGCGCAAGCCGCGGACGGCGAACTGGACGCCGGTGGCCGCCGCGAAGAGCAGGAAGATCATGCCGCCGGCCAGCGCGCGGTTGTCGCTGTCCAGCAGGTCGGCCAGGAGGGACGGGCCGAGGGAGAGCACGAAGCCGGTGGCGGTCATGGCGGGGGCGAAGACGGCCAGGCTGAGCAGCAGGGTGCGGCGGTGCGGGCGGGGCACTGACGGGATGCGCAGGGCCCCGCGGGGCCGGCGCGGCTGCGCGTCCGGGCGGCGCAGCGGCAGCCGCAGCACCACCGGCAGCGCGGTGAGCAGCAGCCCGGCCTGCACCGCGAAGACCAGCACCGTCGGGTGCGGCAGCGCCTCCGACAGCACCCCGGCCAGCAGCGGCCCGAGCGCGGCGCCGCCGACCATGGAGGCGGAGGCGACGAGCCCGCCGAGCTGCTTCTCCCCCGCCGGCGCCAGGTCGGCCACCGCGGCCATGCCGGCCGCGAGGAACGCGCCCACGGCGAGCCCGCTGAGCACCCGGGCCACGCCCAGCACGGCGACCGAGTGCGCGGTGGCGAAGAGCGCGGCGGCGACCAGGGCCAGCGCGAGCCCCGGCAGCAGCACAGGCTTGCGCCCGTAGCGGTCGGCGAGGGTGCCCGCGAAGGTGAGGGCCGCGAGCAGGCCGGCTATGTAACCGGCGTAGATCAGCGTGATGGTGGCGGCGGAGAAGCCGAGCCGGTCCTGCCACAGCACGTAGAGCGGCGCGGGCTCGTTGGAGAGCGCCAGCGCGACGACGACGGGCCAGGCGGCCAGCCACATCCACCGCCGCGAGCCCGGTGGCTGTGACTCGCCGGCCGTCTCGCGGGGGGCGACGGTGCGGTCCGTCCGGCGGGTGTGTGCCGTCATGCGCGCTCCAGGGAGGGGAACCGACACTGTACGAAATCTCTCGTACAGTCACTAGTACGAGTAGATTCGTACAGCATCTCTGCAGTACGATGCAAGTCGTACAAGGAAGGAGCCCGCCGATGCCCCCGACCACCGCCCCCGCATCTCCCGCGGTGGATGCGGCCACCGGCTTCCGCAGCTTCACCGAGCCCGCGGACCTGCCCGCGCCGCTGGCCGAGCCGGCGCGCGCCGAGCTGCGCCTCGAAACGGTGCTGGCCGCGCTGAGCGACCCGCTGCGGCTGCACGTGGTGCGCAAGCTGCTGCTGGAGGCGGAGCGCATCGACCACCCGTGCGGCTGGTTCGGCATCGACCGCCCCAAGTCCTCGCTCACGCACCACTTCCGCACGCTGCGCGAGGCCGGGCTCATCCGCCAGCGGCAGTACGGCCTCTCCCGCGGCAACCAGCTACGGGTGGCGGATCTCGAAGCCCGCTTCCCCGGGCTGCTGGCCCTGGTCGCCGACTGGCGTCCCCCGGCCGGCTGACGGCCCCGAGCGGACGGGCGGGCATTGTGCCATCTCACGCCCCCCGTTCGGTTGAATCCCGCGGACTCGCTCCGCCGCCCGCCCCCGCGCCCCTTACGGTCGTCGGTTGTACGACCGCCGGTTGTACGCCGCCAGCCGGTCACCGACCTCCGGGGGACCACGATGAGGAACCGCAGCGCCGGTGCGCTGCCCGCCGAAGCCACCAGCTTCGTCGGCCGCCGGCAGGAGCTCGCGCTGCTCGACGCCTGCCTGCGGCAGGCCCGCCTGGTCACGCTCACCGGGCCCGGCGGGGTGGGCAAGACCCGCACCGCGGTCCGCGGCGCGCACCTGCTGCGCTGCCGCTTCCCCGACGGCGTCACCCTCGTGCCGCTGTCCGCCCTCGCCGACCCCCGGCTGCTGCCCAACACCGTCGCCGCCGCGCTGGACCTGCCGGAGCAGACCACGCTGGCCACGCAGGAGGCGCTGGCCGCGTACCTGAAGGACAAGACGGCGCTGCTCATCCTCGACACCTGCGAGCACCTGGTCGACGCCTGCGCCGTGCTCGCCGAGGAACTGCTGGGCGCCGCACCGCAGTTGCACGTCGTCGCCACCAGCCGCCAGCCCCTGGACGTCGCCGGCGAGCACATCCTGCCCGTGCCGCCGCTGGCCGTCGCGGACTCCGGGCCCGCGGACGACGCGCTCCGGCTGTTCACCGACCGGGCCGCCGCCGCCGTGCCCGGCTTCACCGTCGATGACGACAACCGCGCCGACGTCCTCGCGCTCTGCCGCCGCCTCGACGGCATCCCGCTCGCCATCGAACTGGCCGTCAGCCGGCTGCGGGTGCTCTCCCCCGAGGAGATGCTGAACCGGCTCGACCACCGCTTCCAGTTGCTCACCGGCGGTCGGCGCACCACCGTGCCGCGGCACCAGACGCTGAGCACCACCATCGGCTGGAGCTACGAGCTGTCCACCGAGCCCGAGCGGCTGCTGTGGTCCCGGCTCGCGGTGTGCGCCGGGGAGTTCAGCCTGGACGTCGCCGAGGCGGTCGGCGCCGAGGGGGCGCTGCCCGTCGAGGGGGTGCTCGACGCGCTGATCGGGCTGGTGGAGAAGTCCGTGGTGCTGCGGGTGGAGTCCGAGGACGGCACCCGCTACCGGATGCTCGACACCATCCGGGAGTTCGGCCTCGAACAGCTCGGCCCCGGCGCGGAGGCGGAGCGCACCCGGCGCCGGCACCGCGACCACTTCCTGCGCCGGGCCCGGCTGTTCGACGCCGAGTGGACCGGCGACCGGCAGGCGGCGCTGCTGCGGCAGATGGTGCGCGACCAGGCGGACGTACGGGTCGCGCTGGAGTTCTGCGTCGCCGACCCCGACGACGCGTCCGCGGGCCTGGAGATGGCCACGCTGCTGTGGGGCTACTGGCTCTGCACCGGGCTGCTCACCGAGGGCCGCTACTGGCTCCGCCGCGCCCTCGACCGCTGCCCCGAGGACCGCGCGGAGCGGGTCAAGGCCCTCTGGCTGACCTGCTGGTTCATGGACATGCAGGGAGAGCGCGGGGACACCTTCGCGCTGCTCGACGAGGCCGAGGCCGTCGCGCTGCGCATCGACGACCGTACGGGCCTCGCCTGGACGCGCACCTTCCGCCACCACTCCCGCTACTTCCGCGGCCGGGCCGAGGGCGTCGCCGACGGGTTCGAGGCGGCCCGGCGGGAGCTGGCCGAGCAGGGCGACGCGACCGCGCTGCTGATGAGCGGCTTCATCGTGGGCTTCTTCCACGTCCTCAACGGCGGTACGGGCGAGGGCATCGCGCTCAGCGAGGACTCGCTCAGGCGCAACGCCGCCACCCCCGCCGAGCTGTGGTCGCGCGGCTGGGCCCTGTGGGTCAAGAGCATCGGCCTGTGGCTGAAGGGCGACCACCTGGAGAGCATCGAGTGCGCCCGGCAGGGCATCCGCGCCAAGGCGGTGCTGCACGATCTGATGGGCGTCGCGCACTTCCTGGAGGGCTTCGCCTGGCGCGCCGCGGAGCTGCGGCACTTCGAGCGGGTGGCCACGCTGCAGGGCGCGGCGGACGCGCTGTGGCGCCGGGCGGTCAAGGAGGCCAGGTTCGGCATCCACGTCCTGCACGATCTGCACGGCAGCGCGGCCGACGCGGCGCGCGAGGCGCTGGGCAACGACGGCTACGACACGGCGTTCCGCGAGGGCGGCCGGCTGCCCACCGACGCCGCCGTGGCGCTGGCCCTCGGCGACGAGGCGGCGTCGGCCGCGCCTGCGGTCCCGGCGCAGCCGCCGGGCGCGGGCGACGGCCTCACACCGCGGCAGCGGCAGGTGGCGGGGCTGGTGGCCAGGGGGCTGACGAACCGGGAGATCGCCGAGAAGCTGGTGATCTCCAAGCGCACCGTGGACGCGCACGTGGAGCACATCCTCGCGAAGTTCGGCTTCACCTCGCGCTCCCAGATCCCGGGCGTGCTGTCCGGCCCGCTGCATCCGGAGGCGGACTGAGCCGCGCGGCCCTGTCCGTACGTACGGGACGGGTTGTCCGCCGTACGCAACGGGCCCCGCGGCGCTAGAGGTCGTCGGGGTCGGCGCGGTCCAGCGCGGGGCGCGGGCCCGGCGCCACCTCGTCCAGCAGATAGTCCGCGGCGGCGGTGTCGGTGACCAGGCTGGTGACCAGGCCCGAGCGCAGCACCGCCACGATGGCCTCGCGCTTGCGCGCGCCGCCGGCGATGGCGACCACCTCGGGGATCCGGCGCAGCCGGTCCGCCTCCACGGTGATGCACCGCTCCCCCAGGTCGCGGCCGATGCGCCGGCCCTCGGCGTCGAAGAGGTGCGCGGACATCTCGGCTGCGGCGCCCAGCGAGGCGTAGTGCTCGCGCTCGTCCTCGGAGAGCATGTCGTGCATGGCGGAGACGCCCGCCTCCCAGGAGCCGATGGAGACTGCGGCGACGGTCACCTTGTCGAAGTACTCGAAGGCACGGGCCACCCCGGTCTGGCTGCGCAGCGCGGTGGCGGTGGCGGCGTCGGGCAGCAGCATCGGCGCGTAGATGGGGTGGGCCTCGCCGCCGGCGACCTCGGCGGCGCGGCGCACCGCCTCCACGGACCCGCGCTCGGCGGTGCCCGCGTCGTAGACGCCGGTGAGCTGGACGACGGTGCACGGGGGCAGCCGGTGCAGCGCCTGCGCCATGTTGATCGTGGACCGGCCCCAGGCCAGGCCCAGCACATCGCCCTCGGTGACGAGCTCGGCGAGCAGGTCGGCGGCGACGCTGCCGAGGCTCTCCGGGTCACGGGTGTGGTCGGGCACGGCGTCGGCCGGGGCCTCCACGACGACGGCGTGCCGCAGCCCGAAGCGGGCGCGCAGGGCGTCGGAGCGCTCGGCGTCGAGTTCGGCGGGGACGCGGATCTCGATCCGTACGAGATCGCGTTCGAGGGCGGTCTCCAGCACCCGGGCGACCTTGAAGCGGCTGACGCCGAACTCGTCGGCGATCTGGATCTTGGACTTGCCCTCGAGGTAGAAGCGGCGGGCCATCGCCGCCGCCTGCACCAGCTCCGCGGGTCCCATCCGCGCAGCCGTCCGGCCCGTCGACACCGAGATCTCCTTTGCTCTCCCCAGCGGCGCTGCTCGAAGGCGCTGCCTGATCCTCAATACTTTCACGATCCGGGCCCGGAGGGACCGGCTCCGCGAGGCCGCAGGCCACGGGCCCGGGGCAGCGCCAGTGGTACGCGGACGCTAGTGGCAGCCCGCGGCCCAGGCCGCGCCCTCGCTGGCCGCCGCCGCCTGGGCGCGCAGCGCCCGCACCGCGGCGGCCGGGTCCTCGGCCCCGTACACCGCGGAACCCGCGACGAACACGTCCGCGCCGGCCTCGGCACACCGCTCGATGGTCTCCGCGGAGACGCCGCCGTCGACCTGCAGCCACAGCTCCAGGCCGTGCTTGGCGATCAGCTCCCGGGTGCGGCGCACCTTCGGCAGCATGATGTCCAGGAACGCCTGGCCGCCGAAGCCCGGCTCGACGGTCATGACCAGCAGCATGTCCAGCTCGGGCAGCAGATCCTCGTACGGCTCGACGGGGGTGGCGGGCTTGAGCGCCATCGCGGCCCGCGCCCCCTTCGCGCGCAGCTCGCGCGCCAGGCGCACCGGCGCGGCGGCGGCCTCGGCGTGGAACGTCACGGAGCCGGCGCCCGCGTCCACGAACGCCGGGGCCCAGCGGTCCGGCTCGTCGATCATCAGGTGGCAGTCCAGGGGGGTGTCGGTGGCCCGCCGCAGCGACTCGACGACCGGGACGCCGAGCGTCAGGTTGGGCACGAAGTGGTTGTCCATGACGTCGACGTGGAGCCAGTCGGCACCCGAGACGGCGTCCGCCTCCTCGGCGAGCCGTGCGAAGTCGGCGGAGAGGATGCTGGGGTTGATCTGGACTGCCATGCCCCCAGCCTGCCATGCCCGCGCGGGGGCCGGCGCCGCGGTCCCCGTACGGCCACTGTCTGTTCACCGTGCGCGGACCGGAATGCCGCTTCGGTGCCTGTCCCGCCGGCCGGGCCGGGGCCGCCCGCCTCTCAGCCGGTGCGGCGCAGCAGCGCGAGGTACATGGCGTCGGTGCCGTGGCGGTGCGGCCAGAGCTGGACGTCGGGCCCGTCGCCGAGGTCCGGTACGCCGGGCAGCAGCGGGCGGGCGTCGACCAGCTCGGCGGCGGGGGCGCCGGCCGCCTTCAGCACGTCGTCGACGACCGCGCGGGTCTCGGCGGGGTGCGGGGAGCAGGTGACGTAGCCGACGACGCCTCCGGTGCGTACCGCCCGCAGCGCGTCCTCCAGCAGCGCCCGCTGGAGGGGCGCGAAGCCCGCCAGGTCCTCCGGGCGGCGGCGCCAGCGGGCCTCGGGGCGGCGGCGCAGGGCGCCCAGGCCCGTACAGGGGACGTCGACCAGGACGCGGTCGAAGCCGCCGGGCCGCCAGGCCGGCCGGGTGCCGTCGGCGACGACGACCTGGTACGGGCCCGGGTTGCCGGCGAGCGCGCGGGCCACCAGCCGGGCCCGGTGCGGCTGCTTCTCGGCCGCCACCAGCGCCGCGCCGCGCTCCGCGGCCAGCGCCGCCAGCAGCGCCGCCTTGCCGCCGGGGCCCGCGCAGCCGTCGAGCCAGCGGGTGTCCGGGCCCTCCAGCGGCGCGTTGGCCAGCGCCAGCGCGACGAGCTGGCTGCCCTCGTCCTGCACCCCGGCCCGCCCGTCGCGGACCGCGTCCAGCGCGCCCGGGTCGCCGCCCTCGGCCAGCCGCACCGCGTACGGGGACCAGCGTCCCGGCAGCGTGTCCGGGCCGCTGAGGTCCGCCGGCACGGCCCGGCCGGGACGGGCGACGAGGGTGACCTCGGGCCGCTCGTTGTCGGCGGCGAGCAGCTCCTCCATCCCGGCCCGGCCGCCGCCGAGGGCGTCCCAGAGCGCGGAGACGATCCAGCGGGGGTGGGAGTGGACGACGGCCAGGTGCTCCTCGGGATCCTCGTCGTACGGCGGCGCGACCTCGGCCACCCACGCCTCGAGGTCGCGGGCGGCGATCCGGCGGAGCACGGCGTTGACGAACCGGGCCCGCCCGTCGCCCAGCACCACGCGCGCCAGCTCCACCGTCGCGGAGACCGCGGCGTGCGGCGGGATGCGGGTGCCGAGGAGCTGGTGGGCGCCGAGGCTGAGGACGTCCAGCACCTCCGGGTCGACCTCGCGCAGCGGGCGGTCGACGCACTCGGCGATGATCCGGTCGTACGTGCCCTGGCGCCGCAGCGTGCCGTAGACCAGCTCGGTGGCCAGCGCCGCGTCCCGGTCGTCGAACCCGCCGCGCTGCCGGGCCTGGCGGAGCAGGGGCGGCAGCACGAGGTTGGCGTAGGCGTCGCGCTCGTCGACTGCGCGCAGCGCGTCGAAGGCGAGGATCCGTACGGGGTCCTTCTGCGGCCTGCGGTAGGGCTTGGCGGGCCGGCGACGGCGCGGCTGGTCGCTCACGGTGAAATGTGCTCCGGGGCTGGCAGTTGCGTACACCGGAAGCCTACGCCCCGGGCGGCTGCTGCCCGTCGCCGAGGCGTTCGCCGGAGGCGATGCGCACCCCGCGCGCCCAGTCCGCCGCCGCCATCGGCCGCTTGCCCTGGGCCTGCACCCACTGCAGCTCCACGGCGTACGAACCGGTCCCCACGTGCACCGCGGACTTCGTCACGGCCAGCTCGCCGGGTGCCAGGCCGGTGCGCTCGGGGCGCAGGGCGACCGAGCGGATCTTCAGCCGCTCGCCGCGGCACGTCGTCCACGCGCCGGGCGCCGGCGTGCAGCCGCGCACCACGCGGTCGACGCGCAGCGCGGGGGCGGCGAAGTCCAGCCGGGCGTCCGCCACCTGGATCTTCGGCGCCGAGGTCACGCCCTCGGCGGGCTGCGGCACGGCCTTGAGGCTGCCGTCCTCGATCCCGTCCATGGTGGCGGCGAGCAGGCCCGCGCCGGCCATGGCCAGCCGGGTCAGCAGGTCGCCGCTGGTGTCGGTGGGCCGCACCTGCTCGGTGACGACCCCGAATACCGGCCCGGAGTCGAGCCCTTCCTCGATGCGGAACGTGGTCGCGCCGGTCACCTCGTCGCCGGCGAGGACCGCGTGCTGCACGGGCGCGGCGCCGCGCCAGGCGGGCAGCAGCGAGAAGTGCAGGTTGACCCAGCCGTGCACGGGGATGTCGAGCGCGGTCCTGGGCAGCAGCGCGCCGTACGCGACGACGGGGCAGCAGTCGGGGGCGATGGCCCGCAGCCGGTCCAGGAACTCCGGCTCCTTCGGCCGCCCGGGCTTGAGCACCTCGACGCCGGCCTCCTCGGCCCGCTGCGCGACCGGGCTCGCCACCAGCCGCCGGCCCCGCCCGGCGGGCGCGTCGGGCCGGGTGACGACGGCGGCGACCTGGTGCCGGTCCGACGCGAGCAGGGCGTCGAGTGCGGGGACGGCGACTTCCGGGGTACCGGCGAAAACGAGCCTCATGGGCGGTGCGGGTCCTCTCGGCGGCGATGGCGGCGGTGGTTCGTGCGGGCCGTGCAGTGCGGCCGTGCAGTGCGGGTGCGCTGACGGGAAGCGGCAGCAGCGGTGGCGGGGCGGGCCAAGTCTAGGACCCGGCGCAGGCCGGCACGGGGGCGGGCGCGGGCGGAACGCTGAGGTGCGGATACGCCCGGGGCGTGCGGTCGGCCGCACGCTCCCGGGCGCGGAGCGCGCGCCCCCGACCCGTGACCGCCGGGTAAGTGTCGCGTTGCTCAGTCAGGAAAGTGAAAAGTGACCGAAACGGGCCGCTCCGCAGCCCGATCCGAACGACGCCGGTTCGAGAGGCTTCTCCATGGCCGACCACGCAAGCCACGACGCCCAGGCGCGGGCGAGCCTGCAGCTCCTGGTGCGGGACATCGAAAGGGTGCGCAGGCAGGTCGACGCGCTGCGTACCCTCACCGCCCAGTTGGGCAACGTCTACCGCCCCCGGCGGACGGGCCCGTCCGCGGGCTTCGTCGTGTACGGGCGGGCCCCGGCGCCCACGGTGCGGCTCGCCCAGGAGCTGCGGGACAGCGTCGAGACGCTGGTGACCGCGGCCGTCGACTTCGACCGCTCGCTCGGCTTCTCCTGGGACGCGGTGGGCTCGGCGCTGGGCGTCACCAAGCAGGCGGTGCACCGCCGCTACGGCTCCCGCCGGGCCCAGCAGCCCGGCCGCGACGCCGCCGAGGCCGGCGGCCCCGCAGCCGCGGGCACGCTCCCGGTCGTCCCCGCCGCCCGCCCGGCCCCGGGCGGCCCGCCGCCGCAGGCGGCGCCGGACGCGGTGGCGATCACGCAGTCCTGAGGGCGGCGAGCCGGGGGCGAGGATGCGTCCGGCAGCGCTGGCCGCCAGGGGCCGCCCCGGTCACGGAGTCGATCCCGCCCCGGCAGACGCGGCGGCTCCCCGCCGCGCCGGGGTCGGTGACAGCGTAAGCGGCGCCGGACAGCAGCACCCGCGCCTGCACCACGCCGTGGGACACGCCCCCCGCGGCGCCGCAGGCCCATCCGCAGAGCCCGGCGGGGGCACGTTCAGCCGATGTCCGGCGGGTCGATGCGGATCCGCAGCGCCGGACCCGCGCGGCGGGCCATGCGGGCGGCCTGTGCCGCCTTGAGGGCCGCCGCCAGGGCACCTCCGTGACCAGGCGGTACGCGCAGCAGGATCCGCTCCCACGGCTCCCCCGGCGCCGGGCCCCCGCCCGCAGCCGCCCGCGGACCGGCGGGCGGCTGCGGCACCGGCACGGGACCCAGCACCTCCGTCGACGGCGGCAGCTCCGCGCCGCCGACGAACGCCGTGACCGCTTCCCCCGGTCCCCAGACCGCCGCCATCCGGGAGACCGGGGGGAAGCCCAGCTCCGCCCGCTCCCCCAGCTCCGTGCGGGCGAAGCCCGCCGGGTCCCAGCGCACCAGGGCCTGCACCGGCCGCTGCGCCGGGTCGGCGACGACGGCCGCGACCCCGCCGGCGGCGGCGCCGCGGACCAGCGCGGCGGCGGTCAGCCAGCGCCGCAGCGCCTCCTCCCCGGCCCGCAGGTCCGGGCGGTTCAGCAGCGCCCAGCCGTCGAGCAGCAGCGCCGCGGCGTACCCGCCCTCCGCGACGGGCTCGGCGCCCGGCGTGCTGACGACCAGCGCCGGGGCATCCGGGACCCGCGCCAGCACATGGTCGCGGCCGGACGTGCGCACCGGCACCGACGGGAACGCCCGCCCCAGCTCCTCCGCCGTCCGCCGGGCGCCGACGACCTGCGCGCGCAGCCGCGTACCCCCGCACTCGGGGCAGCGCCAGGCGGACTCCGGCGTAGCGCACCAGCCGCACACCAGCGCCTGACCGCGACCCTCGCCGACCAGCGGCCCCGCGCAGCGGACGCAGCGCGCGGGCGCGCGGCAGCGGGCGCAGGCCAGCCGGGGCGCGTACCCGCGGCGGGGCACCTGCACCAGCACCGGGCCTGCACGCAGGCCCTCCCGGGCGACCTGCCACGCGAGCGTCGGCAGCCGGGCGGCGCGGGCCGCCGCGTCGCGGGCCTGCTCGCTGTCGCCGACGGTCCGGACGAGCGGGGCGGCCGACCGGACCGTCTCGCGGGCGGCGGCGACGGGCTGGGCCCAGCCGCTCTCGACGTAGCGCGCGGCCTCGACGCTGCACGCGTGGCCGCCGACGAGAAGCGCGGCGTGCTCGCGGCCGGCGCGCAGGGCGAGGATCTCGCGGGCGTGCGGCTGCGGGGCGCGGTCGTCGGCGTGGGAGGTGTCGGCGTCGTCCCAGATGGCGGCGAGGCCGAGGTCCCGTACGGGCGCGAAGGCGGCGGCCCGGGTGCCGACGACGCCGCGGACGGCACCGCGGCTGACGGCGAGCCAGCGGCGGTAGCGGGCCTCGGGCCCGGCGTCGGCGGTGAGCAGCACGTGCCGGCCGCGGCCGACGAGGGCGGTCAGCGCCTCGTCGACGCGGGCGGCGGCGCGGCCGTCGGGCAGCACGGCGAGCGCGCCGCGGCCGGCGGCCAGCGCGGCGGCCAGCGCGCGGGCCAGCTCGTCGGGCCAGTCGGGTCCTGGCAGCGCCGTCCACACCGCGCGCGGGGCGCCGCCGTCGGCCAGCGCTGTGAGCAGCTCGGGCCCGTTCCCGTAGCGCGTCCAGCCTCCGGGGCCGGGGGCCGGGGGCGGCGGCAGCGGGTCGGGCGAGGGCTTCTTCTCCGCGCGGGCCATCCGCGGCGGCAGCGCGAGCTGGACGACGTCGGCCAGGGCGCCGGCGTACCGGTCGGCGACGGCCTGGCACAGGCCCAGGAGCTCCGCTCCCAGGACGGGCTCGGGCGAGAGGACCTGGGCGAGCGGCGCGAGCGTACCGGGGAAGTCGCTGTCGGCCCGGCGCTCGACGACGTACCCGTTGATCAGCCCGCCGCCCTCCCGGCGCCCCTCGCGCTCGCCGGCGCCGAAGCGGACGCGCACGCGCACGCCGGGGCGCGCCTCGGCGTCCATGGCGGCGGGCACGGCGTAGTCGAAGAGGCGGTCGAGGTGGAGCAGCCCCTTGTCGACCAGGACGCGGGCGACGGGCAGCTCCTCGGCAAGCGGGGCGCCGCGCCAGGTGCGCGGGCGGGCGCGGGGGCCCTTGGCCTTGCGCACGGTCTCCCGGATGAGCGCGAGCTGCTCCGCCCCCTCCGGTGCCGGCCGCCGGCCGTCGTCGCTGCTCACCTCTTTGTCCTACCAGACGCCGCGGACACCCCGCCGGACAGCCCGCAGCCCCGGACCGGGGTCCGGGGCTGCGGGAACGGCTGGCGCGCTCAGCTGCCGGCGGCCTTGCGCAGGGCGTCGACGCGGTCGGTCCGCTCCCAGGTGAAGTCGGCCAGCGGGCGGCCGAAGTGGCCGTACGCGGCGGTCTGGGAGTAGATCGGGCGCAGCAGGTCCAGGTCGCGGATGATGGCGGCCGGGCGCAGGTCGAAGACCTCGGAGATGGCGTTCTCGATCTTCTCGACGTCGACCGTCGCGGTGCCGAAGGTCTCGACGAAGAGCCCGACCGGCTCGGCCTTGCCGATCGCGTACGCCACCTGCACCTCGCAGCGCGAGGCGAGGCCGGCGGCCACGACGTTCTTGGCGACCCAGCGCATGGCGTAGGCGGCGGAGCGGTCGACCTTGGAGGGGTCCTTGCCGGAGAAGGCGCCGCCGCCGTGCCGGGCCATGCCGCCGTAGGTGTCGATGATGATCTTGCGTCCGGTGAGCCCGGCGTCGCCCATGGGGCCGCCGATCTCGAACCGGCCGGTGGGGTTGACCAGCAGGCGGTAGCCCTCGGTGTCCAGCTTGATGCCGTCGTCGAGGAGGGCCTTGAGCTCCGGCTCGACGACGAACTCGCGGATGTCGGGCGTCAGCAGGGAGTCGAGGTCGATGTCGGAGGCGTGCTGCGAGGAGACGACGACGGTGTCGAGACGGGCCGCCTTGTCGCCGTTGTACTCGATGGTGACCTGCGTCTTGCCGTCGGGGCGCAGGTAGGGGATGGTCCCGTTCTTGCGGACCTCGCTGAGCCGGGCCGACAGCCGGTGCGCCAGGTGGATGGGCAGCGGCATCAGCTCGGGCGTCTCGTCGCAGGCGTAGCCGAACATCAGCCCCTGGTCGCCGGCGCCCTGCAGGTCGAGGTCGTCGCCGCCGGACCCTTCGACACGGCTCTCGTACGCGGTGTCCACGCCCTGGGCGATGTCCGGCGACTGGGAGCCGATGGAGACGGAGACGCCGCAGGAGGCGCCGTCGAAGCCCTTCTTCGACGAGTCGTAACCGATCTCGAGGATCTTGTTGCGCACGAGGGTCGCGATGTCCGCGTAGCCCGAGGTGGTGACCTCGCCGGCCACGTGCACCTGGCCGGTGGTGATCAGCGTCTCGACGGCGACACGGGAGTGCGGGTCGTCCGTGAGCAGGGCGTCGAGGATGGCGTCGCTGATCTGGTCAGCGATCTTGTCGGGGTGGCCCTCGGTGACGGACTCCGAGGTGAAAAGGCGGCGGGACACATCGCTCCCCATGGTCGCAGCGGCTGCTGGCTGAATCGGTTGCGGACCCGGCCGGGCGCTTCCGGGACGGGCCCGCGGGCCATTTTATCCGGCAGTCTCGCCCAGGGGACAACCCGTCTCGGTCCCTGGATGCCCGTTGACCAGGGGAACCGCAGGTTCCCTCAGGGGTTCCCCGTGGCAAGCGGCAATAAACTGCCCGGAGTGTCGCCTCGGCTGCCTCAGGAATCGAGCCGCTGCGCCACGAGGTCCCACACCACGTCGGCCAGGGCCTCCTTCGGGCCGTACGGCACGGCCACCTCGTGCCCGTCGGCGGTGAGCACCACGGCCTCGTTGCCGTCCGAGCCGAACGCCTTGGTCTCGCCCACCTCGTTGACGACGAGCAGGTCGCAGCCCTTGCGGGCGAGCTTGGCGCGGCCGTTGGCGAGCACGTCGTCGGTCTCGGCGGCGAAGCCGACGACGACCTGCCCGGCGCGCGGGCGGCCGGCGGAGATCCCGGCGAGGATGTCGGGGTTGCGGGTCAGCGCGATCGGGTCCGGCTCGCGGTCGTCCTTCTTCTTGATCTTGCCCGTGGCGTAGGTCACCGGGCGGAAGTCGGCGACGGCGGCGGCCATGACCACGGCGTCGGCGTCGCCCGCGGCCTTCACCACGGCCTCCTGCAGCTCCACGGCGGTGCCGACGCGGACGACGTCGGCGCCCGCGGGGTCGGGCAGCGCGGTGTTCGCGGCCAGCAGCGTGACCCGGGCGCCGCGGGCGACGGCGGTACGGGCCAGAGCGTAGCCCTGCCGGCCCGACGAGCGGTTGCCCAGGAAGCGGACGGGGTCCAGCGGCTCGCGGGTGCCGCCGGCGCTGACGACGACGTGCCGCCCGGCGAGGTCGGGGGCCAGGCCCCCGGCGCCGCGGGCGAGCGCGCGGCGGCAGACCTCGAAGATCTCCGCCGGCTCCGGCAGCCGTCCCTTGCCGGTGTCGGCGCCGGTGAGCCGGCCGACGGCGGGCTCGATGACGACGGCGCCGCGGGCCCGCAGCGTGGCGACGTTGGCCTGGGTGGCGGGGTGCTCCCACATCTCGGTGTGCATGGCCGGGGCGTAGACGACCGGACAGGAGGCGGTGAGCAGCGTGTTCGTCAGCAGGTCGTCGGCCAGGCCGTGGGCGGCCCTGGCGAGCACGTCGGCGGTGGCGGGGGCGACGACCACGAGGTCGGCCCGCCGGCCGATCCGCACGTGCGGGACCTCGTGCACGTCCGCCCAGGTCTCGGTGGCGGCGGGGCGGCCGGAGAGCGCCGCCCAGGTGGCCTCGCCGACGAAGTGCAGCGCGGCGGCCGTGGGCACGGCCCGTACCGCGTGACCCGACTCGGTGAACAGCCGCAGCAGCTCGCACGCCTTGTACGCCGCGATGCCGCCGCTGACGCCCAGCACCACCTCGGCAGGTGCCGCTGCTCCTGCCGCTGCCGTTTCCCCGGCTGCTTCCGCCATGTCCCGCTCCCCGCCGCTCGTCGCCTGCACTCCCCCCATGACACACCACAGGCCCGGCAGCCGCGCTGCCGGGCCCGGTGGATGAGGGATGCCTACTGCGCGGGGCCCTCGGTGGCCTCGGAGGTCAGCAGACCCGCGTTGATCTCGCGGAGCGCGATGGACAGCGGCTTCTCGTGCACGTGGGTGTCCACCAGCGGGCCGACGTACTCCAGCAGGCCCTCGCCGAGCTGGGAGTAGTACGCATTGATCTGCCGCGCGCGCTTCGCCGCGTAGATCACGAGGCTGTACTTGGAGTCCGTGGCCTCAAGCAGCTCGTCGATCGGCGGGTTGATGATGCCCTCGGGCGCGGTGATGGGAGAGGACAACCTATCCAGCCTTCCAGTGAAACTTCACGAATCAAACCTGCATCAAGGCTAGCAGCTCGGCGGAGACGTCCTCGACAGAGGTGTTGACCAGGGTCGCGTCGAACTCCTCCTCGGCCGCCAGCTCCGTGCGCGCCGCGTCCAGCCGGCGCTCGATGACCGCCGGCGGCTCCGTGCCGCGCCCGGTCAGCCGGCGCACCAGCTCGTCCCAGCTCGGCGGGGCGAGGAAGACCAGCAGCGCCTCCGGCATGCTCTCCCGGACCAGCCGCGCCCCCTGCAGGTCGATCTCCAGCAGCACGGGCTCGCCGGCGTCCAGCCGCTCCAGCACGGGCCCGCGGGGGGTGCCGTACCGGTTGCCGGAGAACTCCGCCCACTCCAGCAGCTCGCCGTTGGCGACGAGCTTGTCGAACTCGTCGTCGCTGACGAAGAAGTACTGGACACCGTGCCGCTCGCCGGGGCGGGGCCTGCGGGTCGTCGCGGAGACCGAGAGCCACACCTCGGGATGGACCTTGCGCAGATGCGCGACGACCGTGCTCTTGCCGACCCCGGAGGGGCCGGAGAGCACGGTCAGCCGCGGACGATCTGCCGGCGGGACGGGGGCCGCCCCCCGGGAGAAGGCTGTACTCATGCAGCGATTATCCCGGTTTCCGGAAGTGCCTCGGACCGTCAGGAACCGGTGCTGCCGAACTCACGCTCCAGCGAGGCGATCTGGTTGGACCCCAGACCGCGCACCCGGCGGCTCTCGGAGATACCGAGCCGCTCCATGATCTGCTTGGCACGCACCTTGCCCACGCCGGGCATGGACTCAAGCAGGGCGGAGACCTTCATCTTGCCGATGACATCGTTCTCCTGGCCCTGCTTGATCACGTCGTGCAGGGAAGCGCCGGAGTGCTTCAGCCGATTCTTGACCTCGGCGCGCTCCCGGCGAGCCGCTGCGGCCTTCTCGAGCGCGGCTGCGCGCTGTTCAGGGGTAAGGGGCGGAAGAGCCACGCCTACGTCACCTCGGATGTCGAACTAATCGGATATGGAACGGTGTGGAACCTAGTGGCCCCGCACCTGCGGAGCAACGAGCAACGCGCTGGCGCCCGCGCTCTGATGACGGAGACTAGCGGCCGAGAACGCGCCAGTCAGCGAGAACAGACGAAAAGTCCTGGTCAGACTCAAGTTCCGCGACAAGTTCTGGGTATATCACCCGGTTTATGAGGATACTTTCCGTACGTCATCGGCCAATTGTTCGGCCGCCGTCCGCAGCCTCGCGATATCCGGTCCGTGGGCCAGCACCGACCGGCTTGCGCTCGGCAGGACCTGGGGCAGTGCGGCGCCGAAGAGCCGCGGGAGGTCGGCCGGCGCGGCGCCCTGGGCGCCGATGCCGGGGGCCAGCAGCGGGCCGCCTGTGGCCAGGTCGGCGCCGGCCTCGGCGAGGGTGGCGCCGACGACGGCACCGACCGAACCGAGCGGCCCGGCACCGCGGTTCTCGGCGGCGATGTGGTCCAGCATCGTCTGCGCCACACTCCGCGCGCCGTGCGCGCCGTGCGCGCCGTGCACGACGGCGCGCTGCACCTCGGCGCCCTCCGGGTTGGACGTGAGCGTGACGACGAACACGCCGGCGCCCGCCGCGCGGGCGGCGTCCAGCGCCGGGCGCAGGGACTCGTACCCGAGGTAGGGCGTGACGGTCAGCGCGTCGGAGCGCAGCGGGGCGTCCTTGTCGAGGTAGGCCGCGGCGTAGCCGCCCATCGTCGAGCCGATGTCCCCGCGCTTGGCGTCCATGAGGACCAGCGCCCCGGCCGCCCGGGCCACCGTGACGGCCTTCTCCAGGACGGCGATGCCGCGGGAGCCGAAGCGCTCGAAGAACGCGGACTGCGGCTTGAGCACGGCGACGCGGTCGGCCAGCGCCTCCACGGCGGTCATCGTGAACCGCTCCAGACCCGCCGGGTCGTCCGGCAGCTCCCAGCGGGCCAGCAGCGAGGCGTGCGGGTCGATGCCGACGCACAGCGGGCCGCGGGCGGCCATCGCGCGGTGCAGCCGGAGGCCGAAGGGCTCGGGGGGCTCGGGGGGCTCGGGGGGCTCGGAGGGCAGGGGGTGCCGGGGGTGCTGGGCGTTCGGGTTCACGGGTTCGCCTTCCTGGTGTCGGCGCCGACGGCGTCGGCGAGGGTGGCGTACGGGGACGCGGCCAGCAGCTCCGCCAGGCCGCGGTGGATCCTGCGCGGCCACAGCGGGCCCTCGTAGATGAAGCCGCTGTAGCCCTGGACGAGGGTGGCGCCGGCGAGAATGCGCTCCCAGGCGTGCCCGGCGGTCTCGACGCCGCCGGCGCCGACGAGCACGATGCCGTTCTCGCCGGGCGCGCCCACACGGGCGTAGAGGCGGCGCAGCACCTCAAGGGAGCGGCGCCGCAGCGGCGCCCCGGACAGCCCGCCGGCGCCGATGGACTCGACGCGGGCCGGCGCGGTGGTCAGGCCCTCGCGGGCGATGGTGGTGTTGGTGGCGATGATGCCGTCGAGGCCCAGTTCCAGGGCCAGGTCGGCGACCGCGTCGACATCCGCGTCGGCGAGGTCGGGGGCGATCTTGACCAGCAGCGGTACGCGCGCGGCGCCGCCAGGGACGCGGTCGGCGGCGGCGCGGACCGCTTCGAGCAGCGGGCGCAGGTGGTGGACGGCCTGGAGGTCGCGCAGGCCCGGCGTGTTGGGCGAGGAGACGTTGACGACGAGGTAGTCGGCGTGGCCGGCGAGCCGTTCCGTGGATGTGACGTAGTCGGCGATCGCACCCGATTCGGGGACGGCCTTGGTCTTGCCGATGTTGACGCCGACGACGGCGTTCGGCCGGTACGGGGTGCGCTGCCCGAACCGCCGTCGGGCGAGGCGGGCGGCGACGGCGGCGGAGCCGTCGTTGTTGAAGCCCATCCGGTTGACCAGCGCCCGGTCGGGGATCAGCCGGAAGAGCCGGGTCGGCTCGTTGCCGGCCTGGGGACGGGCGGTGACGGTGCCGACCTCGACGAAGTCGAAGCCGAGCATGGTCAGCCCGTCGACGCCGACCGCGTTCTTGTCGAAGCCCGCGGCGAGCCCGAAGGGGCCGGGGAAGTCGATGCCGAGGGCGCGGATGCGCAGCTCGGGGTGGCGGGGGGCCGCGGTGGCCCGCACCGCGCTGCGCACGCCGGGTGCGGCGGCGGCGCCGCGGATGGCCGCGAACGCCAGGCCGTGGGCCCGCTCGGGGTCCATGCGGGCGAGGACGGCGCGGAAGAGCAAGGGGTACATAAGGGACCTTCGGCTGCTTCGGGTGCCGTGCCCCGCCGGCCCGGCGGTGGTCCGGCGGGGCGGCGGTGGCCGACGGGGCGGCGGGGACGGGAGGGGGCTCGGCGGGTCGGGGCTGCGGCTAGCGGGAGCGGGCCTCGGTGAGGTGCCCGGCGTGCTCCTGGAGGGAGCGCACCCCCACCTCGCCGCGGGTCAGCGCCTCGATGCCCTGGACGGCGGCGGCCAGCGCCTGGACCGTCGTCAGGCACGGCACCCCGCGGGCGACGGCGGCGGTGCGGATGTCGTAGCCGTCGAGCCGGCCGCCGGTGCCGTAGGGGGTGTTGACGATGAGGTCGACGTCGCCGTCGTGGATCAGTTGCACGATCGTCCGCTCGCCGTCAGGACCCGGGCCCTGCGAGTGCTTGCGTACGACGGTCGCGGCGATGCCGTTGCGCCTGAGCACCTCGGCGGTGCCGGAGGTCGCCAGCAGCTCGAAGCCGTGCTGGACCAGCTCGCGGGCGGGGAAGACCATGGAGCGCTTGTCGCGGTTGGCGACCGAGACGAACGCCCGGCCGCGGGTGGGCAGCGCGCCGTACGCGGCGGCCTGCGACTTGGCGTACGCCGTGCCGAAGACGCTGTCGATGCCCATGACCTCCCCCGTGGAGCGCATCTCCGGGCCGAGCACGGTGTCGACTCCCCGGCCGCGGATGTCGCGGAAGCGCGTCCACGGCAGCACCGCCTCCTTCACCGAGATCGGCGCGTCCAGCGGCAGGGTGCCGCCGTCGCCGGTGGCCGGCAGCATGCCCTCCGCGCGCAGCTCGGCGACGGTGGCGCCGAGCGAGATGCGGGCGGCGGCCTTGGCCAGCGGCACGGCGGTGGCCTTGGAGGTGAAGGGGACGGTACGGGAGGCGCGCGGGTTGGCCTCCAGGACGTACAGGATGTCCCCGGCCAGCGCGAACTGGATGTTGATCAGCCCGCGTACGCCGACACCGCGCGCGATGGCCTCGGTGGAGGTGCGCAGCCGCTTGACGTCGTGCCCGCCGAGGGTGATGGGAGGCAGCGCGCAGGCGGAGTCGCCGGAGTGGATGCCGGCTTCCTCGATGTGCTCCATGACGCCGCCGAGGTACAGCTCGTGGCCGTCGTAGAGCGCGTCGACGTCGATCTCGATGGTGTCGTCGAGGAACCGGTCGATGAGCACGGGGTGCGCGGAGACGAGCCCTGCGTGCCGTTCCAGGTACGCGGCCAGCGACGGCTCGTCGTAGACGATCTCCATGCCGCGCCCGCCGAGCACGTACGACGGGCGCACCATGACCGGGTAGCCGATCCCGGCGGCGATCGTCTTGGCCTCGGCGAAGGAGAACGCGGTGCCGTGCTTGGGCGCCGGCAGCCCCGCCTCGGCGAGCACGCGGCCGAACGCGCCGCGGTCCTCGGCGGCGTGGATCGCCTCCGGCGACGTGCCCACGACGGGCACGCCGTTGTCCTTCAGCGCCTGCGCGAGCCCCAGCGGGGTCTGCCCGCCGAGCTGGACCAGGACGCCGGCGACCGGCCCCGCCTGGGTCTCGGCGTGCACGACCTCCAGCACGTCCTCGAGCGTCAGCGGCTCGAAGTACAGCCGGTCGGAGGTGTCGTAGTCGGTGGAGACGGTCTCCGGGTTGCAGTTGACCATCACGGTCTCGTAGCCCGCCTCGCTGAGGGCGAAGGAGGCGTGGACGCAGGAGTAGTCGAACTCGATGCCCTGGCCGATGCGGTTGGGGCCGGAGCCGAGGATGATCACCGCGGGGCGCTCGCGCGGGGCGACCTCGGTCTCCTCGTCGTAGGAGGAGTAGAGGTACGGAGTGCGCGCGGCGAACTCGGCGGCGCAGGTGTCGACCGTCTTGTACACCGGGCGTACGCCCAGCGCGTGCCGCACCTCGCGCACCACGTCCTCGCGCAGCCCGCGCACGCGCGCGATCTGGGCGTCGGAGAAGCCGTGGCGCTTGGCGTGCGCGAGGAGGCCGGGGCCGAGGTGGTCCGCGGCGGCCAGCTCGTCGGCGATCTCCTTGATCAGGAAGAGCTGGTCGACGAACCAGGGGTCGATCCGCGTCGCCTCGTGCACCTCCGCCTGGGTGGCGCCGGCCCGGATGGCGGCCATCACCGTGTTCAGCCGGCCGTCCGTGGGCACGGCGGCCCGCGCGAGCAGCGCGGCCTTCTCCCGGGGGCCGGGCGGCGGGCCGCCGAAGTCGAACGGGGCGTCCTTCTTCTCGACCGAGCGCAGCGCCTTGTTCAGCGCCTCGGTGAAGTTGCGGCCGATGGCCATGGCCTCGCCGACCGACTTCATCGTGGTGGTGAGCGTCGCGTCGGCGGCCGGGAACTTCTCGAAGGCGAAGCGGGGCACCTTCACCACCACGTAGTCGAGCGTGGGCTCGAAGGACGCGGGGGTCTCGCGGGTGATGTCGTTGGGGATCTCGTCGAGGGTGTAGCCCACGGCCAGCTTCGCGGCGATCTTGGCGATCGGGAAGCCGGTGGCCTTGGAGGCGAGCGCGGAGGAGCGGGAGACGCGCGGGTTCATCTCGATGACGACGACCCGGCCGTCGGCCGGGTCGACGGCGAACTGGATGTTGCAGCCGCCGGTGTCGACGCCGACCTCGCGGATGACCGCGATGCCGATGTCGCGCAGGATCTGGTACTCACGGTCGGTGAGCGTCATCGCCGGGGCTACGGTCACGGAGTCGCCGGTGTGCACGCCCATCGGGTCGAGGTTCTCGATGGAGCAGACGACCACGACGTTGTCGTGCTTGTCGCGCATCAGCTCCAGCTCGTACTCCTTCCACCCGAGGATGGACTCCTCCAGCAGCACCTCGGTGGTCGGCGAGAGCGCGAGCCCCTGGCCGGCGATGCGGCGCAGCTCCTCCTCGTCGTGCGCGAAGCCGGAGCCCGCGCCGCCCATGGTGAACGAGGGGCGTACGACCACGGGGTAGCCGCCGAGCTGGCCGACGCCGGCCAGCACCTCGTCCATGGAGTGGCAGATCACCGAGCGGGCCGAGTCGCCGTGCCCGGTCTTGCGGCGGACCTCCGCGACGACCTCCTTGAACTGGTCGCGGTCCTCGCCCTTCTGGATGGCCTCGACGTTGGCGCCGATCAGTTCCACGCCGTACTTCTCCAGCACCCCCGCCGCGTGCAGCGAGACCGCGGTGTTGAGCGCGGTCTGCCCGCCGAGGGTGGGCAGCAGGGCGTCGGGGCGCTCCCGGGCGATGATCTTCTCGACGAACTCGGGCGTGATCGGCTCGACGTACGTCGCGTCGGCGATCTCCGGGTCGGTCATGATCGTCGCCGGGTTGGAGTTGACGAGCACGACGCGCAGGCCCTCGGCCCTGAGCACGCGGCACGCCTGCGTGCCGGAGTAGTCGAACTCGGCGGCCTGGCCGATGACGATCGGGCCCGAGCCGATGACCAGGACGGACCGGATATCGGTGCGCTTAGGCACGCTGGGCTCCCTGTTCTGCCTGTGCGGCCTGTTCTGCGTGGTCTGCGTGGTCTGCGTGGTCTGCGTGGGCGGTCATGAGCGAGACGAAGCGGTCGAAGAGGTACGCCGCGTCGTGCGGCCCCGCCGCCGCCTCGGGGTGGTACTGGACGGAGAACGCCGGCCGGTCCAGCAGCCGCAGGCCCTCGACGACCTGGTCGTTGAGGCACACGTGGCTGACCTCGGCGCGCCCGTACGGGGTGTCGGAGACCGCGTCCAGGGGGGCGTCGACGGCGAAGCCGTGGTTGTGCGCGGTGACCTCGACGCGGCCCGTGGTCCGGTCCTGGACGGGCTGGTTGATGCCGCGGTGGCCGTACTTCAGCTTGTACGTGCCGAAGCCGAGGGCGCGGCCGAGGAGCTGGTTGCCGAAGCAGATGCCGAACAGCGGGGTGCCGCGCTCCAGCACCGCGCGGACCACGGTGAGGTCGGCGGCGGCCGGGTCGCCGGGGCCGTTGGACAGGAACACGCCGTCCGGCCCGACGGCGTAGACCTCCTCGGCCGTGGCGGTGGCGGGCAGCACGTGCACCTCGATGCCGCGCTCGGCCATGCGCTGCGGCGTCATGCCCTTGATGCCGAGGTCGAGCGCGGCGACGGTGAAGCGCTTCGCGCCGATCGCGGGGACGACGTACGGCTCGTCGGTGGCGACCTCGGGCGCGAGGTCGGCGCCCTTCATCTGCTCCTGCTCCCGCACCCGGGCGAGCATCGCGTCGGGGCCGGTGACCTTCTCGCCGGAGAAGATGCCGACGCGCATGGCGCCGCGCTCGCGCAGATGCCGGGTGATCGCGCGGGTGTCGACGCCGGAGATCCCGACGACGCCCTGGCGGCGCAGCTCCTCGTCGAGGGAGCGGGTGGCGCGCCAGTTGGAGGGGACCCGGGCGGGGTCGCGCACGACGTAGCCGGAGACCCAGATGCGGGCCGACTCGGCGTCCTCGTCGTTGACGCCGGTGTTGCCGACGTGCGGGGCGGTCATGACGACGACCTGGCGGTGGTACGAGGGGTCGGTCAGGGTCTCCTGGTAGCCGGTCATGCCGGTGGAGAACACGGCTTCGCCGAACGTCTCCCCCGTGGCTCCGTAGGCACGGCCGCGGAAGGTGCGGCCGTCTTCGAGGACGAGTACTGCGGGGCTCCCCTGGCCGCGGTGGGCTGCGGTCATCGTCTGCCTTCCGTGGTGGTGCTGTCTGCGGTGCTCGCGGCGTCGGCGACGGGAGCGTTCTCTGCGGCTTTCCCGGCGGGCGGCCCGCCGAGCGCCGCCACCCAGGCGGCGTGCTCGGCGGCGCGGTCGGAGCGGAACCCGGAGTCGTACTCCGCGCCGGCGTGCTCCCAGGTGATCACCAGCAGCCCGCCCTCGGTGAGGACCTTGCCGGCGATGGCCTTGTCGAGCCGGGCGCCGCGCAGGTGCGCGGCGGGGACGAAGAAGTCGGCCGACCCGGGGCGTACGACCACGAGGCCCCGCTCGGTGAGGGTCAGCTCGACGCGGCTGCGTACGCCCAGGCCGTGGGCGACGATGCGCTCCAGCCACTGCCCGGCGGCGGTGGTGCCGTGGTAGCGCCCGGCCAGCTCCAGGCGCACCGCGCCGGGGTCGTCGGGGATGGGGGGCAGGTCCGGAATGCCGGACTGGAGCTGGCCGCGCCACTTCCAGCCCTCGCGCATCAGCCAGTAGACGAGCGCGATGAACAGGATCAGGCCGACGACCCAGCCGATGCGCGCCGCCCAGTCGGTGACCGGCTGCGACTGCCGCTCGTCGGCGATGAGGGTACCGCCCATGCCCTGAAGGCCATGGGGGAGGGTGGCGAGGCTCACGCCGGCTCCCCTCCGGCCAGGGTGGCCCGGCCGCGCAGGAACGTATGCGTGATCCGGCCGGGCAGCTCACGGCCTGCGTAGGGGGTGTTCCGGCTGCGGGAGACGAAGGTGTGCGGGTCCACCGGACCACGGTAGGACGGATCGAGCAGGGTGAGGTTGGCGGGCTCGCCGGGGGCGATGGGCCGGCCGTGGCCGTCGAGGCGGCCGATGGCGGCGGGGCGGAAGGACATCCGGTCGGCGACGCCGGACCAGTCGAGCAGGCCGGTGTCGACCATCGTCTCCTGCACGACGGACAGCGCCGTCTCCAGGCCGACCATGCCCATGGCCGCGGCGGCCCACTCGCAGTCCTTGTCCTCCTGCGGGTGCGGGGCGTGGTCGGTGGCGACGCAGTCGATGGTGCCGTCGGCCAGCGCCTCGCGCAGCGCGCGTACATCGGTCTCGGTGCGCAGCGGCGGGTTGACCTTGTAGACCGGGTCGTAGGAGCGGACCAGTTCGTCGGTGAGCAGCAGGTGGTGCGGGGTGACCTCGGCGGTGACGCGCCAGCCCTTGGACTTCGCCCACCGCACGATCTCCACCGAGCCGGCGGTGGACAGGTGGCAGACGTGCACCCGGGAGTCGACGTGGGCGGCGAGCAGCACGTCCCGGGCGATGACCGACTCCTCGGCCGCGGCGGGCCAGCCGCCGAGACCCAGCTCGGCGGAGACGACGCCCTCGTTCATCTGGGCGCCCGCGGTCAGCCGCGGCTCCTGCGCGTGCTGCGCGACGACGCCGTCGAACGCCTTCACGTACTCCAGCGCCCGGCGCATGATCACGGCGTCGTCCACGCACTTGCCGTCGTCGGAAAAGACCACGACGCCGGCCGCCGACTCGTGCATGGCGCCCAGCTCGGCGAGCTGCTTGCCCTCGAGCCCCACGGTGACGGCGCCGACCGGCTGCACGTCGCAGTAGCCGGACTCGCGGCCGAGCCGCCAGACCTGTTCGACGACGCCCGCCGTGTCGGCGACGGGGAAGGTGTTGGCCATCGCGTGTACGGCGGTGAAGCCGCCCTTCGCGGCGGCGCGGGTGCCGGTCAGGACGGTCTCGGAGTCCTCGCGGCCGGGCTCGCGCAGGTGGGTGTGGAGGTCGACCAGGCCGGGCAGCAGGATGTGCCCGGCGGCCTCGACCACGTCGGCGCCGTCGGCCGGCAGCGCCACGCCGGGCTCGGCGACCTCGGCGATGGTCTCGCCGTCGATCAGGACGTCCCGGGCCTCACCGCCGAGGACCTGCGCGCCGCGGATCAGGGTCTTGCTCATCGGTGGGTCTCCTCGGTGCGTGCGGTGGTCGGGGCGGGCGGGGTGTTCGTGCCGGTGGCCGTGCCCGCGGTCGTGGCTGCTGCCGTGCCCGCTGCCGTGCCCGCGGGGGGCGCCTCTCCCGGTGCGCCGCCGAGCAGCAGGTAGAGCACGGCCATGCGGATGGAGACGCCGTTGGCGACCTGCTCGACCGCCGTGCAGCGGGGCGAGTCGGCCACCTCGGCGGTGATCTCCATGCCGCGGTTCATCGGGCCGGGGTGCATGACGAGGGCGTGCTCGGGCATGCGCGCCATCCGGTCGCCGTCGAGGCCGTAGCGGCGGGCGTACTCGCGTTCGGTCGGGAAGAACGCGGCGTTCATCCGCTCCCGCTGCACCCGCAGCATCATCACGCCGTCGGACTTCGGCAGCACGGCGTCCAGGTCGTACGAGACCTCGCAGGGCCAGCGTTCCACGCCGACGGGCACCAGCGTGGGCGGCGCGACGAGGGTGACCTCGGCGCCGAGGGTGTGCAGCAGGAGCACGTTGGAGCGGGCGACCCGGCTGTGCAGGATGTCGCCGACGACGGTGATCCGGCGGCCGTCGAGCCCGCCGCCGGTGCCGGGCGCCAGGTGGCGGCGCATGGTGAAGGCGTCGAGGAGCGCCTGCGTGGGGTGCTCGTGGGTGCCGTCGCCGGCGTTGACGACGGAGCCGTTGATCCAGCCGGAGGTGGCCAGCCGGTGCGGGGCGCCGGAGTCGTGGTGGCGGATGACGACGGCGTCCGCGCCCATGGCCTCCAGGGTCAGGGCGGTGTCCTTCAGCGACTCGCCCTTGGAGACGGACGAGCCCTTGGCGGAGAAGTTGATGACGTCGGCGGAGAGCCGCTTGGCGGCGGCTTCGAAGGAGATGCGGGTGCGGGTGGAGTCCTCGTAGAAGAGGTTCACCACCGTCCGGCCGCGCAGGGTGGGCAGCTTCTTGATGGGCCGGTCCGCGATCCTGGCCAGTTCCTCGGCGGTGTCGAGGATCAGCACGGCGTCGTCGCGGGACAGGTCGGCGGCCGAGATGAGATGGCGCTTCACTGGGTGCTCCGGGGTGTGGTGGGTACGGCGGGTCGCGCGCCGCGGCTCACGGGGGTGTGCGCCCCCGGCGGCCGGCAGGGCGGGGCGGGCGTCCTACTTGGAGCCGAGCAGCACGGCGTCGCGGCCGTCCTCCTCGGTGAGCTGGACGCGGACCGTCTCCCGCAGCGACGTGGGGAGGTTCTTGCCGACGTAGTCGGCGCGGATGGGCAGCTCGCGGTGGCCGCGGTCGACCAGGACGGCGAGCTGCACTGCCCGCGGTCTGCCGATGTCGTTCAGCGCGTCGAGCGCCGCGCGGATCGTGCGGCCGGAGAAGAGCACGTCGTCCACGAGCACCACGAGCCGGCCGTCGATCCCCTCCGCGGGGATGTCCGTGCGGGCCAGCGCGCGGGGCGGGCCCAGGCGCAGGTCGTCGCGGTACATCGTGATGTCGAGCGAGCCGACGCCCGACTGGCCGAACTTCCTGCCGGTGATCTCCTCGAGCTTCGCGGCGAGCCGGTGGCCGAGCCACACGCCGCGGGTCGGGATGCCCAGGAGCACCACGTCGTGGGCGCCTTTGGTGCGCTCCACGATCTCGTGCGCGATGCGGGTCAGCACCCGCTGGATGTCCGGCGCCTCCAGAACGGGCCGCGCCGGGTCGGGGCTGCCTGTGTCGTGCATGTCCATACGGAAAGGACCCCCTTCCCCGCCTCACAGGACGGGCGTTAAAGGACGTCAGGTCCCCTCTACCGTAACAGCGCGCCCGGACACCACCACCGCCGGGCCCGGACCGCGCCACCGTCGCGCGCCTACCACCCTCATGGGTGGCGACCGGATGAATCTTCCGCTTGACGAAGCCAAGTTACGCTGCGTAACCTCACAGTGAGTTACCAGACTGTCGTCCGGGGAGCCATATGTCCAGCGAATACGCCAAACAGCTCGGGGCCAAGCTCCGGGGCATCCGTACCCAGCAGGGCCTCTCACTGCACGGCGTGGAGGAGAAGTCCCAGGGGCGCTGGAAGGCCGTCGTCGTCGGGTCGTACGAGCGCGGGGACCGTGCGGTCACCGTGCAGCGGCTGGCCGAGCTGGCGGACTTCTACGGGGTGCCTGTGCAGGAGCTTCTCCCGGGTTCGGCGCCCGGCGGGGCCGCGGAGCCGCCGCCGAAGCTCGTGCTGGACCTGGAGCGCCTCGCCCAGATCCCCGCCGAGAAGGCGGGCCCGCTGCAGCGCTATGCGGCGACGATCCAGAGCCAGCGCGGGGACTACAACGGCAAGGTCCTCTCGATCCGCCAGGACGACCTGCGGACGCTCGCGGTGATCTACGACCAGTCGCCTTCCGTGCTGACCGAGCAGCTCATCGGCTGGGGCGTCCTGGACGCCGACGCCCGCCGCGCGGTCGTGGTCCACGAGGACGCCTGACGGGCGTCAGCAGCAGAAACGTACCGCCGCCGGCGGGTCGGACCCGTCCGGGTCCGACCCGCCGGCGGCGGCAGTCCGCAGGAGAGGCGCGCGGAGCGCTAGGTCCTGTCCGACCGCGCGCCGTCCGGCACCTCCTCCGCCGGGACGGCGCCGGAGTCCCCGGTGGCCGCCGCGTCGCCGCTCTCGTCCCGCGCCGCGCTCCGGCCCCCGTCGGCGTCGGTGTCACGGCCCTGGTCCGCACCGGCATCCCGGCCCGCCTGCGGCGCCGACGCGCCGTCCGCGTCCGCTCCCGGCTCCGGGACCGCCTTCGCTTCAGCCGCCGCCTCCGGGCTCGCGTCCGCGTCCCTGCGCAGCCGGGGCTTCAGCTCCTGGAGCCGGCCGAGCAGGCCGTTGACGAAGCCCGGGGAGTCGTCCGTGGAGAACTCCTTGGTGAGCTGCACCGCCTCGTCGATCGCGACCGCGTCCGGCGTCTCGTCCTCCCAGATCAGCTCGTACGCGCCCAGCCGCAGGATGCTGCGGTCCACGACCGGCATCCGGTCCAGCGTCCAGCCGACCGAGTACGAGCCCAGCAGCTCGTCAATGCGGGCGGCGTGCTCCGCGTACCCCTCGACCAGCCGCCGCGTGAAGTCTCCGACCGGCGGCTGCCGGGGGTCGGTCCGGCCCAGCCGGATCCAGTCCTCCAGCACCTGCCCGGCAGGCGCGCCGCGCTGATCGGACTCGAAGATGATCTGGAACGCGCGCTTGCGAGCCGTGTTCCGTGCGGCCACGTCAGCCGCTCACGCGGCCGAGGTACTCGCCGGAGCGGGTGTCGACCTTGATCTTCTCGCCGGTGCTGATGAACAGCGGGACCTGGATGGAAAAGCCGGTCTCCAGCTCGGCCGGCTTCGTGCCGCCGGTGGAGCGGTCGCCCTGCACGCCCGGGTCGGTCTGCGCGACGGTCAGCTCGACGGCCGCCTGCAGCTCGACGTAGAGCGGCGTGCCCTCGTGCAGCGCCACGGTGGCCTCGAAGCCCTCGAGCAGGTAGTTGGCGGCGTCGCCGACGGTCTTGAGATCGACGTGGATCTGGTCGTACGTCTCCATGTCCATGAAGACGTAGTACTCGCCGTCCTTGTACGAGAACTGCATGTCCCTGCGGTCGACGCTGGCCGTCTCGACCTTCACCCCGGCGTTGAACGTCTTGTCGACGGTCTTGCCGGAGAGCACGTTCTTCAGCTTCGTACGGACGAATGCAGGGCCCTTGCCGGGCTTGACGTGCTGGAACTCGACGACGGACCAGAGCTGGTCGCCGTCGAGCTTGAGCACCAAGCCGTTCTTCAGGTCGTTCGTGGTGGCCACGTCGCGAAATCTCCTGGACTGCGTGGACGACAAAGGAGGCCCGGATTCGCCTGCGACCCGGCCGGGGTCAGAGCGCGAGCAGTTCCTTGGTCGTGATGGTGAGTAGCTCGGGACCGCCGTCCGCCGGCGAGCGGACGACGAGCGTGTCATCGATCCGGACCCCGCCCCGGCCGGGGAGATAGACTCCCGGCTCGACGGTGACCGGCACACGAACGTCCAGTTTACCCATCGCCCCCGGGGCCAGCCGCGGGTCCTCGTCGATTTCGAGCCCCACGCCGTAGCCGGTGAACGGCCCGACGCCCTCGCCGTGTCCGGCGGCGGTGAGCACCTGGCGCGCCGCCCGGTCCACTTCGCGGTACTCCACCCCCGGCGTCAGCGCCTCCCGGCCGGCCCGCTGCGCGGCGAAGACCAGGTCGTACAGCTCGATCTGCCAGGCGTCGGGGGCGGTGCCGACGACGAAGGTGCGGCCGATCTCGCAGCGGTAGCCGCGGTAGCGCGCGCCCAGGCAGACGGTGAGGAAGTCGCCCTCCTCCACCCGCCGGTCGGTCGGTACGTGCCCGGCGCGGCCGGCGTGCGGCCCGGTGCCGACGGCGGTGGGGAACGCCGGCCCCTCGGCGCCGTGGTCGACGAGCCGCCGCTCCAGCTCCAGCGCCAGGTGCCGCTCGGTGCGGCCGACGAGGATGGACTCCAGCAGCTCGCCGAGGGCCTGGTCGCCGATCTCGGCGGCGATCCGCAGGCAGGCGATCTCCTCGTCGTCCTTGACGAGGCGCTGCTGCTCCACGGCGCGGGACAGGTCCGTCAGCGCGAGCCGGGGCGCGACGGAGGCCAGGGCGCGGTGCCTGGCCACGGTCAGGTGGTGCTCCTCGACGGCCAGCGCGGTGGCGCCGCCGGCGGCGGCGAGCCCGGTGGCCGCGACGGCGGCGTCCCCGTCGGGGCCGCCGAGGGCGTGGACGCGCAGGTCGTCGGGGTGCGGGACGCCGGCCGGGTCCTGCGCGGGGTCGCCGGGGCGTACGAGTATGTCCTCGCCGGCTCCGAGCAGCAGGACGGCCCCCGGGGGGGCGCAGCCGGCGAGGTAGGTGATGTTCGCCGGCCGGGAGACGAGCACCGCGTCACTGCCGGCCGCCTCGCAGTGAGAGCGCAGCCGGGTACGGCGGGCAGCGTGCACCTCGGGCATGATCCGAGCCTAGGGCGGCGAGGTGCGCGGGGCCGCCCGAGCGCGTCCGTACGGGCACGCGGCCCCGTACGCGGCTCGGCGGCGGACGGCTCCGCGGCCCCGCGCGGGAGCCCGGTACGCGAGCCCGGCGCGGGAGCCCGGCACGGGAGCCCGGCACGGGAGCCCGGCACGGGAGCCCGGCACGGGAGCCCGGCACGGGAGCCCGGCGCGGGCACAGGCACCGGCCCCCGGGGCCGGGCTACCAGGCCGGCGGGCTGGCCAGGCTGCGCCCGACGACGTCGTCGAGCATGCGGACGGTCGCGGGCACGTCGTGGTGCGAGTTGTCGATGATCGGCAGCCCCGACCCGTACCAGCCGGCCATCCGGCCGTGGATGCGGGCGACCTCCTCGTCCGCGAGCCGCCGGTTGCCGACCCGCGCGGCGTTGCGGGCGAGGACGGACTCCAGGCCCGGCAGCAGCACCACGGGCAGCAGCCCGGGGCCGACGTGCCGCTTCCAGCCGCCGAGGCCGACCACGGGGCGGTCGGGGAAGACGGCGTCGTCGAGGATGCAGGAGATGCCGTTGGCCAGGTAGTTGCGGGCGGCGAAGCCGCAGGTGCGGCGGGCCAGCCGGTACTGCGCCTCGGAGTGGTCGGTCCAGCCGGCCTGCGGGTCGGCGAAGCCGGCGCGCACCCACTCGCGTACGTCGTCGAGGCTGATGTGCGCGGTCGGCGCCCTGCGGGTGTCCGCCCAGTGCCGCGCCACCGTCGTCTTGCCGGCCCCGGCCGGCCCGATGAGGAGCACCGCCACCGTCGGCGGCGGTGCTCCGTGCGGCATGGGCGCGGGCGGCGGGCTGGGCAGGGCCACGGGGCCGCCGACCGGGAGCTTGATGTGGCCGGTCGTCTCCACCGCGTCATGCGGCCCGGCCGCCGGCGGCGGGCCGCCCGGCCCAGGTCTGCCCTGGGGCGGCTGCGGAACCCCCACTGCGTGCTGCATCCCGTGCACCCTCGCTCTGTGACCCGTCACGTACCGGCACCCGGCTGGTCATCGCCGTACCCCGCGGTCCGCGGCTGTCCTAGCCCCGCACGGTACCCGTACGACCCGCCATGGTGGGAACGATCCTGCCAGGCGCCCCGCGCGGACCTAGTCCCAGGTGTGCTTTCCGCCGATCAGCAGGGTGTGCTCCAGTACGTCCTCCATCGGGTCGTCGATCTGCCCCGCACGAAGGAGCGCGAAGCTCGATCCGTGCGTGACGGCGCCGCCGTTGTAGTGCTCGTCGGCCGCCGCGACCCCGGCCTGCAACCCCACGCCCGTCGGGGCCGCGACCATCGCGACCGCCACCCGCGCCCATACGCGCATCCGTGTCTCTCCTCGTCATCGGTGAATCCGGGTGTTCTGACAGGGACTCAGCGGTCCCGCCCTCCTATCCGCGGCGGGCGCGCGGAAGTTACGCCTTCGCACCGAAGAGAGGATCCGGAACCCCCAATGGCGGTGCGGGGCGTTTAGCCGTCCGGACGGAGGGGGAGAACCCGGGGTTTCAGGACGCGGCCAGTTCCTCGGCCAGGGCACGCAGCGCCAGCCGGTACGAGCCGATGCCGAAGCCCGCGATCGTGCCGGAGGCCACCGCGGCGATCACCGAGGTGTGCCGGAACTCCTCGCGGGCGTGCGGGTTGGAGATGTGCACCTCGATCAGCGGCGCCGTGCGCTGCGCCGCCGCGTCGCGCATTCCGTACGAATAGTGCGTGAAGGCACCCGGGTTGATCACCACCGGCAGCCGGCCGTCCGCGGCCTCGTGCAGCCAGCGGATCATCTCGCCCTCGTCGTTGGTCTCCCGCACGTCGACCTCGAAGCCCAGCTCCTTGCCGAGGGCGCCGCACTGCTCGACGAGTCCGGCGTAGGACGTGGCGCCGTAGACGTCGGGCTCGCGGGAGCCGAGGCGGCCGAGGTTCGGCCCGTTGAGCACCAGCACGCGCGTCATGCGGCGCCCTCCCCGGCGTCGGCGGCGATCTCGGCGTGCGCGGCGAGCAGCATGGCCGGGTCGGGGCCCTCCAGCACGGCGGGCTTCGCCAGCCCGTCGAGGACGACGAAGCGCAGCAGGTCGCCGCGGGTCTTCTTGTCCACCTTCATGGTCTGCAGCAGCTTGGGCCACTGGTCACCGCGGTACGTCACGGGCAGCCCGACGGCGCGGAGCACCGCGCGGTGCCGGTCGGCGGTGGCGTCGTCGAGGCGGCCGGCGATCCGGCCCAGTTCGGCGGCGAAGACCATGCCGACGGAGACGGCGGCGCCGTGCCGCCAGGTGTAGCGCTCGTTCTTCTCGATGGCGTGGCCGAGGGTGTGCCCGTAGTTGAGGATCTCGCGCAGGCCCGACTCCTTCAGATCCGTGGAGACCACCTCGGCCTTGACCCGGATCGCGCGCTCGACCAGCTCGGCGGTGTGCGGCCCGGAGGGGGTGCGGGCACCCTCGGGGTCGGCCTCGATCAGCTCCAGGATCGCCGGGTCGGCGATGAAGCCGGCCTTGATGACCTCGGCGAGGCCGGAGACGTAGTCGTGGACGCCGAGGGAGTCGAGCGCGGCGAGGTCGCACAGCACCCCGGCCGGCGGGTGGAAGGCGCCGACGAGGTTCTTGCCCTCCGCGGTGTTGATGCCGGTCTTGCCGCCGACCGCCGCGTCCACCATGCCCAGCACGGTCGTCGGCACGGCGACCCAGCGCACGCCGCGCAGCCAGGTCGCGGCCACGAACCCGGCGAGGTCCGTGGTGGCGCCGCCGCCGACGCCGACGACGGCGTCGCTGCGGGTGAAGCCGGACTGGCCGAGGGCCCGCCAGCAGTACGCGGCGACCTCGGCGGTCTTGGCCTCCTCGGCATTCGGCACCTGGATGACGACGGCCTCGTACTCCTGGCCGGCCAGGTCCTCGCGCAGCGCCTCGCCGGTCTCGGCCAGCGCCTCCGGCACGATGACGGCGACGCGCCCGGCCCGCTCGCCGATCAGCCGGGGCAGCTCGCCGAGCAACTGCCGGCCGATGACGGCCTCGTACGGCTCGGTGCCGGCGCTGCCGCCGATGGGGATGCGGGTGGCCTCGGCCCGTTCGGCGCTCGGTGTCATGCGGGGTGGCTCTCCAATGCGGCGAGTACGAGCTCGGCGACCTCGTCCGGCGTGCGGCCGGCGGTGGTGACGGTCGCGCGGGCGACCTCGGTGTAGTGCGGACGGCGCTGTTCCATCAGGGTGCGCCACTGCTGGCGCGGGTTGACGGCGAGCAGCGGGCGGGGGGCGTCGAGGCCGACGCGCTTGACCGCGTCGGCCATCTCGACGTCGAGGAAGACGACGCGGTGCGCCGCGAGCAGCTCGCGGGTGCCGGGGTCCATGACGGCGCCGCCGCCGAGGGCCAGCACGCCGGGGTGCTCGGCGAGCGCGGCGCGTACGGCGGCGCGCTCCAGGGCACGGAAGGCGGGCTCGCCGTCGTCGTAGAAGATGTCGGGGATGGGCTTGCCGGCGGCCTTCTCGACGTCCTCGTCGGTGTCGCGGACGGTGGTGCCGAGGCGGGCGGCGATGACGGCGCCGACGGTGGACTTGCCGGCCCCGGGCGGGCCGACGAGCACGACGGCGGGACCGTCCGTACCGCCCGCGGCGGCACCGTCTGCGGATGCTGCGGCGTCTGGGGTGGCTGCGGTGTCGGGGCGCTCGCGGCCCTCGGTGCTGCTGGTCATCGGATCGCCAGGTTCTCCAGGTAGCCGCGGACGTTGCGGGCGGTCTCCGTGACGCTGTCGCCGCCGAACTTCTCCGCCACCGCGTCGGCCAGCACCAGCGCCACCATCGCCTCCGCCACGATGCCCGCGGCGGGCACGGCGCAGACATCGGAGCGCTGGTGGTGCGCGTTGGTGGCCTCGCCGGTGGCGACGTCCACGGTGGCCAGCGCCCGCGGCACCGTCGCGATGGGCTTCATCGCGGCGCGCACCCGCAGCACCTCGCCGGTGCTCAGCCCGCCCTCGGTGCCGCCGGAGCGGCCCGAGGCGCGGCGGATGCCGTCGTCAGTGCGGACGATCTCGTCGTGGGCCTGCGAGCCGGGCACACGGGCCAGCGCGAAGCCGTCGCCCAGCTCGACGCCCTTGATGGCCTGGATGCCCATGAGCGCCCCGGCCAGCCGGGAGTCCAGCCGGCGGTCCCAGTGCACGTGCGAGCCGAGACCGACCGGCACGTCGTACGCGACGACCTCGACGACGCCGCCGAGGGTGTCGCCGTCCTTGCGGGCCTGGTCGATCTCGGCGACCATCGCCTTGCTCGCGTCCGTGTCCAGGCAGCGCACCGGGTCGGCGTCGAGCCGCGCCACGTCGGCCGGGACGGGGACGCTGCCGTGCGGGGCCCGCGCGCCGCCCAGCTCCACGACGTGCGAGACGACCTCGATGCCGGCGGTCTCCTTCAGGTACGAGCGGGCCACCGCGCCCAGCGCGACCCGGGCCGCGGTCTCGCGGGCGGAGGCGCGCTCCAGCACCGGGCGGGCCTCGTCGAAGCCGTACTTCTGCATGCCGGCGAGGTCGGCGTGGCCGGGGCGGGGGCGGGTCAGCGGGGCGTTGCGGGCGACACCCTCCAGCTCGGCCGGGTCCACCGGGTCGGCGGCCATGACCTTCTCCCACTTGGGCCACTCGGTGTTCCCGATCATGACAGCGACCGGGGAGCCGAGGGTGAGCCCGTGGCGTACGCCGCCGATGAAGGTGACCTCGTCGCGCTCGAACTTCATCCGCGCCCCGCGGCCGTACCCCAGCCGGCGGCGGGCGAGGTGGTCGGCGACCAGGCCGGTGGTGACGGGCACTCCCGCGGGCAGCCCCTCCAGCGTCGCGACGAGTGCGGGGCCGTGCGATTCCCCTGCGGTGAGCCAGCGCAACCTGCTCAACGGTGCTCCCTTACGAATGCGAAGTCCTCGCCCCCGATCCTCGCACGCTCCGGGCCCCGGGCTTGTCCAGGTCCGCGGAATGGACGGTTGGACAGGCAGGCTCCTGTCCCCCTCCGGCAGCGGGTCACCCGCTGAAGGGCCGAGGGGTCAGTCGGTACGGGCGCGGAGCGCGGCCTCGCCGGCCGCGCGCATGGCCGCCAGCGGGGCCCGGGCGGCGCCCGTCATCTGCTCCACCTGCAGCACCGCCTGGTGCACCAGCAGGTCGAGACCTCCGACGACTGTGCCGCCGTGCGCGGCCCACGCGCCGGCGAGCAGGGTGGGCCAGGGCTCGTACAGCACGTCGAAGAGCGCGCCCGGGCGGTCCGGGACCCCGGCCGCGAGGTCGTCGGTGGCGCCGGCCGGGGTGGTGGCGACGACCAGCGGCGCGTCAAAGGCGGCGGCGGCCTTCGACCAGTCCGTACAGCGCACCTGAACACCGAGGCGCTCGCCCCACTGCTCCATCTCCGTCGCGCGGGCGGCGGAGCGCACGTACGCCGTGACCTCTCGAGCGCAGACGGCGGCGAGCGCAGCGAGCGCGGAGGAGGCCGTGGCGCCGGCGCCGAGGACGGCGGCGCAGTCGACCTTCTCGATGCCGCGCTCACGCAGCGCCGCGACCATGCCCGGGATGTCGGTGTTGTCGCCGAAGCGGCGGCCGTCGTCGTGCAGGACGACCGTGTTGACGGCCTCGACGGACCGGGCCGTGGCGCTGGTCTCGTCGAGCAGCGGGATCACCGCGCGCTTCAGCGGCATGGTGAGCGAGAGCCCGGCCCACTCCCCCGGCGTCAGGCTGTCGAGGAAGCCGGCCAGCCGCGTCTCGTCCACGTCGTAGCGGCCGTACGTCCAGCCGGTCAGGCCCAGTTCGGCGTACGCGGCGCGGTGCAGCACGGGTGACAGCGAGTGGGTGAT
Source organism: Streptomyces sp. CNP082 (assembly GCF_059570535.1). Lineage (NCBI taxonomy): Bacteria > Bacillati > Actinomycetota > Actinomycetes > Kitasatosporales > Streptomycetaceae > Streptomyces > Streptomyces sp. CNP082. The sequence goes on from NZ_JCANSZ010000001.1 coordinate 253,394, forward strand.
GGGCGAGCCGAGCACGGCCGCACGCCGGGGCCGGTCCCTCACTCGTCCCCCTTCTCGCTCTGGTACTCGTTGAACTTCTCCACGTTGCGGTCGTGCTCCTCCTTGCTCGCGGTGAAGCGCGTGTCGCCCGGCTTGACGGTGACGAAATACAGCCAGTCACCGGGGGTCGGGTCGAGGGCCGCCTCGATGGCCCGCTCGCTGGGGTTGTCGATGGGCCCGGGCGGCAGGCCGGCGTGGAGGTAGGTGTTGTACGGGGAGTCGAACTGGGTGTCCTGGTTGGAGATATTGAGGTCCGACTCGCCCTTGGCGTAGTTGATGGTGGAGTCGAACTGCAGCATGCCGTTGGTGGCGGTGTTGTCCGGCTTCAGGCGGTTGTAGATGACCCGCGAGACCTTGCCGAACTCCTCCTTCGACTGCCCCTCCGCCTCGATGAGGCTGGCGATGGTGAGGATCTCGTACGGGGTCTGCCCCGCCTTCTCCGCCTTCTCCTCCAGACCCAGCTCCGTGTACGTGCCGTTGGCGCGCTTGACCATCTCGCGCAGCACCTTCTTGGGGTCGGTGCCCTCGGCGGCGGAGTAGTTCGACGGCCACAGGAAGCCCTCGGGGTTGCCCTCCGCCCAGTCGGGCAGGCCCAGGTCGCCCTTCTCGGCGACCTTGGCGGTGGTGTCCTCCTCGAGCCCGAGGTGCTCGTCGATCATCGCGTAGACGGCGGTGGCGCGCCGGCCCTCGGGGATGACCAGCGCGTTGGCGGCCTCCGGGCTCAGCATCATCTCGACCGCGGCCTCGCCGGACATCTCCTTGTGCAGGGTGTACGCGCCGGGGTGCAGCATCTCGTCGCCGGCGGCGTCGACGAACGCCTGGACGCTCTTGACCACGCCCTTGTCCTTGAGGATGTTCCCCATCTGCGTGATGCTCGCGCCCTCGGGGATCTCCACGGTCACGCTGCCCTGGCCCTCGCCCGAGTAGTCGGGGGCGGAGCCGAAGCGGTCGCTCCAGAAGTTGTAGCCGACGTAGCCGAGGCCGCCGAGGCCGCCGGCCAGCACGAGGGCGACGACGAGGCAGGCGCAGCCGCTGCGGCGCTTGCCGCCGCGCCGGTCGCGGCCCGTACCGCGGCCGGCGCTCCGGCCGCCGCCGCGGCGGGGGCCGCGGGGCTCGTCGTCGAAGTCGTCGTTACCGTCGTCGCCGTCGAAGAAGGGGTGCTCGTCGCGCTCGCGCGGGCGGGAGGCGGGGTCCCAGTCCTCGCGGTTCCCGGGGCGGCGGCCCCCCTGGGAGGGCTGCTGCCGGTGCGGAGGGGGCCCGGGCCGCTGGTGCGGGTTCGGCTCGTAGGGCTGCTGGTGCCCCTGTTGCGGGTGTGGCTGCGGGCGCCGCGGATGCGGGCTCGGCGGCGGGTGGGCGTCCGGCGTGCCGTAGTAGTCGGGCCGCGGCGCGGGGGCGGCGTAGGGGTCGGCCAGCGGCATCCCACCGCCGGTGGTGTCCCAGCCGCCGGGGTACTGCGGCGTCTGGCCCGAGTCCCAGGAGGACTGCGGCTGATGCTGGTACTGCTGCTGCGGCTGCTGTCCCCCGTAGGTGTGGTGCCCGGTGCCGGGCTGCCCGCCCTGCTGGCCGCTGTAATGGCTGTCGTCGGGCTGCCAGGGTTGGGAGCCGGGGTTTTGGCCGTAGTCAGTCATCAGTCCCCTATGCCGCGTGGCTGCCGGTGCGTTTATACGACGGGTGCCGTGTCCGCGCGGCACGTTACCGTATCGCGATCACATAGCCACTTCGACGCTCTCGCCGGGCGCGACCCCCGACACCCGTTCGGCTTCCAGTGCACTCTGGAGGATGACAACGGCCGCCACCTGGTCGACAACCGACCGGCCCTTGCGGCTCGACCTCCCGGCCGCACGAAGGTTCTGCGCCGCCGTCACCGTGGACATGCGTTCATCGACGAGCCGCACGGGCACGGGGTGGACGCGGCGCGCCAGCTTCTCCGCGAAGCCGCGGACCTTGGCTGCCGCCGGGCCCTCGCCGCCGTGCAGCGAGCGCGGCAGGCCGACGAGCACCTCCAGCGGCTCGTACTCCTCGGTGAGCGCGGCCAGCCTGCGGAACGCCGCCGGCAGGTCCCGGCCCGGCACGGTCTCCACGGGGGTGGCGAGGATCCCGTCGGGGTCGCAGGACGCGACCCCGATCCGGGCGTCGCCGACGTCCACCGCGAGCCTGCGCCCGCGGCGGATCACCGGATCCTCCGGCTGCTGCCCCGCATCAGGCGGCGGTCTCCGCGACACCCCGCTCCACGGCGGCCACGGCCTCGCCGACGGCCTGCGGGTCCTGCCCGCCGCCCTGGGCGATGTCGGGTTTGCCGCCGCCACCGCCGCCGAGCGTCTTGGCGGCCGTACGCACCAGGTCGCCGGCCTTCAGACCGCGCTCGCGGGCGGCCTCGTTGGTGGCGATCACGGTCAGGGGGCGACCGCCCGCGACGGAGAAGAGCGCCACGACGGCCGGCCGGTCGCCGGGGATCCGGCCCCGTACGTCCAGGACGAGCTTGCGCAGGTCCTCGGCGGCGGTGCCGTCCGGCACCCGGGCGGCGACGAGCGCGACGCCGCGGACGTCCCTGGCCCCTTCCGCGAGGCCGGCGGCGGCCTGCAGCACCTTCTCGGCGCGGAACTTCTCGATCTCCTTCTCCGCGTCCTTCAGCCGGGCGAGCATGCCGGAGATCCGCTCGGGCAGTTCCTCCGGGCGGCCCTTCAGCAGCTCGGTGAGCTGGTGGACCACGGTGTGCTCGCGGGCGAGGAAGTTGTACGCGTCCACGCCGACCAGGGCCTCCACCCGGCGCACGCCGGCGCCGATGGAGGACTCGCCGAGCAGCTTGACCAGGCCGAGCTGGGCGGTGTTGTGCACGTGGGTGCCGCCGCACAGCTCCTTGGAGAAGTCGCCGATGGTGACGACGCGGACCCGGTCGCCGTACTTCTCGCCGAACTCGGCCAGCGCGCCCTGCTTCTTGGCGTCCTGCATCGACATGACCTCGGCGGTCACGTCGAGTTCGCGGGACAGCACCTCGTTGATCTTCTGCTCGACGTCGCCGAGGACGCCGGCCGGCACGGCGGCGGGTGCGCCGAAGTCGAAGCGGAAACGGCCCGGGGCGTTCTCCGAGCCGGCCTGGGCGGCGGTCGGGCCGAGGGCGTCGCGCAGCGCCTGGTGGGTGAGGTGGGTGGCGCTGTGGGCGCGGGCGATGGCGCGGCGGCGGCTCACGTCGATGGCGGCCTGGGCCGGCTCGCCGACGGTGACCTCGCCGACCTGGACGACGCCCTTGTGCACGCTGACGCCGGGCACGGGCTGCTGCACGTCGCGCACCTCGACCACGGCGCCGGAGCCGAGCCGGATCCGGCCGGTGTCGGCGAGCTGGCCGCCGCCCTCCGCGTAGAAGGGGGTGCGGTCGAGGATGACCTCGACCTCGTCGCCCTCCGTGGCGGCGGGCGAGGCCACGCCGCCGACGAGCAGGCCGACGACGGTGGACTCGGCGTCGGTCTGGGTGTAGCCGGTGAACTCGGTGGCGCCGGCGGAGTCGGCGACCTCGCGGTACGCGGACAGGTCGGCGTGGCCGGTCTTCTTGGCGGCGGCGTCGGCCTTGGCCCGGTCCCGCTGCTCCTTCATCAGCCGGCGGAAGCCGTCCTCGTCGACCGTCAGGCCCTGCTCGGCGGCCATCTCCAGGGTGAGGTCGATGGGGAAGCCCCAGGTGTCGTGGAGCAGGAACGCCTTGTCGCCGGGGAGCACGCCGGAGCCGGCGGCCCTGGCCTCGGTGACGGCGGTGTCCAGCACGTTGGTGCCGGCCTTGAGGGTCTTGAGGAAGCGGGCCTCCTCGGCGAGCGCGACGGACTCGATGCGCTTGCGGTCGGAGACCAGCTCCGGGTACTGCTCGCCCATGGTGGCGATGACGACGTCGACCAGTTCGCCGACGACCGGGCGGTCGGCGCCGAGCAGCTTCATGTTGCGTACGGCGCGGCGCATGATGCGGCGCAGCACGTAGCCCCGGCCCTCGTTGCCGGGGGTGACGCCGTCGCCGATGAGCATGACGGAGGCGCGCATGTGGTCGGAGACGACGCGCAGCGAGACGTCCGAGTGCTCGGCGGCGCCGTAGCGCACGCCGGTCAGCTCCACGGCCTTGTCGATGACGGCGCGCGAGGTGTCGGTCTCGTACATGTTGTGCACGTCCTGCAGGACCATCGCCAGCCGCTCGAGGCCGAGTCCGGTGTCGATGTTCTGCTGGGGCAGGTCGCCCAGGATGGGGTAGTCCTTGCCCTTGCCGGGGCCGCGCACGTACTGCATGAAGACCAGGTTCCAGAGCTCCACGTAGCGCTCGTCGTTGACGGCGGGGCCGCCCGCCTCCCCGAACTCGGGGCCGCGGTCGTAGTTGATCTCGGAGCAGGGGCCGCAGGGACCGGGCACGCCCATGTCCCAGTAGTTCTCCTCCTTGCCCAGGCGCTGGATGCGCCCGGGGGGCACGCCGACCACGTCGCGCCAGATGCGCTCGGCCTCGTCGTCGTCCTCGTAGACCGTGATCCACAGACGCTCGGGGTCCAGGCCGTAACCCCCCGCGTCCTGGGGGGTGGTGAGCAGTTCCCAGGCGAGGGTGGCGGCGCCCTCCTTGAAGTAGTCCCCGAAGGAGAAGTTGCCGCACATCTGGAAGAACGTGCCGTGCCGGGTGGTCTTGCCGACCTCGTCGATGTCCGGGGTGCGGATGCACTTCTGCACGCTGGTGGCGCGCTTGTACGGCGGGGTGGCCTCGCCGAGGAAGTACGGCTTGAAGGGGACCATGCCCGCGTTGATGAGGAGCAGCGTGGGGTCGTCGGCGATCAGCGACGCCGACGGCACGACGGTGTGCCCGCGCTCTTCGAAGAAGCGCAGCCAGCGGCGGCGGATTTCGGCCGACTCCATCAGTGGTCCTCTTTCAGGTTGCGATTGCGGTGGTACGGGCTCCGGCCCTGGGGCCGGCGCCGGGCGGCTTTCCGTTCGAGCTGCGCCTTGGCGCGCTGCCCCGGCAGTTCCGCGGGGCGGGTGCGGGGGCTGAGCCCGAGGGCGTCGTTGAGCTGGCCCTCGCGCTCGGCCATCGCGGCGCGTACGTCCTGGGCGAAGAGCAGGGCGCGGCGGCCGGTGTCGACGGCGCGGTTGGCGGTCGTGGCGGCGATGCTCTCCGGGGAGACGCGGCGCAGAGCGCGCTGTGCCCTGAGGGTGGCCCAGATGCCGGTGGCCGCACCGGTCGTGAACCAGAAGGTCCGACGGAACATGCTGCTCAGCCCTTTCTGCGCCTGGCGGAAGAGCCCCGGCGGGCGGCGGGCACCCGGGCGCGGCCGGCGGGCCCGCCGACCGGGCCGCCGACGATGACGTCACCGCCGTCGTCTCCGGCCGGGCCGCGGTGCCGGCCGAGCGCGCGGCGTACCCCGTACCCGAACGCGGCCACCTTCACCAGGGGTCCGCCGAAGGCGGTGGAGACGGTGGCGGACAGGGCCGAGGCGTTGGCCGTGACCTCCTGGACGTCGGAAGCGATGGCGTCGACCCGGGCGAGCTGCGTGTTCGCCGAGCGGACCGTGGCGCCGGCCTCCGCGAGCAGCGGGACGGCCTCCTCGGTCACGCGCGTGACGAGTTCGCCTGCCGCGCGGAGCGTCCGGGCGAGCCGGAAGAGGGCCACGGCCAGGAACGAGACCAGGATGGCCCAGAAGACGGCCACGAGGATGCCGGCCACCTCTCCACCGGACACGATGCACCGCTCCTTCTGGGCTGCTCGCCGGGCGAGTCGACGGGGTGTTGCGCTGCCAGGGCAGGCTCCGACCCTATCGCGCCGGACTGACAGCGCCGTACCGGATTACCCCCCGTGCGCAGGGGAGTTGCGCGAGCGGATTGTACGTTGCGCATACTTCCGGGTACGTTCCGTGCCCCCCCGCGGGCGGAGTGGTCAGCGGGCGGGGCCGTCAGCGGGCGTAGTACTCCACGACGAGCTGCTCGTCGCAGATGACGGGGATCTCGCCGCGGTTCGGCTCCCGGTCCAGCCGGAACGCGAGCGCCGGCAGGTTGATCTCCAGGTAGCGGGGGGCCTCCCCGTCCAGCGCGTAGCCGCCCTCGCGCGCGACCTGGAACGGGTACTTCTCGCGGCTGCGCTCGCGGACCGTCACCACGTCGCCGGGGCGGACCCGGAAGGACGGCTTGTCGACCTTGCGGCCGTTGACCTCGATGTGGCCGTGGACGACCATCTGCCGGGACTGGTAGACGGTCCGGGCCAGGCCCGCGCGCAGGACCAGCGCGTCCAGCCGGCGCTCCAGCTCGACGATCAGCGCCTCACCGGTCTTCCCCTGCACCTTGCTGGCGCGCTCGTAGGCACGGACGAGCTGGCGCTCGCTGATGTCGTACTGGGCGCGCAGTCGCTGCTTCTCGAGCAGCCGCACCTTGTAGTCGCTGGTCTGCTTACGGCCGCGGCCGTGCATGCCGGGCGGGTACGGGCGGCTCTCGAAGTACTTGGCGGCCTTCGGGGTGAGCGGGATGCCGAGGGCCCGCGACTTGCGGACCTTGGGGCGCGGCTGGTTCACGCGGTACCGTCCTCCTCAGGAAAGTTAGGCAAGGCTTACCTTAGAGGATGTTGGCCCTGCTCTGCTACATCTCCGGATAACGCCCTCGCGAATCCGGGCATTCCCGGCGGCGGGGCATCGTGATCCTCGTCACCCGGCGGCCGGCCGCACGACGCGCGTCAGCCGCGCACGCCCCGGGCGGGGCCGTCCTGCCCGCCGCCCGCGAGCCGCTCGCGCACCCGCTCGACCACCTCGGCGTACCGCGCCTCCGCGCCGTACCGCGTCGGTTCGTAGTAACGACGGCCGCCGAGGGCGTCCGGGGCGTACTGCTGGGCGGCGATGGCGCCCGGCACGTCGTGCGGATACACGTAGCCCTGCGCGTGCCCCAGCTTCTCCGCGCCCTTGTAGTGCCCGTCCCGCAGGTGCGCCGGCACCGGGCCGGCCTTCCCCGCCCGTACGTCGTCCATCGCGGCGCCGATGGCCTTCGTCACCGCGTTGGACTTCGGGGCCAGCGCGAGCGCCACCGTGGCGTGCGCCAGCGTCAGCGCCGCCTCCGGGAAGCCGATCATGGCCACCGCCTGGGCCGCGGCGACCGCCGTCTGCAGCGCGGAGGAGTCGGCGAGCCCGATGTCCTCGCTGGCGGAGATCATCAGCCGCCGGGCGATGAACCGCGGGTCCTCGCCCGCCTCGATCATGCGCGCCAGATAGTGCAGCGCCGCGTCCACGTCCGAGCCGCGCACGGACTTGATCAGGGCGCTGGCCACGTCGTAGTGCTGGTCGCCGGACCGGTCGTACGCGACGGCGGCGCGGTCCACCGCCGCCTCCAGCGTCGGCAGCGACACCTCCGCCTCGCCCTGGGCCAGCGCGGCCCCCGCCGCCGCCTCCAGCGCGGTGAGCGCGCGGCGCGCGTCGCCGCCCGCGATCCGCAGCAGATGCTCCTCGGACTCCTCCGGCAGCGTCACCGTGCCGCCGAGGCCGCGCTCGGCGGCGACCGCCCGGCGCAGCAGCCCGCGCACGTCGTCGTCGGTGAGCGGCTCCAGCGTGAGCAGCAGCGAGCGGGACAGCAGCGGGGAGATGACCGAGAAGTACGGGTTCTCCGTGGTGGCCGCGATCAGCGTCACCCAGCGGTTCTCCACCGCGGGCAGCAGGGAGTCCTGCTGGGCCTTGCTGAAGCGGTGGATCTCGTCGAGGAAGAGGACGGTCTCCTTGCCGTACCCCCCGGCGGCGCGGCGCGCGCCCTCGATGACCGCGCGGACCTCCTTGACGCCCGCGGTGATCGCGGACAGCTCCACGAAGCGCTTCTGGGTGGCCTGGCTGACCACGTACGCCAGGGTGGTCTTGCCCGTGCCGGGCGGGCCCCACAGCAGCACGGACGCCGGGCCCGCCGGGCCCCCGGCGCCCTCGCCGACGAGCCGGCGCAGCGGGGCGCCGGGCCTCAGCAGATGCTGCTGGCCCACGACCTCGTCGAGGCTGCGCGGGCGCATCCGGACGGCCAGCGGGGAGCTGCCGGGATCCTTCTCCTGGCGCTCCTCGGCCGCGGCGGTGAACAGGTCGGGCTCCACGCCTGCGAGCCTATGCCACGGGACCGACAGCGCTCAGGGGAGCGTCTTCCAGTACGACCACCAGCGGATGCCGATCAGGATCAGCAGGGTCCCGTACCACAGGACGGGCACCACCCAGTTGAACTCCAGCACCGCCTCGCGCACCCGCGCCGAGACCGGGAAGACGCCGGTCTTGATGTTGTGCACGGTGGTGTACCAGAAGAGCAGGATCGTCACCGCCCAGACCAGGCAGCACCACAGGCACAGCGAGCCGATCTCGTACAGCGAGGAGTACTGGAGGAAGCTGACGAAGCCGACCCCGAAGAGGGTGCCCGCCCACAGCCCGGCCCACCACCAGCGCCGGTGCCCGCCGCCGGCCAGCAGGCCGACGCCGATCACGGTGAGCATGGAGAAGGCGACCAGGCCGATGAACGGGTTGGAGAACCCGAAGACCGACGCCTGCCAGCTCTTCATGATGTTGTTGCACGACAGCACCGGGTTGAGGCTGCAGGCCGAGACGTAGTCCGGGTCCTCCAGCAGCTTCAGCTTGTCGTGCGTGATCACCGAGGACGCCACGACGCCCAGCGTGCCGCCGATCACCAGCAGCCAGGCAAACGGTCGGCCCGACCCGATCAGTCCGGAATCGGGCGGGTCCTCGTGCTGGGACGGGGCCGTTCTCGTTGCGGTCGTGGTCATCTCGCTGCTTCCGTGGGCTCGGGGCGGTGGCGGCACCTCATTGTGCCGCAACGCGGGGCGATCGGGCACCGGTGCACCGGTGGTCAGCCGGTGACCGCCGGCCTTCCACCGGCAGGGGTCAACGATGCCCGACCGTGCGTTCGGTCAGCGTAAATCCGCCCGCCGCCGCGCCGCGCGCGGGGGTCAGGCCAGCAGCTCGCGCAGCTCGCCGACGACCGCCGCCAGCGCCACCGGGCGCTGCTCGCCGCTGCCGAGGTCCTTGAGCTGGACCACGCCCTCGTCGAGGTCCCGCTCCCCCGCCACCAGCGCGTAGCGCGCGCCGGAGCGGTCGGCGGACTTCATCGCGTTCTTCAGGCCCTTGCCGCCGAAGGCGAAGTCCGCCGCGACCCCGGCCCTGCGCAGCTCCGTGACCACGCCGAAGAGCGTCCTGCGGGCCTGCTCGCCGAGGGCCGCCGCGTACACGTCGGTGGCCGCGGGCAGGTCCAGCTCCACGCCCTCGGCTTCCAGCGCCAGCACCGTACGGTCCACGCCCAGCGCCCAGCCCACGGACGGCAGCGCGGGGCCGCCGATCATCTCCGACAGCCCGTCGTACCGGCCGCCGCCGCCGATGGCGGACTGCGCACCGAGGCCGTCGTGGACGAACTCGAAGGTGGTGCGCGTGTAGTAGTCGAGGCCGCGGACCAGCCGGGGGTCGTCCTCGTACGCGACGCCGGCCGCGGTCAGCAGCTCGCGGACCTGCTCGTGGTACGCCTTGCACGCCTCGCACAGGTGGTCGCGCATCAGCGGCGCGCCGGCGAGCTGGGCCCGGACCTCCGGGCGCTTGTCGTCGAGTACCCGCAGCGGGTTGATCTCGATCCGCTCTCGGGTGGGCTCGTCGAGGTCGAGGCCGCGCAGGAAGTCCTGCAGCGCGGTGCGGTACGCGGGGCGGCACTGCTGGTCGCCGAGGGAGTTGAGCAGCAGCCGGAAGCCGGTCAGGCCCAGCGCGCGGTAGCCGTCGACGGCCAGGACGATCAACTCGGCGTCGAGCGCCGGGTCCTCGGTGCCGATGGCCTCGGCGCCGACCTGGGAGAAGTGCCGGTAGCGGCCCTTCTGCGGACGTTCGTAGCGGTAGTACGAACCCGAGTACCAGAGCTTGACCGGCAGGTTGCCCTGCTTGTGCAGGTTGCCCTCCAGCGCCGCGCGCAGTACGGAGGCGGTGCCCTCAGGTCGCAGCGCCAGCTCGTCGCCGCCCTTGGTGGTCAGGGTGTACATCTCCTTGGTCACGATGTCGGTGGACTCGCCGACGCCGCGGGCGAAGAGCCGCACGTCCTCGAAGCCGGGCGTCTCGACGTAGCCGTAGCCGGCGCGGCGTACGGGCGCGGCGAACGCCGCGCGGACGGCGAGGTAGGCCGCGGAGCGCGGCGGGGTCAGGTCGTAGGTGCCCTTGGGTGCCTTGAAGGCCGGTGCAGTGCTCACGGAGAGTGTCGTCACATTCGTCGTTGGTGGCGGAGCGGGGCGGCTGTGCCGCCCGCCCGGCCGGCGGCCAGCTCCTGCAGGAAGGGGTTGCCGGCGCGCTCGCGTCCGATGGTCGTCTGGGGGCCGTGCCCGGGGAGCACCACCGTCGAGTCGTCGAGCGGCAGGCACACGCGGGCCAGTGACTCGAGGATCTCGGCGCTGTCGCCGCCGGGCAGGTCGGTGCGTCCGATGGAGCCGGCGAAGAGCAGGTCGCCCGAGAAGAGGACCTGCGGCACATCCTGCTGCTCGGGCAGCCGGAAGGTCACCGACCCCCTGGTATGGCCGGGCGCGTGCGCGACGGTGAGGCTCAGCCCGGCCAGCTCCAGCTCGGCGCCGTCGGCGAGCTCGGCCACGTCGTCCGGCTCTCCCACGGTCAGGTCGCCCAGGAGCGGCGCTCCGACGGCCATGCCGAGCGCCTTCTCCGGCTCGGTGAGCATGAAGCGGTCGGCCGGGTGGATCCAGGCGGGCACGCCGTGGGCGCCGCAGACGGGGATCACCGAGGCGACGTGGTCCAGGTGCCCGTGGGTGAGCACGACCGCGACCGGCTTGAGCCGGTGCTTGGCCACGGCCTCCGCTACGCCGTCCGCCGCCCGGTGCCCGGGGTCGACGATCACGCACTCCTCGCCCGCTGCCGGCGCGAGCAGATAACAGTTGGTGCCCCATGCGCCCGCGGGGAACCCGGCAATGAGCACGATCGTCCTTCACCTGTCGGTTGTCGGCGGATGTGCCGCCGCGGGAGCCGCGCGGCCGGCGGCGGCCCCGGAATTGCGGCCGTTCTGAGACTACCGGCGCTCCTCATCCGGCAGCGAATCGATATACGGTACGGCACACGGAACTCCGGTCCACGAACGCGTGTGGCAGCGACTCGAGGGAGAAAACGCGGTGGTCAGCAGGGACCAGCGGAGGCGGCAGCTCGCCCGGGACAAGTACGAGCGGCAGCAGGCCAGGCGCGCCGACCGCAGAAAGCGCAACCGGAAGCTCGCGGCGGTCATCACCGCTCCGCTGGTGGTGGTGATCACCGCCGTCGCGGTCGTGGCCGTCACCGGCTTCGGGTCGGACGACGACGACAAGAAGAAGGACGAAGCCGCGGCGCCCAGCGCGAGCCCGGAGAAGCCGCACGACCCCTGCGGCAAGCCGGAGAAGGGCAAGCCGTCGAACAAGACGTGGAAGAAGGAGCCGAAGCTCGACGTCGAGGACGCGATGTACACGATGACGCTGTCGACGACGTGCGGCGAGATCGGCATCGAGATGGACGGGGGCAAGGCGCCGCACACGGTGAACAGCATGCGCTTCCTCGCCGGCGAAGGCTATTTCGACCACAGCCCGTGCCACCGGCTGACCGGCGAGGAGTCCGGCATCTTCGTGCTCCAGTGCGGCGACCCGGCCGGCACCGGCCAGGGCGGGCCCGGCTACACGATCCCGGACGAGAACCTCAAGGACAAGGCGGTCAAGGGCGGGACGTACCCCGCGGGCACCGTGGCGATGGCCAACACCGGCCAGAAGGACTCCGGCGGCAGCCAGTTCTTCCTGGTCTACGAGGACAGTCCGCTGCCCCCGAACTACACGCCGTTCGGCACGCTGACCGACGAGGGCATGGCCACCGTCAAGACCATCGCCGAGGCCGGCGCGCAGCCGCAGGACCCGCAGACGGGCAACACCGCCCCGAACGCGACGGTGGTCATCAACAAGGCGGCCGTCACCGAGGGCACCAAGGCGCAGGAGACCGACCACTGAGCCACGGCCGGGCCCGCGTCGTTACGGGATTGGTCTCGCGCGGGATGCGGACAGCCGGCCCGCCGTTCGCCTATGTTGGCGTTGTGCAGGTGCGGGGGTGCCGGCGGCAGTCTCTTCGCCCGCCGCCGGATCGGCCGGATCCGGTACCCCATCCCCTTTCCGGCCGCAGACAACTGTGGAAGACGCCGCCGGGCTGCCGGGCCCGCGGGGCGTCATGTGAGGAGGCGCTGTGAGCAGCGACCCATGGGGCCGGGTCGACGAGACAGGCACCGTGTACGTGCGTACCGCCGACGGCGAGCGAGTCGTCGGCTCCTGGCAGGCGGGTTCGGCCGAGGAGGCACTCGCCTACTTCAAGCGCAAGTACGAGGGCCTGGTCGTGGAGATCGGTCTCCTTGAGCGCCGGGTACAGACCACCGACCTGTCCACCAAGGACGCCACCACCGCCATCGACCACCTGCGTGCGCAGGTCTCGGAGGCGCACGCGGTCGGCGACCTGGACGCGCTGACGGCGCGGCTCGACCGGCTGGTGGAGGCCGTGGGCGCCCGTCAGGAGGAGCGCAAGGCGGCCAAGGCCAGGCACCAGCAGGAGGTGCGCGAGTCCAAGGAGGCGGTGGTCGCCGAGGCGGAGGAGCTGGCGCAGAGCGAGCAGTGGCGCGCGGCGGGCGAGCGGCTGCGGGAGCTGGTGGAGACCTGGAAGGGCCTGCCCCGGCTGGACCGCAGGAGCGACGACGAGCTGTGGCACCGCTTCAGCCACGCGCGCTCGGCGTTCTCCAAGCGCCGCAAGGCGCACTTCGCGTCCCTCGACGCCCAGCGCGAGGAGGCCAGGCGGCGCAAGGAGAAGCTGGTGGAAGAGGCGGAGGCGCTCTCCGACTCCCGCGAGTGGGGTCCGACGGCCGCCCGCTACCGCGAGCTGATGGCGGACTGGAAGGCCGCGGGCCGCGCCCAGCGCGACCAGGAGGAGGACCTGTGGGCCCGCTTCCGCGGCGCGCAGGACGTCTTCTTCCAGGCCCGCAGCGAGGTCTTCGCCGAGCGGGACCACGAACAGCGCGAGAACCTGACGCGCAAGGAGGAACTGGTCGCGGAGGCGGAGAAGCTGCTGCCGGTCACCGACCTCAAGTCCGCCAGGGGCGCCTTCCGTTCGATCAACGAGCGGTGGGAGGCCATCGGGCACGTACCGCGGGACGCGCGGGCGAAGATCGAGGCCCGGATGCACGCCGTGGAGCGCTCCATCGGCGAGGCGGAGGAGGCCGAGTGGCGCCGTACGAACCCGGAGGCGCGGGCCCGCGCCGAGGGGCTCACGGGGCAGTTGCAGGACGCCGTCGACAAGCTCCACCGGCAGATCGAGCAGGCCAGGGCGCAGGGCAACACCGCCAAGGCCGACAAGCTGGCCCGTGAGCTTCAGGGGCGGCAGGCGCTGCTCGACCAGGCGCTCAAGGGCCTGCGGGAGTTCGGCGGCTGAGCGGCGGAGCAGCCCGTACGTGACGAAGGCCCCGCCGGACGGCGGGGCCTTCTCCGGGTACGGGGACCCTCGCGGCGGCGACGCTCAGTTGTGCCGGGCGGAGGTGACGCGGTACACGTCGTAGACGCCCTCCACCTTCCGCACCGCCTTCAGCACGTGTCCCAGGTGCTTCGGGTCGCCCATCTCGAAGGTGAAGCGCGAGGTGGCCACCCGGTCGCGGGAGGTCTGCACGGCGGCGGACAGGATGTTCACGTGCTGGTCGGACAGCACCCTGGTGACGTCCGACAGCAGCCGGGAGCGGTCCAGCGCCTCCACCTGGATGGCGACGAGGAAGACCGACGACTGCGTCGGCGCCCACTCGACCTCGATGATCCGCTCCGGCTGCTGCGACAGCGACTCGACGTTGACGCAGTCGGCGCGGTGCACGGAGACGCCCTTGCCGCGGGTGACGAAGCCGATGATCGGGTCGCCGGGCACCGGGGTGCAGCAGCGGGAGAGCTTCACCCACACGTCGTCGACGCCCTTGACGATCACGCCGGGGTCGTTGGCCGCCCGGCGCTTGCGGGTGCCGGGCAGCGGCGGGGCGCTCTCCTCGATGTCCTCGGTGGCCGCCTCCTCGCCGCCGAGCGCCTGGACCAGCTTCTGCACCACGTTCTGCGCGGAGACGTGGCCCTCGCCGATCGCCGCGTAGAGCGCGGAGATGTCGGGGTAGCGCATCTCGTGCGCGATGGTGACCAGCGAGTCACCGGTGAGGATCCGCTGGATCGGCAGGTTCTGCTTGCGCATCGCCCGCGCGATGGCGTCCTTGCCCTGCTCGATGGCCTCGTCCCGGCGCTCCTTGGAGAACCAGGCGCGGATCTTGTTGCGCGCGCGGGGGGACTTGACGAAGTTCAGCCAGTCCCGGGAGGGGCCCGCGCCGGCCGCCTTGGAGGTGAAGACCTCGACGGTGTCGCCGTTGTCGAGGGCGGACTCCAGCGGTACGAGCCGGCCGCCGACCCGCGCTCCTATGGTCTTGTGCCCGACCTCGGTGTGCACCGCGTACGCGAAGTCGACGGGCGTGGCGCCGGCGGGCAGGGCGATCACGTCGCCCTTGGGCGTGAAGACGAAGACCTCGTTGCGGGAGAGGTCGAAGCGCAGCGCGTCCAGGAACTCGCCGGGGTCCTCGGTCTCCTTCTGCCAGTCGATCAACTGGCGCAGCCAGGCCATGTCGTTGACCTGCTCGGACTTGCTGCCCCTGCGGGTGCCGGCGCCCTGCTGGCGGGCGGCGCCGCCGGTGGCCTCCTGCTTGTACTTCCAGTGCGCGGCGATGCCGTACTCGGCGCGGCGGTGCATGTCGAACGTGCGGATCTGCAGCTCGACGGGCTTGCCCTCGGGTCCGATGACCGTCGTGTGCAGCGACTGGTACATGTTGAACTTGGGCATCGCGATGTAGTCCTTGAACCGTCCGGGGACGGGATTCCACCGCGCGTGGATGGTGCCCAGCGCCGCATAGCAGTCGCGGACCGAGTCGACGAGGACGCGGATGCCCACCAGGTCGTAGATCTCCGCGAAGTCACGGCCGCGGACGATCATCTTCTGGTAGACGCTGTAGTAGTGCTTCGGGCGACCGGTGACGGTCGCCTTGATCCGGGCGCTGCGCAGGTCCTGCTGCACCTCGTCGATGACGACGGCCAGATACTCGTCCCGCTTCGGGGCGCGCTCGGCGACCAGGCGGACGATCTCGTCGTACATCTTCGGGTAGAGGATCGCGAAGGCGAGGTCCTCCAGCTCCCACTTGATGGTGTTCATGCCCAGCCGGTGGGCCAGCGGCGCGTAGATCTCCAGCGTCTCGCGCGCCTTCTGCTCCTGCTTCTCGCGGCGCAGGTAGCGCATGGTGCGCATGTTGTGCAGCCGGTCGGCGAGCTTGATCACCAGGACCCGGGGGTCCTTGGCCATGGCGACGACCATCTTGCGTACGGTCTCCGCCTGCGCGGCCTCGCCGAACTTGACCTTGTCCAGCTTGGTGACGCCGTCCACCAGCAGCGTCACCTGGTCGCCGAAGTCGCGGCGCAGGTCTTCGAGCCCGTACTCGGTGTCCTCCACCGTGTCGTGCAGCAGCCCGGCCATCAGGGTGGCGGGGTCCATGCCCAGCTCGGCGAGGATCGTGGTGACGGCCAGGGGATGGGTGATGTACGGGTCGCCGCTCTTGCGCTTCTGGCCGCGGTGCCAGCGCTCGGCGACCTGGTAGGCGCGCTCTATCTGGCGCAGCGTGGAGGTGTCGGCCTTCGGGTCGTTCCCCCGCACTATCCGCAGCAGCGGCTCCAGCACCGGGTTGTACGGGCTCTGCCGCTGCACGCCGAGGCGCGCCAGCCGGGCCCGCACCCGGCTCGGCGAGCCGCTGCGGCCCGCCTGCCCGCCGCCGTGGCCCGCGGCGGGCTCGACGCGCGCGGCGGTGGCCGGCAGCGCACGCCCTTCCGGCGGCGCCGTGCGGCGGCCGGAGCCATTCTCCGCGGCCCGCGCGGGCAGGGGCCGGTCCGCCGCGGCGGGCTGCCGCTGCTTCTCGGGCGGCGCGGCGGTGGACCGGTGAGCCTCGTCTGGCAAGAGCACTCCTTGACGGTGGACGGCCCACGGGGAGATCCCCGGAACTGCCATGGTATCTGCCGTCGCGCCCCCGCCACCCGGCAACCGCCTGACCAGGCCCTCGGCCGGGCAGAACGCCGGCCCGAAGGCCCGGGCAGGCCCGGCGGCCCCCAGGAGGGACCGGGACCGGGAGAGCCCGGGCGGCTCAGACGGTGAGGAGCGCGTCCAGCGGAGCGCCGCCGAGCGTCTGCTCGACCCGCGCCCGGCCGGCCAGGAAGCCCAGCTCCAGCAGCACGGCCAGCCCGGCGACGGTACCGCCGGCCCGCCGGATGAGCTGTACCGACGCCTCCGCGGTGCCGCCCGTGGCCAGCACGTCGTCGATGATGAGGACCCGGTCGCCGGGCTCCAGGGCGTCGGCGTGTATCTCGATCTCCGCCGTGCCGTACTCCAGGCCGTACGCCTGCCCGAGGGTGGCGCCCGGGAGCTTACCCGCCTTGCGTACGGGCACGAAGCCGATCCCCGCCCGCACCGCGACCGGCGCGCCCAGGATGAAGCCGCGCGCCTCCAGGCCGACGATCTTCTGGGCGCCCTGCGCCCGGCAGACCTCGGTCAGCGCGTCGGTGAGCACGGAGAACGCCTTCGCGTCGGCCAGCAGCGGCGTGATGTCCTTGAACATCACGCCGGGCTGCGGGTAGTCCGGCACGTCCTGGATCCGGCTGAGCAGCAGCTCCCGGGTCCCTTCCGGCACGCTCATCGGCGCTTGCCTCCCGACCGGCCGCCGCGGCTGCCGGAGGGCCGGCCCCGGCCGCGCTGCCGGGACACCGGCTGCTGCCGGCGGCCGTCGGCGCGCGGGGGCCCGACGACGCCCCGGCCCGCGGGCTCGGGGGCGCGGGGCTCGTCCGCGGGCTCGTCGGCGTCGACGGGCGCCGCACCGGGCCCGTCCGCACCCCGGGCCGGCGCCTTGTCGCCGCGGGCGGCGGCCCGGGCGTCGGAGGCGCGGCGGGCGGCCACGCGCTTGTTGTGCGCCTTGATGGCGGGGTCGCGCTCCTTGAAGTCGACCACCAGCGGGGTGGCGATGAAGATCGAGGAGTACGCGCCGGCCGCGAGGCCGACGAACAGCGACAGCGCGATGTCGTTGAGCATGCCGCCGCCGAGCACGCCGCCGCCGATGAACAGCAGGCCGGCGACCGGCAGCAGGGCCACGACGGAGGTGTTGATGGAGCGGACGAGCGTGCCGTTGAGGCTGCGGTTGGCCGCCTCACGGTAGGTGAAGCCCGTCTGCTTGGTGATGTCCTTCGTGCTCTCCTTGAGGCCGTCGAAGACCACCACGGTGTCGTACAGCGAGTAACCGAGGATGGTCAGCAGGCCGATGACCGTGCCCGGGGTGACTTCGAAGCCGACGATGGTGTACACGCCGACCGTGATCGTCAGGTCGTGGATCAGCGCGATGAGCGCCGCGATCGCCTTGCGCCACTCGAAGGCGATGGCGAGGTAGATCACCACGAGGACCATGAAGATCGCCAGGCCCTGCCACGCCTTCTTCGCGATCTGCTCGCCCCAACTGGGGCCGACGAGCTGGTCGTTGATCTGCTGCGCGTCGACGTTCAGCTCTTCGGCGAGCGCCGACTTGACCTTGTCGGACTGCTGCGTCTCGATGCTGCTGACCTGGATGCGCAGCTTCCCGCTGCCCAGCTCCTGGACGATGGCCGCGTGCCCCGAGGCGTCCTCGGCGACCTCCTGGGCCTGGGAGACCGAGGTCTCGGTCTTCGGGGTGGTGAAGACCGCACCGCCCTCGAACTCGATGCCCATGTTCAGGCCGCGGACGAAGAAGCCGGCGATCGCGACGATCGTGATGAGGACGGAGACGCCGTACCAGAAGAACCGCTTGGCGACGAAGTCGTAGCCGGCCTCACCGCGGTAGAGGCGGGCGCCGAGGGTGCCGAGGCGCGACATCTCAGACCTCCTTCGGGTTGACGGGGCCGGCGGCGCGCGGACGGCCGCGCAGCGGTGGCCTGGCTCCCAGCCGTTTGGGATCGAGCCCGGACCAGGGGTGGCCGCTGGCGAAGAAGCGCTTGCGGGCCAGGATCGTCATCACCGGCTTGGTGAAGAGGAAGACCACGACGACGTCGAGGAGCGTGGTCAGGCCCAGCGTGAAGGCGAAGCCCTGCACCTTGCCGACGGTGACCGAGAAGAGCACGGCCGCGGCGAGGAACGACACGAAGTCGGACACCAGGATGGTGCGCCGGGCCCGTGGCCAGCCGCGCTCCACCGCGGGGCGCAGCGAGCGCCCCTCGCGGATCTCATCGCGGATGCGCTCGAAGTAGACGATGAACGAGTCCGCTGTGATGCCGATCGCCACGATCGCGCCGCAGACCGCGGGGAGGTTCAGCGCGAAGCCGATGCCGGGGCCGAGCAGCGCCATGATCGTGTACGTGAGGGCGGCGGAGACCATGAGGCTGACGACGGCCACCAGCGCGAGCCCGCGGTAGTACGCGACGAGGTAGATGATCACCAGCGCCAGCCCGATGGCGCCGGCGATGAGGCCCGCGTTGAGCTGCTCGTTGCCGAGGGCCGGCGAGACGGTGGTGACCTCGGACTCCTCGAAGGACAGCGGCAGCGCGCCGTACGACAGGACGTTGGCCAGTTCCTCGGCCGAGTCCTGCTCGAAGCTGCCGGAGATCTGCGCCCGGCCGCCGGTGATCGACTCGTCGACGGAGGGCGCGGAGACGACCTCGCCGTCGAGCTCGATGGCGAACTGGTTGTTCGGCGGGGCCTGGCTGGCGAGGTCGCCGGTGACGTCGGCGAACTTGCCGGAGCCCTTGTCGTTGAACTCGAGCTGCACGATCCAGCCGGAGCCCTGCTGGGCGTCGTACGTGGCGGAGGCGTCGTCGACGTCCGTGCCCTCGACCTCGGCCGGGCCGAGCGCGTACTTGTACGCGCCGTCGCTGTCGCAGGCCACGATGGTGTCGGTCGGCTTGGCGTTCTCGCCGATCTTGGTGCGCTCCTCGGCGTTGGAGCAGTCCAGCGCGTCCAGCTTCTTCTGCACGTCGGCGGGGACCTGGCCGGTGGGGGCCTGCTCTGCCGGCGGCTGGGTGGGCTGCTGGGAGTCACTGGGGCTGGGCGAGTCGTCGGCCTGGGCGAGGCCCTCGGACAGGGCCCGGCCCTGCTCGGTGGCGTCGTCGCTGGGGGTCGCCTCGTCGGAGGCCGCCCCGTCGGAGGCGGGCTCCTCGGAGGCGTTCTTGGACGGGGAGGGCGACCCGGAGGCGTCCCCCTTGTCCTTCTCCGCGTCCCCGGACTCCGAGGCGCTCGGCGACGGCTTGGGCGCCTCGTTCACCTCGTAGGACAGCACGGGGCGGAAGAACAGCCGCGCGGTGGTGCCCACCTGCTCGCGCGCCGTCTTCTGGTTGGTGCCCTTGGGGATGTTGACGATGATGTGCCGGTCGCCCTGTGTCTGGACCTCCGCCTCCTGCACACCGAGGCCGTTGACGCGGCGCTCGATGATGTTGACGGCGGTGTCCATGTTGGTGGAGTTGATCGCGTCCTCGCCGCCCGGCTGGGGCTTGGCCTCCAGCGTGATGCTGGTGCCGCCGGCGAGGTCGATGCCCAGGCGCGGCGTGGTGTGCCCGGAGAGGAACATCCCACCGGTGAGCGCGGCGATAGCGGTCAGGATCAGCAGCAGGGGCCGCCAGGGCCTGCCGTGAGATCCCTGGGACCTGCGGCCCGTTCTGGGTGCTGCCACCTTCTCGATTCTCCTGTCCAGACACCGCGCGGCGCGGCTCGCCGCGCGGTCACGAAGTGTAGCCCCGCGGTGCCGCGAGGCGAAAAGTGACCGGTCCCCCGTTCACCGCGGCCCGGCGGCGCCTCCGCACACCGTGCGGGGCCGCCGCCGAAAGGCCGCGGTCACTTCGCGGCCGAGCCGCCGTTCTTCTTCCCGCCCTCGTCTGTCGCGTCCCCGCCGTCTGCATCGGCGTCGGAGTCGTCGTCGGTGTCGTCGGCCGCGGACTTCTTGTCAAGGTCGATGCGGTCCGAGGGCTCCCCGCGGTCCTCGTCACCGTCATCGCCGTCGTCACCGGCGGCTTCGGTCAGCGAGGAGGCGTCGTCGGGCGCGGTGATCTCCTCGTCGTCGAGCTCCGGCTCGCCGTGCACGATGCGGTTGTACTCGGCGTCGTCCAGAACGGCGCCGACGGAGTTCTTCGCGTAGAGCGCGTGCACGCCGGGGGCCACCTCCAGAAGGATGGTGTCCTCGTGGACCTCCTTGACCGTGGCGTACATGCCGCCGATGGTCCGCACGCCGCTGCCCGGCTGCAATTGGTCCCGCATGCTCATCATCTGGCGCTGCTTGTTCTTTGCCGAGCGGGTCATCAGGAACATCGCCCCGATGAGCACGATGAACGGCAAGAGAATCGTGATATCCACGGTGTCCGGGTTTCCTTCGTATGACCGCGCTCGCCGCGGCCTCGTTCTGGGGGGCGGGGGTGCCCTCCGGTTCCGGAAGGCGTCGGCGGAGTCTAAGCGAGTTCCGCCGTGTGAACAACGCCCAGCATGTCACCCGCGTTCCGTAACGGGCGACTCCCCGCGCCACCACGGTACGCCCCGGGGCGCCCGCGGCTCCGGGCCCGCCCCGGCCGGCGGGACCCGGCGGGGCGCTCAGAAGGCGGTCTGCTGCAGCCCGCCGCCGGGCTGGGAAGGCGTGAGGCCCAGGTGCGCCCAGGCCGCCGGGGTGGCGACGCGACCGCGCGGCGTACGGGCCAGCAGCCCTTCGCGTACGAGGAAGGGCTCGGCCACCTCCTCGACGGTCTCCCGCTCCTCCCCCACCGCCACGGCCAGCGTGGAGAGCCCGACGGGGCCGCCGGAGAAGAGCTTGAGCAGGGCGCCGAGCACGGCGCGGTCGAGGCGGTCGAGGCCGCGGCCGTCGACCTCGTAGACCTCCAGGCCGCGGGCGGCGATCTCGCGCGTGATCACGCCGTCGGCCTTGACCTGGGCGTAGTCCCGCACCCGGCGCAGCAGGCGGTTCGCGATACGCGGCGTGCCGCGGGAGCGGCCGGCGATCTCGGCGGCCCCGGCGGCGTCCACGGCGACGTCGAGCAGGTGGGCGGAGCGGGTGAGGACGCGCTCCAGCTCGGCTGGCGAGTAGAACTCCATGTGGCCGGTGAAGCCGAAGCGGTCGCGCAGCGGCGGAGGCAGCAGCCCGGCCCGGGTGGTGGCGCCGACCAGGGTGAAGGGGGGCAGCTCCAGCGGGATGGCCGTGGCGCCGGGGCCCTTGCCGACGACGACGTCGACGCGCAGGTCCTCCATCGCCATGTACAGCATCTCCTCGGCGGGGCGGGACATGCGGTGCAGCTCGTCGAGGAAGAGCACCTCGCCCTCCTGGAGGGAGGAGAGGATCGCGGCGAGGTCGCCGGCGTGCTGGATGGCGGGGCCCGAGGTGATGCGGATCGGCGCGGCCATCTCGGCGGCGACGATCATCGCGAGGGTGGTCTTGCCGAGGCCGGGGGCGCCGGAGAGCAGCACGTGGTCGGCGGCGCCGCCGCGCTGGCGGGCGGCGCGCAGCACCAGGTCGAGCTGCTCGCGCACGCGCTCCTGGCCGACGAACTCGGCCAGGTCCTTGGGGCGCAGCGCGGTCTCGACCGCCCGGTCGTCGGCGTCGGCGGCCGAGTCCACCAGGCGCGGGTCGGCGTCCTCCCAGGTCATCGTGGATCCGTCCGTCGTGGTTCGGGTGCCGGTGCGGTTCGTCGTACGCGCCGGGCGCCGGGCGGCGCCGTCATCGGGCGCGGTTCAGGGTCTGCAGGGCGGCGCGCAGCAACTGGGGCAGCGGCGGCGCGGCGCCGTTCTCCTCCGCCTCGGGGGCGACGGCGGTGACGGCCTCGTCGGCCTCGCGCGGCGCGTACCCCAGGCCCGTGAGCGCGGCGTGCAACTGCTCGCGCCAGCCGGCGGCCGGGGCGGCGCCGGCGTGCCCGGCTCCTCCGCCTGCGAAGCCGCTGCTGCCCAGCGGTTCGCCGAGCCGGTCCTTCAGCTCCAGCAGCAGCTTCTGCGCGCCCTTCCTGCCGATGCCGGGGACGGCGGTCAGCGCCTTCTCGTCGCCGGTGGAGACGGCGAGGCGGAGCGCGTCGGGGCTGTGCACGGCGAGCATCGCCTGGGCCAGCCGCGGGCCGACGCCGCTGGCGGTCTGCAGCAGCTCGAAGACCTGGCGTTCGTCGTCGTCGGCGAAGCCGTAGAGGGTGAGGGAGTCCTCCCGTACGACGAGGGAGGTGGCCAGCCGGGCGTCCTGGCCGACGCGCAGGCCGGACAGCGTGGCGGGCGTGCACTGCACGGACATCCCGACGCCGCCGACCTCGATGACCGCGGCGTCGGGGGCGAGGGCGGCCACGGGGCCGCTGACGAAGGCGATCATGCGGGGTCTCTCCGGATCTCGCGGTCCCGGTGCTCCGGGCGGTTCTGGCCGGCGCGCGGGGCGCCCTGGCCGGCCGGGCGGGCGGCCCGGCGGACGCCGGCGGCGCCGCGTACGGCCGCGGCCGGCGCGGGGGCGCCGGCCGCTCGCGCACGCAGCAGCCGCTCCTGGGCGGGGGCGCGCCACAGGTGGCAGATGGCCAGCGCCAGCGCGTCGGCGGCGTCGGCCGGCTTCGGTGGGGCGTCGAGCCGCAGCAGCCGGGTGACCATGGCGCCGACCTGCGCCTTGTCGGCGCGTCCTGAGCCGGTGACGGCGGCCTTGACTTCGCTGGGCGTGTGCAGCGCGACGGGCAGGCCGCGGCGGGCGGCGCAGAGGATGGCGACGGCGCTGGCCTGGGCGGTGCCCATGACGGTGCGTACGTTGTGCTGGCTGAAGACGCGCTCGACGGCGACGGCCTCGGGGCTGTGCGCGTCGAGCCACTCCTCGAGGCCGCGCTCGACGAGCAGCAGCCGCTCGGCGGTCGGTGCGCCGGAGGGGGTGCGCACGACGCCGACGGCGACCATGCGCAGCGCCCGGCCCGGCGCTCCGTCCACGACGCCCACGCCGCACCGCGTCAGCCCCGGGTCCACTCCGAGCACCCGCACCGGCCGCCCCCTCTCGTCTGCCCGCGTACGTGTGTGCAGGCTACCGGTCGGCACTGACACCGCGTACGGCTGCTCGCTCAGGCGGAGGCCTTCTCCATGACCTCGTCGGAGACGTCGAAGTTGGCGAAGACGTTCTGGACGTCGTCGCTGTCCTCCAGGGCGTCGATGAGCCGGAAGATCTTGCGGGCGCCGTCCTCGTCCAGCTCCACCTGCATGGTGGGGACGAAGTTCGCCTCGGCCGAGTCGTAGTCGATCCCGGCGTCCTGCAGGGCGGTGCGGACCGCGACCATGTCGCCGGCCTCGCTGAGCACCTCGAAGGACTCGCCCAGGTCGTTGACCTCCTCGGCGCCGGCGTCCAGCACCGCGGCCAGCACGTCGTCCTCGCCCAGCTCGCCCTTGGGGACGATCACGACGCCCTTGCGGTTGAACAGGTACGACACGGAGCCGGGGTCGGCCATGGAGCCGCCGTTGCGCGTCATGGCGACGCGGACATCGGAGGCGGCGCGGTTGCGGTTGTCCGTGAGGCACTCGATGAGGACGGCCACGCCGTTGGGGCCGTAGCCCTCGTACATGATCGTCTCGTACTCGGCGCCGCCCGCTTCGAGACCGGCACCGCGTTTGACCGCGCTGTCGATGTTCTTGTTCGGGACGGACTGCTTCTTGGCCTTCTGGATCGCGTCGTACAGCGTGGGGTTTCCGTCGGGGTCGGGTCCCCCCTGCCGCGCCGCGACCTCGACGTTCTTGATCAGCTTGGCGAAGAGTTTCCCCCGCTTGGCATCGATCACGGCCTTCTTGTGCTTGGTGGTTGCCCACTTAGAGTGGCCGGACACAACCCCGCTCCATTCCGCGTTCCGCGCATTCGACTAACCGGCAACGAACTCGTCGATCCTACCGGTGCGGGTCAGCCCGCCCGGCGCACCATATCGGCGAAGAGGGCGTGCACGCGGTGGTCCCCGGTGAGTTCGGGGTGGAACGACGTCGCCAGCAGCGGGCCCTGCCGGACCGCGACGGGGTGCCCGCCGACCTCCGCGAGCCGCTCCACCCGGGCGCCGGTGGACTCCACCCACGGCGCCCGGATGAAGACGCCGTGCACCGGGCCGCCGGGGATGCCGGCCACTTCAAGCGGCAGCTCGAACGACTCGTTCTGCCGTCCGAAGGCGTTGCGCCGCACGATCATGTCGATGCCGCCGACGGTCTCCTGCCCGGAGCGCGGGTCGAGGATCTTGTCGGCCAGCATGATCATGCCGGCGCAGGAGCCGTACGCGGGCATCCCCTCGCGCACCCGGGCACGAAGCGGTTCCAGCAGGCCGAAGGCGACGGCGAGCTTGGACATCGTGGTGGACTCACCACCGGGGATGACCAGGCCGGAGACCTCCGCCAGCTCCGCCGACCGGCGCACCGGCACGGCCTGCGCGCCGGCTGCGGCCAGGGCGGCCAAGTGCTCGCGTACGTCGCCCTGGAGGGCGAGGACGCCTATGGCCGGGGTGCTGCCGGTGGCCGGAGTGCTGCCGGTGGCGGGAGTGCTGCCCACGGGTGCCGACCTCACCAGCCCCGGCCCGCGTAGCGCTCGGAGTCGTCGAGGGTGTCGATGTTGATGCCGACCATCGCCTCGCCGAGGTTGCGGGAGGCGTCGGCGACGACCTTCGGGTCGTCGTAGAAGGTGGTGGCCTTGACGATGGCGGCGGCGCGCTTGGCCGGGTCACCGGACTTGAAGATGCCGGAGCCGACGAAGACGCCCTCGGCGCCGAGCTGGCGCATCAGCGCGGCGTCCGCGGGGGTGGCGACGCCGCCGGCGGAGAAGAGCACGACGGGCAGCTTGCCGAGCCGCGCCACCTCGGCGACCAGCTCGTACGGGGCGCGCAGTTCCTTGGCCGCGGCGTACAGCTCGTGGTTGTCCAGGCCGCGCAGCGCGCCGATCTCGTTCTTGATCTGGCGCAGGTGGCGAACGGCCTCGACGACGTTCCCGGTGCCGGCCTCGCCCTTGGAGCGGATCATGGCGGCGCCCTCGGCGATCCGGCGCAGGGCCTCGCCGAGGTTGGTGGCGCCGCAGACGAAGGGGGTGGTGAAGGCCCACTTGTCGGAGTGGTTGACCTCGTCGGCGGGGGTGAGCACCTCGGACTCGTCGACGTAGTCGACGCCGAGGGCCTGGAGGATCTGGGCCTCGACGAAGTGGCCGATGCGGGACTTGGCCATCACGGGGATGGAGACGGCCTCGATGATGCCCTCGATCATGTCGGGGTCGGACATGCGCGCCACGCCGCCGTCCTTGCGGATGTCGGCGGGCACCCGCTCCAGGGCCATCACCGCGACGGCGCCCGCGTCCTCGGCGATCTTCGCCTGCTCGGGCGTGACGACGTCCATGATCACGCCGCCCTTGAGCTGCTCGGCCATGCCGCGCTTGACGCGTGCGGTGCCGGTCTCGGGAGCCGACGGCTGGGGGGCGGAGCTGGGCGTGCTGGACACGGTGGAACCTCGCTCGGGATGTGGGTGCGTGTGTGTGGGGCGTACGGTCGCGCCACTTCTATCGTAAGCACGTTCGGAAACCGGGCCGAACGCGCGTCACCGTCAAGGAAACCCCAGGCGGGAGGGGTCGGGAAAGAGCCAATCGGCAAGCTGTGGCCGCCGAGCCGGCAGCCCGGTCAGACCCGTCAGCCCGCCGGAGCCCGGTCGGTCAGCGCCGGCGGCGGCTCGTCGTCCATCTCGACCGCCAGCGGGAACGGCGCGTGCCCCGCCAGCCGGAACCAGCGCACCTTGCGGTGCCGGCGCAGCGCCCGCGCCGCCCGTACCGCGTCGTTGTGGAAGCGCCGCGCCATCGGCACCCGCCGCGCGGCCTCCGCCAGCTCGTGTACGGCCTCCTCGCCGCCCGGCGCCCCGCGTACCGCCTCCACCTGCTCCGGGGCCTCGAACACCGCCCGCAGCGCCTGGCTCAGCTCGCTCTCGGCGACCTCGCGCTGGTCCTCCTCCGCCTGCCGGGCGGCGTGCGCGGCCTCGTAGAGCACGATCGAGGCGGCCGGGTCGAGCACGCCGCTGGTCGCCAGCTCCTGCGCCACCGAGGCGCGCCGCAGCAACTGCGCGTCCAGGGCCGCCTTGGCGGCGTCGATACGGGTGTGCAGCCGGTCGAGACGCCCGGCGGTCCAGCTCAGATAGACGCCGATCAGGCAGAGCACGACCGCGGCCAGCAGCAGGGTCAGCGGAGTCGACACGTCACGCCTCCCGGTCGCGGGCGGGGCCGAAGCGGGCCGCCCAGCGGCCGGCGCGCTCGTCCTCCGCCACCGACGCCGCGCCCTGGGTCACCGTCTCGTACACCGCGAGGATGTCGGCGCCGACCGTCGACCAGTCGAAGCGCTGTACGTGCCGGCTGCCGCGCTCGCGCAGCCCGGCCCGGCGCGCGTCGTCCAGCAGCAGCCCCGCCGCCCGCTCGGCCAGGTCGTCGGCGTCCCCGCGCGCGAACACCTCACCCGCCGTGCCGCCGTCCAGCACCTGCACGAACGCGTCCAGGTCGGCGGCCAGCACCGGCGCCCCCGCCGACATCGCCTCGACGAGGATGATGCCGAAGGACTCGCCGCCGGTGTTCGGCGCGATGTACAGGTCGACGCTGCGCAGCAGCCGCGCCTTGTCCTCGTCGCTGACCATCCCCAGGAACTCCACCCGCTCGCGCACCTCGGGCGCCAGGTGCCCGGCGACCTCGGCCGGGTCGCCGCGCCCGGCGACCAGCAGACGGGCGTCGGGCACCCGCTCAAGGATCCGCGGGAACGCCGCCATCAGCACCGGCAGCCCCTTGCGCGGCTCGTCGATCCGCCCGATGAAGCCCAGGGTGCGGCCCTGCCACTCGGCCTTGGGCCCGGCCCCGGCGAAGAAGGCGACGTCGACGCCGTTGGGGATGACGACGGCGTCGCCGCCCAGGTGCTCCACCAGGGTGCGGCGCGCGTACTCGCTGACCGCGATGCGGGCGCTGATCTTCTCCAGCGCCGACTGCAGGATCGGGTACGCGGCGATCATGCCGCGGGAGCGCGGACTGGACATGTGGAACGTGGCCACGATCGGCCCCTTCGCCGCCCAGCAGGCCAGCAGTGCGAGCGACGGCGCCGCCGGCTCGTGGATGTGCAGCACGTCGAAGTCGCCGTCGCGCACCCAGCGGCGCACCCGGGCGGCGGACAGGAAGCCGAAGTTGATGCGCGCCACGGAGCCGTTGTACGGCACGGGGACGGCGCGGCCGGCCCCGACGACGTACGCGGGCAGGGGGGTGTCGTCGTCCGCGGGGGCGAGGACGGAGACCTCGTGGCCGGCGGCGCGCAGATGCTCCGCCAAGTCCCGGACGTGGAACTGCACGCCGCCGGGCGCCTCCCAGGAGTACGGGCAGACGATCCCGACCTTCACCGCGGCGCCCCGCCCTCGAGGTCGTCCAGCCAGAAGCGCTGCAGCATGTGCCAGTCCTCCGGGTGCTCGGCGATGCCGGCGGCGAAGTCGTCGGCCATGGCCTGGGTCATGGCGGCGGTCTTCTCCGCGCGGGTGCCGGCCGCGGGCACGGCCACGGGCGCGTGCACCTTCCCCTGCAGGACGGGCGAGTCGTCGTACCAGAGCGTGACGGGCAGCAGCAGCGCGCCGGTCTGCTGGGCGAGCAGCGCGGGGCCCGCGGGCATCCGGGCGGCGGCGCCGAAGAAGTCGACCTCGACGCCGGAGGCCGACAGGTCGCGGTCGGCGACCAGGCACACCAGTCCGCCGTCGCGCAGCCGCCGGGCGAGGGTGCCGAAGGCGCTCGCGCCGCCGTGCGCCAGCACCTCCATGCCCAGGCTCTCGCGGTAGGCGACGAAGCGGTCGTACAGCGACTCCGGCTTCAGCCGCTCCTGCACCGTGGTGAAGGGCACCCCGAGCTTGGTGGTGACCCAGGCGCCCGCCAGGTCCCAGTTGCCCATGTGCGGCAGGGCGAGGATGACGCCGGTGTCCCCGGCGAGGCCGTCCTCGAGCCAGTGCACGTCCTTCGGGTCGAAGCCGTCGCGGACGCGCTGCCGGCTCCAGGCGGGCAGCCGGAAGGACTCCATCCAGTAGCGCATGTACGAGCGCATGCCGGCCCGGCTGAGCGCGGCCAGCCGCTCGGGCCCGGCGTCCGGGACCACGCGCGCCAGGTTCGACGTCAGCCGCTGTACGCCCTTGCCGTCGCGGCGCCAGGCGGTGTCGGCGATGCGCCTGCCGAGGGCGGCGGCGGCGGGCTCGGGAAGCCGTTTCACGGCGGCCCAGCCCAGGCCGTACATCCCGTCGGTCAGGCGCTCCTTCACGCGCGCTCCTGGTCCGCGGGCGCGCCTGCGCCTGCCGAGGGTGGCCGTGGGCCGCCGCGCGGCGCGGGCGGCGGCAGGGGGTCGGCGGCGTCCTTCTCGGCGGCCTCCCGGTGCACGGTGACCATCCGCTGGCCGAGCGTGACGGCGCTGCCCGCGGCGACCGCCCACAGCGCGATGGGCAGCAGGATGTCGATGTGCGGGATGCCGAAGGTGCGCTCCATGCCCGCGAAACCGGTGAGGACCAGGGTGAGCACCAGCCGGTCGGCCCGCTCCATCAGGCCGCTGACCTTGACCGGCAGCCCGATGCTCTCGCCGCGCGCCTTGGTGTACGACACGACCTGGCCGCCGGCCAGGCAGAAGATCGCCACCGCGCACATCGTCAGGTCGTCGCCGTCGCCCGCGTACCAGAGCGCGATGCCGCCGAAGACGGCGGAGTCCGCCGCCCGGTCGAGCGTCGAGTCCAGGAACGCGCCCCAGCGGCTGGAGCGGCCGGACTGCCGGGCCATGGTGCCGTCGATCAGGTCGGAGAAGACGAAGAGGGTGATGATCACCGTGCCCCAGAAGAACTCCCCGCGGGGGAAGAAGGCCAAGGCGCCCGCCATCACCCCGAGGGTGCCCACGAGGGTGACGGTGTCGGGGCTCACGCCGCGGCGCAGCAGCATCGCGGCGATCGGTGCGAAGACACGCGTGAAGATCGCACGCGCGTACTTGTTCAGCATGGCCGTCCCAAAGTTGCCGGTCGGCGGGCCCCGCGGCTGGCCGGGGGACTCGTCGGTGGAAGTCGCTCAACGTAGCGCAGCCATCGTAGCCAGCGCCCGGGCGAAGCCGCGCCGGCCGTATACCGGTCGTCCGCCGGGCCCGTACGCCGGTGACCGGGGGTGCGTCACTCCGAAGCCGTCCGTGCTATGGACGGGGTCTGACCGCGGTGCAAAGCTCGAATGCACCGCACGTGTCAGACGGAGGCGAGACACATGGGTGACAAAGCAAACGCACACCCCGGAGCCGCCGGCAGGGCAGCGGCGGCCGCCCGGCCCTCCGACATTCGGAACGTGGCGCTGGTCGGCCATAGCGGATCCGGCAAGACGACGCTGGTGGAGGCACTGGCGCTGACCACGGGGGCGCTCACCCGGGCCGGCCGGGTCGAGGACGGCGGCTGCGTTTCCGACTACGACGAGATCGAACAGCGCCAGCAGCGTTCTGTGCAGCTCTCACTGGTCCCGGTCGAGTGGGACGGCATCAAGATCAATCTGTTGGACACCCCCGGCTACGCGGATTTCGTCGGGGAGCTGCGGGCCGGTCTGCGAGCGGCGGACGCGGCCCTTTTCGTCGTCTCGGCCGCGGACGGCGTGGACGGTGCGACCCGGATGCTCTGGGAGGAGTGCGCGGCGGTCGGGATGCCGCGGGCGATCGTCGTCACGCACCTGGACGCAGCCAGAGCCGACTTCGCACAGATGACGCAGACCTGCCAGGAGGCGTTCGGCGGCGACGACCCCGACGCCGTGCTGCCGCTCTATCTGCCGCTGCTCGGCGCGACGGCGGCGGACGGCCACGCGCCCGTACACGGGCTGCTCGGCCTGCTCACGCAGCGCGTCTTCGACTACACCTCCGGCGCCCGCGAGGACAGACCGCCGCGCCCGGAAGAGCTGTCGCTGATCGACGAGGCACGGAACCGGCTCATCGAGGGCATCATCTCCGAGAGCGAGGACGAGTCCCTCATGGACCGCTACCTCGGCGGCGAGGACGTCGAGGTCAAGACGCTCGTACAGGACCTGGAGAAGGCCGTCGCGCGGGGGGTGTTCCACCCGGTGCTGGCCGCCGCGCCCGCCGTGGACGGCGGCACGCAGGGGCTGGGCACGGTCGAGCTGCTGGAGCTGATCAACGGCGGCTTCCCCACCCCGCCGGAGCGGCGGATCCCCGACGTCACCACCGTGCGCGGCGAGGAACGCGCGGGGCTGGCCTGCGACCCGGCCGGGCCGCTGGCCGCCGAGGTGGTCAGAACGTCCTCGGACCCGTACATCGGCAGGCTGTCGCTGCTGCGCGTCTTCTCCGGCACGCTGCGCCCCGACCAGACGGTGCACGTCTCGGGACACGGCCTGCAGGACCGCGGGCACGAGGACCACGACACCGACGAGCGGATCGGCTCGCTGACCGCCCCGTTCGGCAAGCTGCAGCGCCCGCTGGACGCGGCGATCGCCGGCGACATCGCCTGCGTCGGCAAGCTGAACGGCGCGGAGACCGGCGACACCGTCTCGGCCAAGGAGGAGCCGCTGCTGATGGCTCCGTGGGTGATGCCCGACCCGCTGCTGCCGGTGGCCATCGAGGCGCACACCAAGCAGGACGAGGACAAGCTGTCGCAGGGCCTGGCGCGGCTGTGCGCCGAGGACCCGACGATGCGGCTGGAGCAGAACGCCTCGACCCGGCAGTTGGTGCTGTGGTGCCTGGGCGAGGCGCACCGCGACGTGGCGCTGGAGCGGCTGCGCACGCGCTACGGCGTGCAGGTCGACTCGGTGGCGCACAAGGTGTCGCTGCGCGAGACGTTCTCGGGCCGGTCGGCGGCCCGCGGGCGCCACGTCAAGCAGTCCGGCGGCCACGGGCAGTACGCCATCTGCGACATCGAGGTCGAGCCGCTGCCGGAGGGCTCGGGCGTCGAGTTCGTGGACAAGGTCGTCGGCGGCGCGGTGCCGCGGCAGTTCATCCCCTCGGTGGAGAAGGGCGTACGCGCCCAGGCCGTCAGGGGCGTGGCCACGGGCTATCCGCTGGTCGACGTGCGGGTGACGCTCGTCGACGGCAAGGCGCACTCGGTGGACTCCTCCGACGCCGCGTTCCAGACGGCCGGCGCGCTGGCGCTGCGGGAGGCCGCGGCGCAGGTGCAGATCCATCTGCTGGAGCCGGTCGCCGAGATCAGCGTGCTGGTCGCGGACGAGTACGTGGGCCCGGTGATGAGCGACCTGTCCGGCCGGCGCGGCCGGGTGGTCGGCACCGAGCAGGCGGGCGGCGGCCGGACGCTGGTACGCGCCGAGGTGCCGGAGTTCGAGATCGGCAGGTACGCGGTGGATCTGCGCTCCCTGTCGCACGGCACCGGCCGGTTCGACCGGGCGTACGCCCGGCACGAGCCGATGCCGCAGCAGTTGGCGGCGCGGATCCGTGATCGGCAGTCCCACGACGGTTGACCGCGGCTAGGCTGGGGCACATTGGTGGTCGGGCCCGCAGCCCGCGGGCCTGGCCCCATCACCGGGGCGGACGTGTGGCGTTGGGGGCGGCAGTGGCAGGTTCTGAGGGGCTGGAGTTCGACTTCGCCCCGCGCGCACAGGTGCCGCTCTCCGGCGCCCAGGGTCAGACGGCCGCCACACACGCGCTCGCCTCCACGGCGTACCGCGACAGCGCCGTCACCAAGCTGCTCGACGCCAACAACGACTGGAGCAAGTCGGACTTCAAGAAGGGCAGGTTCTCGCTCTTCGAGCCGAACCTGGGCGAGGCGTTCGCGCGCGCCGTCACCGTGCGGATGCTCGCCGACGGGCGCAAGCCCCTCATCCAGTCCTTCGGTACGGAGCCGCAGGCGGTGCTGGAGCACTGCCTGGCCGCCAACCGCTACCGCAAGGAGCGCGACACCCGGCTGACCGTCGTGATGGGCGTCTTCGGGCTGCTCTTCCTGCCCGGGGTGCTGCTCTGGCTCGGCCTCTTCCAGCTCCGCCGCACCCTGGCCGGGGCGTCGGACAAGCGCGTCGGCGCGGTGGGGTACGTCCTGCTGGCCATCATCGGCCTCGCCGCCGTCTACGCCTTCATCACGCTGCCGCTCAACGGCCTGCTCGGCATCTATCTGCGCGGCCTGCTGGTCGCGCCGGTCATCGGCTGGTTCTGGGCGAGCCGGATCTGCGAGAAGTACGCCAAGGGCCTGCGCGAGCACTGGTCGGCGCTGCTCTCCGGCGGCGGAGTCGGCGCCAAGATCCCGGAGGCGGTGCCGAGCAACCCCGGCGAGGCCAGCGCCGAGCGGCTGCGCCTGGGCCTGGCGAAGCTGTCGGCGGAGCAGCACAGCAACGTCGTCTTCTACGCCGGCCCCAAGGGGATACTCGGCATGGGCACCCGCTGGGGTGCCTGGCACCTGGCGGAGGACCTCAAGCCGAAGGAGTCCGGCAGCGAGATCCACCCGTTCCGCAGCTGGGACGTCGTCAGGGCGGTGCACGACCAACTGCGCATGCTGGAGCGCACCCCGCTGCACACCGGCGGCTTCCCGGCGCCGGCGATAAAGCACTGGATCGTCGCGCCGATAGGCGAGGGC
This sequence comes from Streptomyces sp. CNP082, assembly GCF_059570535.1. Lineage (NCBI taxonomy): Bacteria > Bacillati > Actinomycetota > Actinomycetes > Kitasatosporales > Streptomycetaceae > Streptomyces > Streptomyces sp. CNP082. Next base: position 285,988 of record NZ_JCANSZ010000001.1, read on the forward strand.
GCGGGCGAGGTCGCCCGGCCCGGCGGCGCGATCGTCGACGGCTATTCCGTACGGGACTTCGAGGTCCAGCGGATCTGCAACGAGCAGCAGTTCGACGCGGGCAACCGGCACTATCTGGGCGTGCAGTTCACGCTCTGGGACGGCCAGTTGGTCATCACGCTGCTGGTCTCGGTGACCGTGCTGCACCAGACGCTGCGCATCGAGGTCACGGGGCACGCGCTGGGCCCGGTGCACCCGCTGTTCACCAGCAAGCCCAGCCGCGAGACCAAGACGGTCAGCGGCATGAAGTTCTGGGAGACCAAGGAGAAGCCGCTGCCCCTGGTCCGCGCCCCCGAGGTGGTGCGGCTGGCCGTGCGGGCGCCGTTCACCTGGTATCCGCCGCTGCTCGACTACTTGGGCGGCAAGCTCAAGCTCCCCGAGCCCTTCGGGCTGCGGCACGTGTGGGCGGACAAGCCCTGGCGGCACCGCTTCATGGCGGACGACGCGCTGCGCGCGGCGACGCCGGTGCTGCGGGTCGTCCACCAGGCCGCGCTGCGGGTGCTGGAGGACAACAACGTGGACACGACGAGCTTCGGCGCCCGGTCGATGGCGCTCAGCGGGATGGTGCAGAGCGCGGAGCCCCGGCGGGCGGACGTGTACGACGGCTGACGGCGTGCGCCCCGCGGCGCTGCGGCCCGCGGCCCGCCGGACGGGCACGCGGCCACCGCGCAGCGCCGGCGGGGTCAGTCCCGGGGCCAGGCGTCCGCGAGCATCGCGCGGGTGTCCGCCAGCAACTGCGGAAGCACCTTGGTGTGGCCGATGACGGGCATGAAGTTGGTGTCCCCGCCCCACCGCGGCACCACGTGCTGGTGCAGATGCGCGGCGATGCCGGCGCCCGCGACGAGGCCCTGGTTCATGCCGAGGTTGAACCCCTGGGCCCCGGACGCGGCGCGCAGGGCGGTCATCGCGCGCTTGGTGTAGGCCGCCAGCTCCGCGGTCTCGTCGTCGGTCAGCTCGGTGTAGTCCGCGACGTGCCGGTACGGGACGGTCATGAGGTGCCCGGAATTGTAGGGATACAGGTTCAGGACCGCGTAGACCTGCGTGCCGCGGGCGAGGATCAGCCCATCCTCGTCGGACTTCTCCGGGACCGCACAGAACGGGCACCCCTCGCCGGCCGCGGTGCCGGTGGGTTTGTTCTCCCCCTGGATGTACGCCATGCGGTGCGGCGTCCACAGCCGCTGGAACTGATCCGGGGTGCCGACCCCGAGCTGCTGCTCCGGCTCACTGGTCATGCCCAGCAGCATATGGCGTACGACCGCGCGGACCGGGCCGAGGGGCCCGGGCCCGGCCCGCGCCGGCTCACGCCCCGGCGCGCTCCGCGACCGCGCGGGCCACCTCGTCGATCGCCTCGTCGATCGGCACGCCGTTGTTCTGCTCGCCGCTGCGGTAACGGAACGAGACGGCGCCCTTGGCCATGTCGTCGTCGCCCGCGATGAGCATGTACGGGACCTTGGCCTTCTGGGCGTTGCGGATCTTCTTCTGCATCCGGTCGGACGAGGAGTCCACCTCGACGCGCAGCCCGCGGGCCCGCATCTTCGCCGCGACCTCCTGCAGATACGGCACGTGGTCGTCGCCGATCGGGATCCCGACGACCTGCACCGGCGCCAGCCACGCCGGGAAGGCGCCCGCGTAGTGCTCCAGCAGGACGGCGAAGAACCGCTCGATGCTCCCGAACAGCGCGCGGTGGATCATCACCGGCCGCTGCCGCGAGCCGTCGGCCGCGGTGTACTGCAGGTCGAAACGCTCCGGCAGGTTGAAGTCGACCTGGATCGTGGACATCTGCCACGTCCTGCCGATGGCGTCCTTGGCCTGCACCGAGATCTTCGGCCCGTAGAACGCCGCCCCGCCCGGGTCCATGACCAGTTGGAGGCCCTGCTTGCCGGCGGCCTCGCGCAGGATCTCGGTCGCCTCCTCCCAGACCTCGTCGGAGCCGATGGACTTCTCCGGATCCTTGGTCGACAGCTCCAGGTAGAAGTCCTCCAGGCCGTAGTCGCGCAGCAGGTTGAGCACGAAGGTCAGCAGCGAGTCCAGCTCGCCTGCCATCTGCTCCTTGGTGCAGTAGATGTGCGCGTCGTCCTGGGTGAAGCCCCGGGCCCGGGTCAGGCCGTGCACGACGCCGGACTTCTCGTACCGGTAGACGGTCCCGAACTCGAAGAGGCGCAGCGGCAGCTCGCGGTACGAGCGCCCGCGGGCGTCGAAGATCAGGTTGTGCATGGGGCAGTTCATGGGCTTGAGGTAGTAGTCCTGGCCCTCGTCGAGCTGCATGGGCGGGTACATGCCGTCGGCGTACCAGTCCAGGTGGCCCGACTTCTCGAAGAGCTTTCCCTTCGTCGCGTGCGGGGTGTAGACGAACTCGTAGCCCGACTCCTCGTGCCGCCGGCGCGAGTAGTCCTCCATCGTGCGGCGTACCACGCCCCCCTTGGGGTGGAAGACGGCGAGGCCCGAACCGATGTCCTCGGGGATGGAGAAGAGGTCCAGTTCGGTGCCGAGCTTGCGGTGGTCGCGCTTCTCGGCCTCGGCCAGGAACTCCAGGTGCGCCTTCAGCTCGTCCTTCGACGGCCAGGCGGTGCCGTAGATCCGCTGGAGCTGCGGGTTCTTCTCGCTGCCGCGCCAGTACGCGGCGGCGGAGCGCATCAGCTTGAAGGCGGGGATCATCCGCGTCGTCGGCAGGTGCGGGCCGCGGCAGAGGTCCTTCCAGCACAGCTCGCCGGTCTTGGCGTCGAGGTTGTCGTAGATCGTCAGCTCGCCGGCGCCGACCTCCGCGGAGGCGCCCTCCGCGGCGTCGGCGGCGCTGCCCTTCAGGCCGATCAGCTCCAGCTTGTACGGCTCGGCGGCCAGCTCCTCGCGGGCGTCGGCGTCGGTGGTGACGCGGCGCGAGAAGCGCTGGCCGCGCTTGACGATCTCCTGCATCTTCTTCTCGACGCGCTTGAGGTCGTCGGGGTGGAAGGGCTCGGCGACGTCGAAGTCGTAGTAGAAGCCGTCCTTGATGGGCGGGCCGATGCCGAGCTTGGCCTCGGGGAACAGCTCCTGCACGGCCTGGGCCATGACGTGGGCGGTGGAGTGGCGCAGGATGTCCAGGCCGTCGGGGCTGTCGATCTCCACCGGCTCGACGATGTCGCCGTCGGCGACCTCGTACGCGAGGTCCTTCAGCACCCCGGCGACGCGGGCGGCGATCACTGTGCGCTGGCCGGGGAAGAGGTCGGCGGCCGTCGTGCCCGTCGTGACCACGCGCTCTTCCCGCTGGGCGGCATCGCGGCTGATGATCACACGGACGTCGGACACGGGGACTCCTTCGCTGGGAACGGGTGCCGCGCGGGCGGCGGCACCGGCGTGAATCGTACCGAGCCCGGGGGGCGCACGGCGAAATCGGGCGTCGCGTGCGCAGGCCGGCGCCCTCAGCCGTCGCCGTACGCCTCGTCGAGGAGGTCCGGGTGCCCGTGCGGCGCCTGCGGCGGCCGGTCCCGCCGGGCGTCCTCCACCGGTACGGGCCGCACCCCCGAGGCCCCGGTCAGCCGCCGGAAGCCGCCGCGGCTCTCCAGCCGGCCGCTGAGCCGCACCGGCACGCCGGCCAGGTGCGCCTCACCCGCGACGCGGTACGCCTCCTCGTCGAGCGACGTGCGCACCTCGGTGACGTCCGCGCCCGCGAGCACCCGCAGCCGCACCCGGCCCGGGCCGGCGGCTGCCGACCGGCTGAGCCGGATGACGGCTGCGGTGAGCCGGACCGGGAGGGAGGGCTCCCGGTGCCGGTAGCGCACGGCGGCCTGCTGCAGGGCCGGGATATCGCCGGGGGTGAACTCCACCGCCTCGGGGACGGCGGCGAAGCCCTCCGGCGGCGGGTGCGCGGGGGCCCAGGCCAGGGTGATGCGCACGCCCTGCGTGCCGCGCACGAGCGCGGTCAGGGCCTCGGCCAGCTCGTGGCACACACCGAGTCCGACGGCGCCGTCGAAGGCGTCCATGCTGCCGGTGGTGCGCTGGTGGTCCAGCGCGTCGCGGGTGCCGCGCAGGGCGCGGAGCAGGGCGGTGGTGACCGATCGCCGCGCCGGCGCGGGGACGAAGGCGGTGAGCCGGGCGGCGTGGGCGCCGGGGCCGAGCAGGGTCTCGTCGACGTCCCGCGCGGCCTGCGGGCGCAGCCGGGCGCCGTGGAACCCCGCGGGGCGGCGGGCGGCGAGCGCGCCGGCCAGCAGCATGGCGCGGGCGGCGGCGGACAGCCGCTCGGCGTCGGCCCACCGCGCGGGCCCGGCACGCCGCTCGGCGCCGTACTCCCAGCTCACCTCGTCGCTGGGGACGGCCAGGGCGGTGAGCACGAGGGGGGCGGACGGCTCGGGGCTGCGGGCCAGCGCGGCGAGGGCGTCGGCGAGGAGGTCGGTGCAGTCGGGGAAGGCGCGGTCGGACGGTACGAGGACGCCGGCGCCGCCCGGCGCGGCGCCAGGCGGGGTGAAGCGCGCGTACCGCCCGGTGGAACCGCCGTGCCGGCGCCAGCCATGGCGGGCGAGGAGGGCGCCGAGCACGGCGGGGTCGGTGTGGTCGGGGTCGGGCTCGGGGGGCTGCCGGTGCATCAGGGTCTCCCTCCCCTGCCGGCCCGCGGCGCGTTCCCGCGGCGCGCGCGGCCGTCGACGAGGCGCACGGCGCGGCGGGCCGGAGCGCGGCGGGCCGGAGCGGCCCGGTGGCGGCAGCGCCGCGGTTCCGGCCGCGCGTGCGCGGCCTGTAAGCCGGCGCGCCGGTCGGTGCCGCTGCCGGGGAAGGGCTGCGTGAGGGTGCAGCCGGCAGCGGCAACGACCGCGCGCGGGCGGCCGGTCTGCCGCGTCTGCGTACGCGCCGCCACGGCGGGGGCGGTGCGCCGCGCGGCGGCCCGCTCGGGGAGCGGGCCGCCCGGTTCCGGCCGGGTGAGGGCCATGGCCCAACTGCCTTCCACGCGCTGTCGGTAGCGGACGGGGGCCGGCCCTGCCACGGGCGGCCGAGACGCGCCCGGCCCTCACTCTCTGTTGTCACCGCGCTGACTCTCCGCCAAACAACCATTGTTCGAACGGGGGGTGTTGCGGGTATCACCGGGTGGGTGGGCCTGCCCTCCACTACCCGTAAAAGTCCAGGGAGTTGGGGCTGATGACGCTCTGGTACGAGGGGCCGCTCGCGGCCTTCGACACTGAGACCACCGGCGTGGACGTGGAGCGCGACCGGATACTCTCCGCAGCCGTCGTCGTGCAGCCTCACATCACCTCGCCGCCGCGCTGTACGTCGTGGCTCGTCTGCCCCGACGTGGAGGTCCCGGCGGCGGCCACGGCGGTCCACGGGCTGACGCTGCCGCATCTGCAGCGCCTGGGCCGCTGGCCGGCGCCGGTGATGGAGGAGGTCGGCAAGGCGCTGGCGGCGCAGTGCGCGAGCCATGTGCCGCTGGTGGTGATGAACGCCCCGTACGATCTGTCCCTGCTGGACCGCGAGTTACGCCGGCACCGGGCCTCCTCGCTGCCGAAGTACCTCGGCGGCGCACCGCTGTGCGTGCTGGACCCGCTGGTGCTGGACCGGCACCTCGACCGCTGCCGCAAGGGCCGCCGCACCCTGACCGCCCTGTGCGAGCACTACGGCGTGGAGCTGACCGGCGCCCACGAGGCGGGCACGGACGCCACGGCGGCGCTGCGTCTCGTACGGGCCATCGGCCAGCGCTACGCGGACCGGCTGGGCGAGCTGAGCGCCGCGGAGCTGCACGCGCGGCAGGCGGTCTGGCACGGCGCCCAGGCGCGCGGCCAGACGGCGTGGTTCGCGCAGACGGGCTCGGACGAATGCTGCGACCCGGCCTGGCCGTTGCGCACGAGCGGTCTGGCGACCGTGGCCTGAGCGGTGCGCGGGGAACGAGTGAGGGCCGTCCCGCGCAGTGCGGAACGGCCCTCTCCGGGTGGGCGATACTGGGATCGAACCAGTGACCTCTTCGGTGTGAACGAAGCGCTCTCCCCCTGAGCTAATCGCCCCGGAACGCCGTGGTGGCGTGGCCAGAACCATACCGCGCGGTGGGCTCACTGTTCAAACTCGCAGCCGCACCCGGAGACGCCGCGGGCGGCCCGTACCCGAGGTGAGCATCCCCGCGTGCCGCTCACCGGCCTTCGCCGACGTACCCCCGCGCGCCTCCGTCACAGCACGCCCAGTTCTCGTTACTCTCCGCATCCATGGAGTCCAAACTATCCGTGCCGGAGAGTTCACCGGAACGGACCCGCTCCGAGAACCCTCACTAGGCCGTACGAACTACGAAAAACATCACAAAACAGTCAGAGGGGTTTACAACGCCCCGGTAGGTGGCATGTCGACTTCGCCGACGTGCGAATCCCCGAGCGCACACTGAGCGAAAGGCCCTGGCGCTTATGAACCACACGGTCAGCTGCGAGCTGCACCTGCGCCTCGTTGTGTCGAGCGAGTCTTCCCTGCCTGTCCCCGCAGGTCTGCGGTACGACACCGCGGATCCTTACGCCGTGCACGCCACCTTCCACACGGGCGCAGAAGAGACGGTCGAATGGGTGTTCGCCCGCGATCTGCTCGCCGAAGGGCTCCACCGCCCGACCGGCACCGGAGACGTCCGCGTCTGGCCATCCAGGAGTCACGGCCAGGGCGTCGTCTGCATCGCCCTCAGCTCGCCCGAGGGCGAGGCGCTGCTCGAAGCGCCCGCGCGGGCGCTGGAGTCCTTCCTGAAGCGCACGGACGCAGCCGTGCCGCCCGGGACGGAGCCACGCCACTTCGACCTCGACACCGAGCTCTCGCACATCCTCGCGGAGAGCTGAGCCCCTGCGACCCCACCGTCCGCAGCCGTCAGCCTCGGGGAGACGGCCGGACCCGACCGGACAACCGCATCAGCACCGCCGTCGTGCCACTCTGGGCGACGGCGGTGTCACGTTTTGGCTAGAGTCGGCGTCAGACCGACCAGGGGAGCACGCGGCCCGACCAGGGGAGCGAACGGTGCTGATCAATCACGACACCCGGTGCGCGCTCGACATCGTCGTAGCGCTGCTGAACACCGACACCGGGGGCGAGGACGCGGACGTGCTCGTGGACGTGGGTGCCCTCCAGGGGTTCACCGACGAGCACGGGATCAGCGGGATCGAGGCCCTCTGCACCTCCGACGTGGCCGCGGTGCGGGCCGTACGGAACGACCTCTCCGCCGTCTTCGCCGCCCCGGACGACCGGGCGGCGGCGGAGCGGCTCAACGCGATCGTGGCCGCCGCCGGCACGACGCCGCAGCTCACGGACCACGACGGCTACGAGTGGCACGTGCACTACTTCGCCCCGGGCGCCTCCGTCGCCGAACACCTGGCCGCGGACGGCGGGATGGCGCTGGCGTTCCTCGTCGTCGCCGGCGAGCGTGAGCGGCTGCGCCGCTGCGAGGCGCCGGACTGCGGCCGGGCCTTCGTCGACTACTCGCGCAACCGCTCCCGCCGCTACTGCTCCAGCCGCACCTGCGGCAACCGGCTGCACGTGGCGGCGTACCGCGCACGGCGGCGGGAGGCGGCGGCCGAGAACGGAAACGGGACGGGGACAGGGACGAGGGCAGGGGCGGGGACCGGGAAGGCGGCTGCCGGGGCAGGCGGCGGGGCGGCGCTCACCAGCTGATGAGGTCGTAGACCGACGTGCCGAAGATCAGCACGCCCACGACGGTGAGAAAAAGCATCAACGGCGGCTGGGACAGGGCGAAGAGGCAGCCTCGGGGCTCGGCAGGGGCGGGAGGCCGCGGTGCGGGCGTGTGATCGTTCATCTCGCGCAGATAATTGCGCAGGCCCGCATACCCACGTGGGCAACACGCCAGGAAATACCGGCCTGTTCACGAAGATCGGCCGTGCATGATCGATTCTTGTCGTTGGAGACCGACTCAGCGGCTGCGCAGGGTAGTTCGGCGGGGCCGCAGCGTCAGATTCCGTGCTTCTTCAAGATGGCCTCGATGTCGGAGAAGTCCTCGTCTCCCGCGCCGGAGCCCTTCCGGCCGGACGCCGCCGGCGCCGAGCCGCGCGACCTGCCGCCCTTGCCCCCGCCCAGCGCGGGCCGCGACGCCGAGGGCGCTGCCGCAGGGGCCGCGGCGCCCCCGCCCGCCTTGCGCTTGGCGCGCTCGCCGGCGAGGCGCTGGCCGACCCACAGCACGACGGCGACCGCGAGCACGCCGAAGCCGCCCCAGACCGAGGGCTTGAAGACCAGGTCCGTCGCCCAGTCCCCGGTGGCCTTGCCGACCTTGCCGCCGAGCTCGACAAGCCCCGCCATGGCCAGGCCGACGGGCACCAGCGACAGGGCGGCGATCTTCGTCGCCCGCCGGAACCTTCGCCGGTATGCGGTCAACAGCGCGATCGCGAGCCCCGCCGCGGAGAGCGCGGCGCAGACCGTGGTGGTGAACATGCTTCCATCGTGCACCGGAACGCGCCGCGATTGCCATGGTGCGGCACGGCATGGGGGACATCTCCGGGTCCGCCTCGTCCGCAGGACCGAGACGGCGGTGCCCCGCGGGGACTGGAAGACTGACGTCCATGGAGAACGATGTGAACGGCGCGCCCGTCCTCGACGTGTGGTGCGAGCTGCAGTGCCCGGACTGCCGGACGGCGCTCGCCGACGTGCGCGCGCTGCGGGAGCGCTACGGGGACCGGCTCGACATCCGGCTGCGCCACTTCCCGCTGGGCAAGCACCAGCACGCCATGGCGGGCGCCCAGGCCGCCGAGGAGGCCGCCGTGCAGGGCAAGGGCTGGGAGTACGCCCAGGCCGTGCTGGCGCGGGTGGAGGACTTCGCGAAGCAGGGCGAGCCGCTGCTGGTCGAGGCGGCGCGGGAGCTGGGCCTGGACGCGGCGGAGGTGGAGACGGCGCTCGTGGACGGGCGGCACTTCCTGGTCGTGGACGCGGACGTCGCGGAGGGCAAGGCGATCGGGGTGACGGGGACGCCGACGTACGTCGTCGGGGGTGAGCGCCTGGACGGCGGCAAGAGCCAGGAGGGGCTGCGGGAGCGGATCGAGGAGATCACGGACCGCCTGCTGGCCGCGGCGGACTGAGCCGGGACGCGGCGGGCGGGCTGCGCACCGCGGGGCCCCGGCCGGCGGGCGGGCACCCACGCGAGGTCCGTGGCGGGCCCGCGCGGGCTGGAGCGGGTCGTACGGCCCGGGCGGCCGGGGCCGGCAGCCGCGGCGCGTGCGGCGTCCCTGAGGCCCCAGCCGGATCCGGACGGCCGGTTGCGGGCGGTGTGCGGGCAGCCCTCGGGCGACGCCGCGGCCGGCGCGCACGCGGCCGGTCAGACCAGGGGCTTGCGCAGGTGGTAGGCCGTGGGGCCGTAGCCCAGGGACTCGTACAGGCGCAGCGCGGCCTCGTTGCCCGCGAAGACGTGCAGGCCCACGGTGCGCAGCCCCGCGGTCAGGCACTCGCCCTCCGCGGCGCGCATCAGGGTGCGCCCGTGGCCCCTCCCCCGGTGCTCCGGGGCGACGGTCACCGAGTAGACGTACCCGCCGGTGGCGATCCGCGGTCGCAGCGCGATCCAGATCGTGCCCACCTGCACCCCGTCCTGCTCCAGGACGCGCAGCGCCACGTCGGGGGTGGCGGTGCCCGCGGGCAGCAGGTCGTCGTGGTTGGCGCGGGCCCGGCTGCGGGCTTCGTCCGGTGACATCCCCTGCTCCAGCCACCGCTGCGCGTACCCGTCCGCCTCCGCGGTCCGCCAGGCCGGGTACTCGTCCGCCGTCATCGGCCGCACCACCGAGCCGCGCGGCGGCTCGGGCGGCGCGGCCGGCTCCTTGGCCAGTGTCCGGCCGGTCTCCGTGTAGCCCAGTGCGGTCGCGAGCCGGAGGCCGACGTCCGCACGGGCGTCCAGGCTGAGCAGGACCTCCCGGCAGCCCCAGCCGCGCAGCACCTCCTCAGCGGCCAGCGCCGCCACCGTGCCGCGACCGCGACCGCGTTCCGGCAGCCGGATCCGCAGCGCGCGCACGCGGCCGGCGGCGGGGCCGAGGCGCGGGTCGGTGGCCAGTTCGACGTCGCCGACCGGGCGGCCGTTGACGCACACGGCGTATGCGCGCACACGGCCGCCGTCCGGCTCACGCCGCTCGGCTCCGGCCGGGCGCAGGTGGGTCGTCATCGCTTCCCCTTCGTCCTCGCACCGCTCGTCCTCGCACTGCTCGGCGTCCCGCTCCCGGCCCCGGGGTCGCTACGGGTCGATGCCGGCCGCCGACCGCTCGGCGAACACCTGCATCGCCTTCGCCGCGACCGGCCCGGCGGCCCCGGGCAGTTCGCGGCCGTCGAGGCGGCGTACGGCCTGGACGTCGCGCAGCGAGGAGGTCAGGAAGACCTCCTCCGCCTCGCCGCCCTCCGCGAGCACCGAGAACGGCAGGTCGGTCTCCTGCGCCCCGGTCCATTCCAGGACCAGTTGCCGGGTGATCCCGGCCAGGCAGCCGGAGGCGAGCGGCGGGGTGTGCACTTCGCCGCCGATGACGACGAAGACGTTGGAGCCGGTGCCCTCGCAGAGCCGGTCGCGGGTGTTGGCGAAGAGCGCTTCGCTGGCGCCGCCGTCGTGCGCGCGGGCCAGTGCGACGACGTTCTCCGCGTACGACGTGGTCTTCAGGCCGGTGACGGCCCCGCGCTCGTTGCGCGTCCAGGGCACGGTGACGACGTCCGTCTCGTCCGCCCCGGGCTCGGCGGCGGCGAGGGCGGCGACCAGGGTGGGGCGGGCGTCGTCCGCGTCGCTGCGGTGGGAGGACAGGGGGGCGGCGCCGCCGGTGTACGTGATGCGCAGCCGGCCGTGCGGCACGGGCTCGGCGGCCAGCACCGCGGCGCAGGCCCGGCGCACCTCGTCGAGGTCGGGCTCGGGCAGGCCGAGGCCGCGGGCGGAGCGGGCCAGGCGCTCCAGGTGCCGGGTGACGGCGAAGGCGGTGCCGCCGGTGGCCTTCAGCGTCTCGAAGACGCCGTCGCCCACCGTGATGCCGTGGTCGAACACGGAGACCCGTGCCTCGGCCAGCTCGCGCAGCCCGCCGTCCAGCCAGACCTTCATGGGCGTACGGTCCCTTCACTCGTGACTTCCGCCTCCGACGCTACCGCGAGCAGCCGCGACGCCTTCAATTCGGTCTCCCGCCACTCCTTCTCCGGGTCCGAGCCCCAGGTGATGCCCGCGCCGGTGCCGAAGCGCAGCAGGGGGCCGCCGGCCGCGGCGCGGTCGATCCAGAACGTCCGGATGCCGACGGCCAGTTCGCCGGTGCCGCGGTCGGCGTCGACCCAGCCGACGCCGCCGCAGTACGGCCCGCGGGGCGCGGTCTCCAGCTCGTCGATGAGGCGCAGCGCGCTGCTCTTGGGCGCGCCGGTGATGGACCCGGCGGGGAAGGTGGCGCCGATCAGCTCCGCCCAGCCGGCGCCGGGGGCCAGTTCGCCGCGGACGGCGGAGACGAGGTGGACGAGGCCGGGGTGCTCCTCGACGGCGCAGAGGGCGGGCACGGTGACGGAGCCGGTGGTGCAGACGCGGCCGAGGTCGTTGCGCACGAGGTCGACGATCATGACGTTCTCGGCGTGGTCCTTCGCGGTCAGGTCGGCCGTGGTGCGGCCGGTGCCCTTGATGGGGCCGGACTCGACGGTACGGCCGGTGCGGCGCAGGTACAGCTCGGGCGAGGCGGTGGCGACCTCGACGCCGTGCGCGGGCAGGCGGACGACGCCGGCGTACGGGGCGGGGTTGCCGCGGGCGAGGACGGCGGCGAGGGCGTCCACGTCGGCTGTGTCACCGTCGGCACCGGCGTCGGCGGCGGCCCCGACCCGCGGGCCGGGGAGCGGGGCGCTGAGGATGCGGCACAGATTGACCTGGTAGACGTCGCCGGCGCCGATGTGCTCCCGTATGCGGTGCACCCCCGCGACGTAGCCCGCGCGGTCGAGCGAGGTCGTCCAGTGGGCGGCGCGGGGGCCGCGCCAGCGGTGTGCGCGGGCGGCGGGCGGGTGCGGGTCGGGGCGTACGTCACCGAAGCGCGCGCACACCGTCCGGCCCTCGTACCCCGCGACGACGGCCCACCAGCCGGTGGAGTCGAGCGCGGCGGGGTCGTCGGTCACGTCGCGCAGGTCGGAGGCGACGAGACCGCCGAAGCGGGCGAGCGGGGCGAGGCGGGGCACGTCGCGAGTCTATGGCGGCCGGCCGGTATCAGGCCGGGCCGGTGCGGCGGGTGCGGGTACGGCCGGTACGGGTACGGCCGGTGCGGGCCGGGTGCGTCAGGTGCGGGTACGGGCAGGGTACGGGCCGGCGCAGCCGGGTACGTCAGGGCCGGGATCAGGCCGGCCCGTGCGGGAAACCGAATTTGAGCTGGCCCCGGAATCCGCTAAGGTTCATGACTACCGGAAGCGCTTCACCGGCGCCTTCGGAGCACGACCGGCGGACGTAGCTCAGTTGGTAGAGCATCACCTTGCCAAGGTGAGGGTCGCGAGTTCGAGTCTCGTCGTCCGCTCGATGGGGGTCTGACGGACCCCCGCTGGTGGAGTGGCCGAGAGGCGAGGCAACGGCCTGCAAAGCCGTCTACACGGGTTCAAATCCCGTCTCCACCTCGGACGATTAGCTCAGCGGGAGAGCGCTTCCCTGACACGGAAGAGGTCACTGGTTCAATCCCAGTATCGTCCACCACCGAAGGCGACCCACGGGCCCGCGCACCGCGCGCTCACGGGTCGCCTTCGTCGTTGGCGAGCGGCTGCCGCACGCCTTCAGGACCTGACACGAAAGCGATGTGCAGGGATCGGGCATGACGGATACTGTCAAAATATGAACGACCGTGCTGCCATTGTGTTCCGTGAAATACCCGAAAGTGACATCGACCGGGCTCAGGAGCTGGCCTATCTGGTCTTCCACGCGAAGCCCGAGGGCGAGCTTCGCAAACGCCATCACGAACTCCTGGCGGGCTGCCTGCGCATCGGCGCGTACGACGCGGACACGCTGGTCGGCATGGTCGCCACGCTGCCGTTCACCATGGCCGTCCCCGGCGCCGAACTCCCCTGCCCCAGCCTGACGTTCGTCTCGGTCGCACCGACCCACCGGCGCCGCGGCGTGCTCTCCGGGATGATCGCCGAGCTGTTCGCGCGATGCGCGGCCGAGGGGTGGCCGATGGCGGCGCTGTGGGCCTCGGAGGCCGCCATCTACGGGCGGTTCGGCTTCGGCCCCGGCACGTACGGCGCGACCGTGGAGATCGACTCCCGGGAGCCGCTGCGGCTGCGGATCGCCCCCGACGAGCGGCCCCTGCGGCTGGTGGACCCGGCCGTGGCGCCCGCGCTGCTCGCCCCGTACTACGACCGCACCCGCGCGGCGCGCGCCGGCCGCCCGGCGCGCAGCGAGGAGTGGTGGGCCAAGGAGTGGATGGCCGAACAGGACCCGGACGACGACTCCTTCTCCCGGCCGCGCGTCGTCGCCCTCGGCGACCCGCTCGCCGGCTACGCCGTCTACCGCACCAAGGGCGAGGGCGACCGCCCCGACAGCCCCGGCCTCGTACGCCTGGAGGAGCTGGAGGCGGACACCCCGGCCGTGGCCGCCGCCCTGTGGGGCTATCTCGTCTCCCTGGACCTGACCGGCACGGTACGCGCCTGGGGCCGCCCGCTCGACGACCCGCTGCTGCACTTCGCCGCCGACCGCGACCAGGTACGGGTCACGAGCACGTTCCCGGCGCTGTGGGTGCGGCTGACCGACGTCGGCGAGGCCCTGCGGCGCCGCTCCTGGGCCGCCGCGGCGGACGTCGTGCTCGCGGTGACCGACACCGCGGCGCCGGCCAACGCGGGCACGTACCGGCTCACCGTCGCACCCGGCACCACGGCCGCGTACGAGAGCGCCGACGCCGCGCCGGACCTCACCGTGGACGTACGCGACCTGTCCGCCGCCTACCTCGGCGGCACCACCCTCTCCGCCGCCGTCCGCGCCGGCCTGGCGGCCGAGCACACCGCGGGCGCGGCCGACGCGCTCGACGCCGCGCTGCGCACGCCGCTGCTGCCGCACACGGTCGAGGAGTTCTGACGCGGCACGCCGAACCGGCGTACGCCCCCAGGCGGTTGAAGGCGGTCGCACGGTCCCGTACGGGCCGGGCGGCCGCCTTTCGTCCGCGCGAAAGGTCTGGACAAATAAGCGGGCCCGTGCTGTGGTGTCAGCGCACCGACTGAGAGCGCTCTCACCCGCCTGTGTTCCACCCCCACTCGACATGAGGGAACGACAGAAAGGTCCGCCATCGTGAGACGCACCTTCGGATTAGGGCTCGGCCTGTCCGCACTTCTGCTGGTAAGCACCTGGGGCGGCGCCGCCGCCCACACCCCCGCCGCCGGCGCGGACTCCTCCGCGCAGCGGCTCTCCCCCGGCCTGGCGACCGCGCTCCAGCGGGACCTGGGCCTGACGCCCGACGAGGCCCGGGAGCGGCTGGCTGACGAACGCCGGGCAGCCAAGGTCGAGAAGAGGGCCGAGCGCGCCGCCGGAGCCGCCTACGCCGGCTCCTGGTTCGACGCGGACAGCGGCCGTCTCACCGTCGCCGTCGCCGGCCAGGGGCGCGCGGACGCGGTACGGGCGACGGGCGCGGACGTACGCGTCGTCGAGCACAGCGCCGCGCGGCTGGACGCCGTGAAGAAGCACCTGGACGGGCTCTCCGCCCCCGCGGGCGTGGCCAGTTGGCGGGTGGACGCCCGCGCCAACAGCGTCCGGGTCGACGTCGTCGCCGGCAGCCGCGACGACGCCGCCGTCCGCACGTTCCTCGAACGGGCCCGCGCCGCAGGTCCCGTCGAGACCGGAACGGTCGCCGAGGCGCCCAGTACCTTCGCCGCCGGAACCGTCGGCGGGGACCCGTACTACACCGGCAACGTCCGCTGCTCCATCGGCTTCTCGGTGCACGGCGGCTTCGTCACCGCGGGACACTGCGGCGGCGGGGGCGCGGCGGTGTACGGCTGGGACCGCTCGTACATCGGCACCTTCCAGGGCTCGTCGTTCCCCGACAACGACTACGCCTGGGTCAGCGTCGGCAGCGGCTGGTGGACCGTGCCCGTTGTCCTCGGCTGGGGCACCGTGCCCGACCAGCTCGTCCGCGGCTCCGCGGAGGCCCCGGTGGGCGCCTCCATCTGCCGCTCCGGCTCCACCACCCACTGGCACTGCGGCAGGCTGCTGGCCAAGAACGAGACGGTCAACTACAGCGGCGGCGCCGTGGTGCACCAGCTCACGAAGACCAGCGTCTGCGCCGAACCCGGCGACTCGGGCGGCTCGTTCATCAGCGGCGACCAGGCGCAGGGCGTCACGTCCGGCGGCTGGGGCAACTGCAGCAGCGGCGGCGAGACCTGGTACCAGCCGGTCAACGAGATCCTCGGCCGCTACGGGCTGACGCTGCACACCGCCTAGCGCGACCGCACCCCCGGTCACCGGTCCCCCGCCGGTGACCGCCCGCCCGTGCCAGCCGCCCGCCGGCGGGTGGCACGGGCGTTCCGGCCGCATGATGATCATGGACTTGCGATGGCGGTCGGCGCGTGGAAGTATCTAGCCGCAGAAACCGCGCGCGGTTAGCTCAGCGGGAGAGCGCTTCCCTGACACGGAAGAGGTCACTGGTTCAATCCCAGTACCGCGCACAGCACGATGACAGCACAGCGCCACGACAGCGGGCCGGAGCAATGCGCTCCGGCCCTTTGCCATGCGGTCGTGTGCCCTCCGCGGAGGGCACACGACCGGGTCAGGACGAGAACAGCATCCGGGAGAAGCCGCCCTTGCGGTGCCCGTAGTGGCCGTGGCCGCTGTGGTGGCCACCGCCCCAGCCCGGACCCTGCTGCGGGTAGCCCTGGGCGGCCGGCGGCGGAGGCGGCGGGGCCTGCTGTGCCCACTGGGACTCGAGTCGCGTCAGGGTCTCCAGCTCGCCGTAGTCGAGAAAGATCCCCCGGCACCCGCTGCACTGCTCGATCTGCACGCCGTTGCGGTTGTACGTCTGCATCGGCGCACGGCACTTGGGACACTGCATGGTCGCCCTCAACTCCTCAGTTCTCCCGCCGCCACGGATGACGGACGGCGGCCATGGCTGCACAGCCTACGACGTGCCGCCCGGACGCGTCCCGGCCCCCGGTCCGTCCCCCGGCCCGTCCCCCGCCGCGGCGATCCGGGCGCAGGCGGCGAGCAGGTCGTGGTCGGTGTCGTCGAGGGGGCGCACGCCGGTCGCGCCGTCCACGAGGGCGCGGGCGGCGAGCTGGACGGTGAGGGTACGGGCCGGAATGTCGACCTCCGGCGGCCACAGGCCGTCGCCGGGGGCGACGGCGGGGCCGCCGGCCTCGCGGTAGCCGGCGAGGAAGGCGGCCCAGTCGGCGGCGGGGATGAGACCGGTGGCGTAGCCGGCGGCGGGGCGGGCGAGGTCCCAGGCGGGCTCGCCGAGGCCGAGGTCGTCCACGTCGATGAGGTGCCAGTCCCCGTCGGGGGCGGGGTGGCGCACGAGTTGGCCGAGGTGGAGGTCGCCGTGGCAGAGGAGGGAGCGGGGCTGTGCGCGCGGCTCCTCGTCGCGGGCCCAGGCGGGCAGCCGTTCCCAGGCCTGAAGGACGAGCGCGGCGGCCGGGGTGCGGCCGGGCGGGGCCTGCGCGGCGAGGGTGGCGGAGACGGGCAGGGGGCCGGTGGCGGGGGCGGAGGGCGGAACGGCCCGGGCGGCGCCGGGTATGCGCTCCGGCGCCGGGCCGGGGTCCGGGAGCGCGGGTTCCATGGACGCGGCGGACGCGGGGAACACAGCGGACGCGGCAGACGCGGGGAACGCGGCGGACGCGGGAGGCACGGGCTCGGGGGGCGTGAGCGTCGTGCGGAGGGCCGTGACGGCGCGGGCCGCGTTCGCCGGGCCGGACATCGGCGGCAGCGGGCCCGGCAGCCGGTCCGCCGGTACCGCGTGCAGCCGGGCCGCCAAGCGCCCCGCCTCCCGCCACGGCGCCGCCTCCGGGGCGTCCGGCGCCACCGTGGCTCCGTACGGCCAGCGGCTCACACGCCGGCCCTCGACGGGGCCGGTCAGCTCGCCGAGCGGCGCCAGCAGGATGCCGGCGAGCAGCGGGTGCGCGGCCACGCGCAGCCGGGCGGCCAGGGCGGCGGGGTCCAGGCGCGCGGCGTGGGCCTTGAGTACGGTGCCCCCGCTGCGTACGACGGTGACGTCCGGGCGGTCGACGATCACCGCGGGCTCGCCGGTGCCCCGGCTCAGCTCCGCCAGCCGGTCGACGAGGCGTGCGCGCACCGGGTCATCCTAGGCCCCGTACCGCGGCGGCCTGCATGAACGTGACGGGACCGGTGCGCGGGGCGGTGAGTGCGCGGGCACGGTGCCCGTACGGGACCGGTGTGGTGCCGTACGGCGAAGGCGCCGCGGCCGGCCAGCCCGGAAAACGCGTAGCCCGGGCGTCTCCCCAGACGCCCGGGCTGACACGTCCGTCCGCCGCACCCCCGTCCCCACGGGGCTGAGCCGGCTGTCCCCGGCCCGGGCCGCTCTCCCGGGCCTGACGGAGCTAACGCTCCATCATTCCGGCCACGGACGACGCATGTGTGATGACCGCCTCCCAGCCGCCGAAGACGACGGTGAGGACGATCGCCAGGGGCAGGACCATGGCGAGGGCGACCAGCGGGTGCCGGCGCTCCGACGGCTGTGCGCCGAACGCGGCGAGCGCCCCGGCGACGGCCTTGGGCCGTGCGGTGTGCTCCGCTGTCCTCTCCATTGCTCCCACTCCTGTGTTGGGGCGGCGGGCGTCCGACCTCGGGGGACGAGTGCTGCGCCCGCCGCTTGACGACAACATTAGGGAAATGATCGGCACCGGGCGTCATGCCCGCGTACTGATTGCCTGGCCTCCCGGAGGATGACTGCGGCGAGAAGTCGCTACTCCCATGGGTGGAGACCGCGTACTACGTCCCAGGGTCTTCCCGGAGGGGGACCTCGACGTCCGTCCGCGGCACGGGATGCTCCACCAGGGCGAGCACCCTGTTGGCCATGAACCGCGCCGTGCGCACCACCGACCCGCTGCGCGTCACCTCGCTCACCTCCACCACGCCCCGGCGCACCGACGTCTCGACCCTCCGGCCGGCGCGCGAGGCCACCACCTGGTACGTCCGCGTCGTGTCCCCCGCGTCCACGACTATCTCCACTCGATCGCCCTTCACCGTCCCGCATCCCCCTTCCTCGGGGCCGCACTTGGGCCCGGCCATATCTCCAGGATCCCACCTGGGACTGACAATTCGGCCCGCCGCACGGCGCCCTGCCAGCGCGGGCGGCGGTCAAGTCCGTAAGCTGTGCACGGCAGACAGACCGGGCAGCGGGGATGGTTACGGCATGGCGATGATGCGGCTCCGCCGGGAGGATCCGCGTGTCGTCGGCTCGTTCCGGATCCACCGGCGGCTCGGCGCGGGCGGCATGGGCGTGGTCTACCTGGGCTCGGACCGGCGCGGCCAGCGGGTCGCGCTCAAGGTGATCCGGCCGGATCTGGCGGAGGATCAGGAGTTCCGCTCGCGGTTCGCCCGCGAGGTCTCGGCCGCCCGGCGGATCCGCGGCGGGTGTACGGCGCGGCTGGTGGCGGCCGATCTGGACGCGGACCGGCCGTGGTTCGCCACGCAGTACGTACCCGGCCCCTCCCTGCACGACAAGGTCGGCGACGAGGGGCCGCTGCAGGCCGCGCGGGTCGCGGCGATCGGCGCGGCGCTCTCCGAGGGCCTGGTCGCCGTGCACGAGGCGGGCGTAGTGCACCGCGACCTGAAGCCGTCCAACATCCTGCTCTCCCCCAAAGGCCCAAGGATCATCGACTTCGGCATCGCCTGGGCCACCGGCGCCTCGACCCTGACGCACGTCGGCACGGCGGTCGGCTCGCCCGGGTTCCTCGCGCCCGAGCAGGTGCGGGGGCAGCCGGTGACCCCGGCGAGCGACGTGTTCTCGCTGGGCGCCACGCTCGCGTACGCGACGACGGGCGACTCGCCGTTCGGGCAGGGCAGTTCCGAGGTGATGCTCTACCGGGTGGTGCACGAGGAGCCGCTGCTCGACGGGGTGCCGGACGCGCTGGCGCCGCTGCTGCGCACCTGCCTGGCGAAGACGCCGGACGACCGGCCGTCGACGCTGCAGTTGTCGCTGCGGCTGAAGGAGATCGCCGCCCGCGAGGCGCACGGCGCCGGGCCGGAGGCCGCCTCGCCGCGCCGCCCCGCCGCGGAGCGTGCGGCCCCGGGCCCGACGGCCGCGCACCGGCCGCCGGCGCCGCGGGCGACGGGCGCGGGCCGGCCGGGACCGGGCGCCGGGCACCGCCCGGGGCCCCACGGCACCGGGCGGCCGGGCGCCGGGCAGCGGCCCGGACCGGCGCAGCGGCCGGGGCAGCGGGCCGGCGGCAGCGGTGCGACCCGGGGGCCGGCGGTGCCGGAGCGCGCCCGGCCGGCCGCGGAGCGCGGGCGGCCGGCGGAGCAGCGGACGCAGGGGTCGCGCGGCGGGGCGCGCGAGGGCGCGGCGGCGGCGCGGAAGCCCGCACCGCAGCGGCGGCCGACGCCGGACCGGGCGCGGCTGATGCGGCAGCGCCTGATCGTGTTCGTGACGGTGACGCTGCTGGTCGCGCTCGGCATCGCGGCGGCTCAGGGCTGCCAGGGCCCGCTGTAGTACTCCCGGTGGATCACGCCGGGGCGCCCCGCCCCGAGGTCGTCCACCGTGCCCGCGGCGGCCCTGCGGCGGTTTTCGGCCACGGCCCGCGGCCTGGCCGCGGCGCCGGGTTCAGGTCCCGGCCGGGGCCGTCGCCACCGCGTAGAACGCGACGGCCGCGGCGGCGCCCACGTTGAGCGAGTCGACGCCGTTCGACATCGGGATACGTACCCGCTGATCCGCCGCCCGCAGGGCCCGCGCCGACAGCCCCGCGCCCTCCGTGCCCAGCATCAGCGCGACCCGCGGCAGCCGCTGCGGCGCGGCTTCGGTGATCGGCACCGCCCCCGGATCCGGGGTGAGGGCGACGAGGGTGAAGCCCGCCTCGCGGACCGTCTCCAGGTCGTGCGGCCAGGAGGTCAGCCGCGCGTACGGCATGTGGAAGACGGCGCCCATGGAGACCTTCACCGACCGCCGGTACAGCGGGTCCGCGCAGTCCGGCGAGAGCAGCACGGCGTCCATGCCGAGGGCGGCGGCGCTGCGGAAGACGGCGCCGACGTTGGTGTGGTCGTTGACGGTCTCCAGCACCGCGACGCGGCGGGCGCGCGCCAGCAGCCCGGCGGCGCCGGGCAGCGGCCTGCGGTGCATGGAGGCGAGCGCGCCGCGGTGTACGTGGTAGCCGGTGACCTGCTCGGCCAGTTCGGGGCTGACGACGTAGACCGGCGCGGGCAGCGCGTCGATGACGTCCCGCATCACGTCGACCCACTTGGCGGAGAGCATCATGGAGCGCGTCTCGTAGCCGGTATGGACCGCGCGCCGGATGACCTTCTCGCCCTCGGCGATGAACAGCCCCTCCGCCGGCTCGCGCCGGCGGCGCAGCTCGACGTCGGTGAGGCCGGCGTAGTCGGACAGCCGCGGGTCGGCGGGGTCGTCGATCGTGAGGAGTTCTGCCACGGCACGATCCTGCCGTGCCGCGGGCGGGATTCCGGCACCGGGGTACGCGACGGGCGCCGCCCCGCGCCGTGTCCGCCCCGTCAGCCGGGCCCGTGCGCCGCCACCTCGCCGACGACGATCACCGCGGGGGGCCGCACGCCTTCCCGCGCCACCGCCGCGGCGGCCGTGGCGAGTGTGGCGTCCACCCGGCGCTGCGCCGACGTGGTGCCCTCCTGCACGATCGCCACCGGCGTCGCCGGGTCGCGCCCTTCGCGTACGAGCGTCTCGGCGATGGCCCCGATCCGCTCCACGGCCATCAGCAGCACCAGCGTGCCCCGCAGCCGCGCGAGCGCCGGCCAGTCGACGAGCGAGCGCTCGTCGTCCGGCGCGACATGGCCGCTGACGACGGTGAACTCGTGCGCCACCCCCCGGTGGGTGACCGGGATGCCGGCGGCTGCCGGGACGCTGATCGCGCTGGTGACGCCCGGCACCACCGTGCACGCCACGCCCGCCCGCGCCAGCGCCTGGGCCTCCTCCATGCCGCGGCCGAAGACGAACGGGTCGCCGCCCTTGAGCCGGACGACGGCCTTGCCCGCCCTGGCGTGCTCGATCAGCGCGTCGTTGATGGCCTGCTGGGCCATGGCCCGGCCGTACGGGATCTTCGCGGCGTCGATCACCTCGACGTGCGGCGGCAGTTCGTCGAGGAGGTCGCGGGGGCCGAGGCGGTCGGCGATGACGACGTCGGCCTCGGCGAGCAGCCGGCGGCCCCGGACGGTGATGAGGTCGGGGTCGCCGGGGCCGCCGCCGACGAGCGCGACGCCGGGGACGCGCGTGCGGTGGTGCGGGGCGCTGAGGGTGCCGTCGCGCAGGCCCTCCACGACGGCGTCGCGGACGGCGGCGGAGCGGCGCGGGTCGCTGCCGGTGAGCACGGCGACGGTGACGCCTTCGCTGCGGCCGGTGGCGGGGGTCCAGGCGGTGGCGGCGGAGGCGTCGTCGCTGCGTACGCACCAGACGCGGCGGCGCTCGGCCTCCGCGGAGGCGGCGGCGTTGGCCGCGGGGTCGCGGGTGGCCACGACGGCGTACCAGGCGCCTTCCAGGTCCCCGTCCGCGTACGGCCGCCGCTCCCACGTCAGCTCGCCGGCGTCGGCCATCGCCTCGACGGAGGGGGTGGCCGACGGCGAGACGAGAGTGACCCGGGCGCCGGCGGCGAGCAGCGCGGGCAGCCGCCGCTGGGCGACCTGGCCGCCGCCGAGGACGACGACGCGCCGGCCCGCGAGGCGCAGGCCGACGGGGTAGGCGAACGCGTCGGAGCCGGGGGCGGAGCGGTCGGGGTGACGGGACATGGCGAAGCTGCTCCTCGTACGGTGTGCCGGCCGCTGCGGCGCTGGAGCGGCGGTTCGTCGCGGACTGCGGTGCCGGCCGCGGCCGTGCGGCCCGCGACGCCAACCCTATGGCCTGCGCCGACGCCACACCGCGGCAGCGACGCCCGCGGTGCGTATCCGGGGCGGGCCCGGGACGCACGCGGAGGGGGACTCGGCGGGTGCTGACCGTACGCCGACGCCACGCCGCGTCGGCGGCCAATGCCGGACGCGCGGGCCGCCACCGCGGCGCGCGTACGCCACGGCCGGGGCCGTACGCCCGCGCTCAGCCCTTCTCCGTCACGCCTGCCGCGTCGAACGTCGCCACCTCGTGCACCGCCCGCGCCGCGCTCTGCACCAGCGGCAGCGCCAGCAGCGCGCCGGTGCCCTCGCCGAGGCGCAGGTCGAGGTCGATCAGCGGGCGCAGCCCCAGCTTCGTCAGCGCCGCCGCGTGCCCCGGCTCCGGGCTGCGGTGGCCGGCGATGCAGGCCGCCAGCGCCTCCGGCGCCACCGCGCGGGCGACCAGCGCCGCCGCGCCCGCGCTCACCCCGTCGAGCACGACGGGCGTGCGCAGCGAGGAGCCGGCCAGGATGAAGCCGACGAGCGCGGCGTGCTCCAGGCCGCCGACCGCGGCCAGCACGCCGACCGGGTCGGACGGGTCGGGGCGGTTGACCTCGATGGCGCGGCGGACGGCCTCGACCTTGCGGGCGTACGTCTCGTCGTCGACGCCGGTGCCGCGGCCGGTCACCTCGGCGGGCTCGGAGTCGGTGAAGACGGCGATGATCGCGGCGGACGCGGTCGTGTTCGCGATGCCCATCTCGCCGGTCAGCAGCGCCTTGTTGCCCGCCGCCACCAGGTCACGGGCGGTCTCGATGCCGACCTCGACGGCCCGCAGCGCCTCCTCGCGGGTCATCGCGGGGCCCGCCGTCATGTCCGCGGTCCCCTCGCGCACCTTCCGCGGCACGAGGCCCGTCTGGGCGGGCAGTTCGGCCGCCACGCCGACGTCCACGACGCACACCTCGGCGCCGACCTGGGCGGCGAAGGCGTTGCAGACGGCGCCGCCGCCGAGGAAGTTGGCGACCATCTGGCCCGTGACCTCCTGCGGCCAGGGCGTGACGCCCTGCGCGTGCACCCCGTGGTCACCGGCGAAGACCGCGACGGCCGCGGGCTCCGGCACCGGCGGCGGGCACTTGCGGGACAGGCCGCAGAGCTGCGCCGAGATGATCTCCAGCATGCCGAGCGAGCCGGCCGGCTTCGTCATCCGC
Organism: Streptomyces sp. CNP082; assembly: GCF_059570535.1. NCBI lineage: Bacteria > Bacillati > Actinomycetota > Actinomycetes > Kitasatosporales > Streptomycetaceae > Streptomyces > Streptomyces sp. CNP082. Next base: position 309,082 of record NZ_JCANSZ010000001.1, read on the forward strand.
TTCTGCCGCTCCCACGCCTCGCCGAGCGCCTTGGCGTCCAGCGGGCGGATGCTCTCCAGGGTCTCGGCGAGCAGGTCGTGCGGGTCCTCGCCGGGCAGCGCGCGGCGGCCGTAGCTCTCCTCGTGGACGACCCAGGACAGCGGGCGGCGCTTGGACCAGCCGGACTGCACCAGCTCCGGCTCGTCGGGGAACTCGTCGACGTAGCCGACGCAGAGGTACGCCACGACGTGCAGGTGCTCCGGCAGGTCCAGCTCGCGGACCAGCTCGCGCTCGTCGAAGAAACTGACCCAGCCGACGCCGAGGCCCTCGGCGCGGGCGGCGAGCCAGAGGTTCTCGACGGCGAGCGCGGAGGAGTACGGGGCCATCTGCGGCTGGGTGTGCCGGCCGAGGGTGTGCCGGCCGCCGCGGGTGGGGTCGGCGGTGACGACGATGTTCACCGGGGTGTCCCGGATGGCCTCGACCTTCAGCTCCTTGAACTGCTTGGCGCGGCCCTTGGGCAGGCTCTTCGCGTACGCCTCGCGCTGGCGTGCGGCCAGCTCGTGCATCCGGTGGCGGGTCTCCTCGGAGCGGATGACGACGAAGTCCCAGGGCTGGGAGTGGCCGACGCTGGGGGCGGTGTGGGCGGCCTCCAGGACGCGGAGCAGCACCTCGTGGGGGACTGGGTCGGAGCGGAAACCGTTGCGGATGTCGCGGCGTTCGCGCATGACGCGGTGGACGGCGGCGCGCTCGGCCTCGGCGAAGCCGGGGGCGGCGTCGGCGGCACCAGGGTCATGGGGGGCATCGGGTGCAGGGAGATCGGCGGGTGTGCCGGGGGTCCCGGGCGTGCCCGTGCCGTCCGCCGGGGTGGCGGAGACGGAGGCGGGCGCGGCCGGCGCCTCGTCCGCGGGGGCGGGTCGGGGGGCCGAGGAGGCTTGCACCGGTACGGACACGGCGGAGCCGCGCCGTCGCCGGCCGCGGGCTGGGGTCCCGGCGGTGCCGGCGCGCTGCGCGCTGTCGCCCGCGGGCTGCGCCTCGGCCGAGGAGCCGGCCGCCGCTTCCCCGACGGTGCCGGCCGACGAGCCGGCCGCGGCGCCCCCGGCGGTGCCGGCGGCCTCGGCGCCGGTCGGGACGCCCACCGAAATCCCGCGCCGCCCACCGGCGGCGGCGTGCACGGCGCCGTCGAGGGCGGCCTCGTCGCCCGCCGCCCGCGCGGCGGGGACGCCGGCCGCCTGACCGTTCGCCGCCCGCGCCCTGGCACCGTTGACGGGCTGCGCGCTGGTCACGGCCTGCCGCCCGGCCGCGGGCCCTCCGGCGGGGTCGTCCTGACGGCCCGGCTGGGCCGGGGAGTTGCCGCCGGACGGCCCACTGGCCTGCACGGCCGTGGCTGCCGGGTCGACCGGCACATCCACGCCGGCGGGGACCGCCCCGGCTGCCGGCGGGGCGGTCGCGGCGGAGTCGTCCTGGCCCCCGGCCGGGGCCGGGGAGTTGCCGCCGGGCACGGCGTGGGGCACGGACCCGTCGACGGACAACCCACCCAGCGCCTGGCCCCCGGCGGAGCCCACCGACCCGACCGGCACGACCGCGCCACGCCGATCCGCAGCGCCGCCCCCGGACTGACCGCCCGATACGGCGTGGGGCACGGCCCCGTTGACGGGTTGCGCACTGGGCGTACGGCCCTCGCCAGAGCCTTCCGCCCTGCTCACCACGGCGGCACCGGCGCCGGAGCGAGTCGCGGCACCGTTACGGGTCCGGCCGGCGGGTGCAGAACGCGGCGCAGCCCCGGTCACGGAGTCGCCACCGGGCGCCTGCCCTGCCGCGCCGCCCTCCGGCCCGTCCGGCGCGGCGGCGCCGGGCTGTCCGTCCGGTACGGCGTGCGGCACGACCGCGTGCGCGGAGCCGGCGCCCGGCGCCTGGCCCGCGGCGGAACCCTCCGGTCCGCTGGACACGGCAGCGGCAGCGGCCAGTTGGCCGTCGCGTACGGCGTGCGGCGCGGGCCTCTCCACGGAGACACCGCCGCCCCGCGGCCGGCCTCCTGCGTCGCTCTGCGGGCCGCCCGGTGCGGCGCCGGTCTCGGCCGCGGCACCGTCGGCGGGCCGAGCGCCGGGCACGGCGTGCGGCGCGGCGCCGGCGGCGGGTTCACCGCCGGCTGCCTGCGGATCGCCCCCGGCCGCCGCGGCGCCGGGCTGCCCACCCGGGGCCGCCCGGTTCGCCTGTGCTGCCTGCGCTGCCGCGGAGGTTGCGTCCACGGGCTGCGCCGCTGTGCCGTTGGCGGACTGCCGCCCGTGGGTTGCGGTGGTGGCGTCCGCGGGGTGCGTCCCGGCGGAGCCGGTCGAACTCCCTGACGGCGGCACGGACCCGCCGTCGGCGGAGATCCCGCGGCCCAAAGACGCGCCCGCCGAGGCCGCCGCCCTGCGGACGGCGGCCTGCGCCGCGTCCACGGGGGCGGGTGCCGGTGCACCGCCCGCGCCCTGCTCGGCGGCGGAGCCGGCGCCCTGCGCCGCCGCGACCGGTGCACCGTTCGCCGCCGGGCCGGTCCCGTCTGCCGTGCCCTGCACGGCCGTTGCGCCGGACGGCCGGCCGCCCGCCACGGTGGCGCCGCCGTGCGCGGGGGCCGCCTCCGGACCGTGCGGCGGCACCGGGAGGGGGACGGCCACCGGGCCCTCTCCGCCGGCGAGCGGCGGCTGAGACTGGGCGGCGGCCGTCTCACCGTTTGCGGGGTGCGACACCGTTGTCCAGCCCGCCGGTGCGGGCGGGATCTCGCCGAGTTGCGGGCCGGGCAGGTGGGGCGCGCCGGCAATGGTGACGTCCAGGTACTCAGGACCGACCGTCGGCGGCCCCTGCGTACGTACCGGCGGCTGGGGAACCTGCGTGCCCTCCCCCGCCGCCTGCGGCGCTACGGATCCCTCCGAGGTCTGCGCCGGCTGCCCGGAGGTGGCGGTGCTCTGTTCGAGGGCGCTTCCGCCCGTTGTCGCCGGGCCGGGCCCGGACGTCTGGTCTACGGCGGGCTGCCCGCCGGCCGTCGTCTCCCCGTCCGCGCCGTCCGCCGCCGGAGCGCCCTGGTCCGGTACGGCACCCGCCGCCGCTCCGGCAGGCGCACCCGGCCCGGAGTCCTGCGCACCGTCCGCTGCCGCGGCCAGCGCCCCGCCGGTCTGCCCGGCCCTCGCGACGGAGCCCGGCCCCGCGGCAGTGCCCTGGGCGCTCGGCGCGGAACCGGCGGCGGAGTCCGCCGGCGCGGGGGCGCTCTGCCCGGTGCCCGGTGCCGCGTCCGGCCGCGGCGACCCACCCGTGGCCTGCGGCGTCGCGGCCTGCGGGCCCGCCGCGGTCGCCGGAGCCGGTGAACCGGCGCCCGTACCGGCCGCGTTGCCGCCGTCCGTCGCAGCGCCACCGGCAGCGCCGTCCGCAGTGCCCTTGCCGTCCCCGGCGCCGGCCGCATCCGCGGCGGCGACCGCCTCGCGCGTGTCCACGGAACCGCTCGCCGGTCCCCGGTCCGCGAGCGAACGCACCACTCCCCCGGCCGTCTCCGGCACCGGCGGGCCCATGTGCAGCGGACGCCGCTGCCCGCCCGTGGCCGGCTCCGTACCGCCCGCGGCGGGCGCACTCCGCGTGCCGGCGGCGGCCGGAATCCGCGGGTCGGTCCAGGCGCCCTGCGCGCCGGGGAGGAACAGGAAGTCGTCGTCGTCCACCGCGCCTTCGGCCGCGGGGGCGGTCCCGGCGGGCGCGGCGGGGTCCGGCTGGGCGGCGGCGGGTGCGGGGGCGGGGTGGTGTCCTCCGGCGGCGTCGTCCGGCTCCGGCTGGTGCCCCTCCGGGAGCTTGCCGGTGTCAGTCATGCGTCCGTACCCCTCGCCCATCGTTCCAGCTCCTTCCCCGACCGTTCGTCCGGCAGCAGCCCCCCGCGGGACAGACCGGCTGCCCATAGCTAGAACGAGCACACCCCGCCCGGCGGCACGACCGTCCCGCAGGGATTACGTTCCCGACAACTACGACAAGACCCCCGGACATTACCGGCATTCGGCCACGCTGCTACGAATTCCCCCTACGCCCTGCGGGCGTGGGAGGTACCCCCTAGTCACGGCGCAACAGTCGGCCAGCCTACCCGTAATCCGCACGCGAGTCCGGCTGGGGTCGAGCCCGGCGGGCGCACCGCGGGGAGCACCCGGCGCACGCCTCCCGCGCGCCAGGAGCGCATCGCGCGCACCCCGCGCCTCAGCCCGCGCGGCTCCCCGCGATCAGGAACACCACGGTGCGCTCCCGCTCCCGCCACCCGGCGCCGTCCCCCGCGTCCGCGGGGGGCGCCGGGTCGAGGTCGACGGACTGCAGCAGCGAGCACTCCACGGCGTATCCGGCGTCCGCGAGGGCCCGTACGACCTCCTCCGCGCCGTCCCGGGTACGGGCGTGCGCGACGATCCGCTCGGGGCGCCGGGCCGCACACTCCGCGACGACTCCCGCGCCCCCGCCGCCGACCCGGACGACGTCCGGCTCCGGCAGGTCGCTGAGCACGCCGGGGGCGGTGCCGTGGACGGTCTGCAGCAGCACCCCGAAGCGGCGGGCCGCGGCGGCGGCGCGGGCGCAGGCGTCGGGGTCGCGGTCGACGGCGATGACGGCGGCGCCGAAGCGCGCGGCCTCGACCGCCGCGGCGCCGCAGCCGGAGCCGATGTCCCACACCAGGTCGCCCTGCCGGGGCCCGAGCCGGGCGAGTTGGAGGGCGCGCAGTTGCGGCGCCTCGCCCTCGTCGGGGGCGGCGGCGTACTCGGCGGCGGGCAGGCTCCAGCCGCGCACCGCGGGCGGGTAGCCCGCGTCGTGCCCGGCGAGCCAGCCGCCGGGCGCGGCGGCCCCGGGGCCCGTGGGCCCGGCCCCCGCCGCCCCTGCCCCGACGCCTCCGCCGATCACCAGCGTCACGTTCGGGTCCCGCCACACGTGCTCCGCCACCTTGTCGGAGGTGAGCACCGTCACACGCTCCTGCGCCCCGCCGAGTTCCTCGCAGATGACGAACGTCCGGTGCACGTCCCGCAGCAGCAGGGCGAGTTCGGCGGGGCCCGCGCCCGGCGAGGTGAGGACGGCGACTTTGGGATGCGCCCGGCAGACGTTCACGGCCCGGCGCAGGTTGCGCTCGTGCGCGACGACGACCTGTGCGTCGTCCCACGGCATCCCGGCGCGGGCGAATGCGGCGGCGACGGACGAGACCGCCGGCAGCACCTCGACCTCCAGGCCGTGTTCAGGGGCGCGCAGGGTGCGTACGACACCGAAGAAGCCCGGGTCGCCGTCGGCGAGGACCACCGCCGTGCCGCGGTGCCGGGCGATCCTGCGGGCCGCCAGGCCCACGCTGCCCAGCCTGATCCGCTCGGCGCCCGGCGGCACTTCGGGCAGGGCGAGGTGGTGTGCCGCCCCGGCCACGAGGCTGGCCGCGCCGAGCGCGGCGCGCGCCGCCTCGGTCAGCGGAGAACCGTCCCACCCGATCACGGTGACCCGGTCCGCCATCGCTCACTTCTCTCCTGGTCGTCGCTGCGGCGCGCGCCGGCAGGCCGGCGCCCGCTCCCGGCCCGCGGCGCCGCGCGCGTGCGTCGCGCGTACGTGCGGCGTCGATGCGCGGGCACGCCGGGGATCAGGGAGCGTCAGAGCACACTACTCTCGCCGTCCGCGTCCAGGTCCTCCGGCAGCAGACTCCAGACGATCAGGTCGGTGCGGATGTCCGTCCAGCCGCCGTCCTCGGTGCGGGTACGCGCTATCCAGGCGTTGCGCAGCACCCCCTCGCTGATGCCGCCGATCTTCTGCGCGACCTGCTGCGCCGCGGTGTTGTCCGCGGTGGTGCGCAGCTCCAGGCGCTCGAACTTCTGCACGTCGAAGAGCCAGCGCGCGACGGCGAGCACCGACTCCGCGGCGTACCCCTCGCCGCGCGCCCAGGGGGCGACGACGAACCTGGCCTCGGCGGCCAGCGTGCGCCAGTCGGTCCGCCGCAGGTGGACGATGCCGACGAGGCGCTGGGTGAGGAACTCCGAGACCGCGAAGACGATGCCCCGGCCGCCGGTGCGTTCGGCCGGGGCCACGCGTGTCACCCAGTCGCAGGCGTCGTCCCGGGTGTACGGGTGCGGCGCCTGCGTCCACGCGGTGACGGCCTCGTCGTTCATCATCTCTGTCAGCGCCGGCACGTCCTGGTAGTCGAACGGGCGGAGCACCAGCCGGTCCGTGCTGAGGGAGACGTCCGGGAAGGTGGATGACATGCGCTTCTCCGAGTGCGTGGACCGATGGGGAGCTGACTCGGACAGCATGCAGCATCCGCGGGCGGATGTGCCACGGCTCAGTTCACGGGGCCGAACACCGGCACGGACGAGGGGAACTCCTTCTCCATGAACTCCTTTGTCTCCGGGGAGTTGAGCAGCTCGCCGAGCTTCTTGATCTCGGGGTCGTCGGCGTCGTCCGCCTGGACGGCGAGGATGTTGACGTACGGGTTGCCCTCTGCCTGCTCCAGCGCGATGGCGTCCGAGCGCGGGTCGAGGCCGGAGTCGATGGCGTAGTTGCCGTTGATGACGGCGGCGTCGACGTCCTGGAGCGCCCGCGGTGTCTGGGCGGCCTCCAGCTCCCGGATGTCCAGGCCGCGGTCGTCGGCGATGTCGTCGAGGGTGGCGTTCAGGCCGGTGCCGTCCTTCAGCTCGATGAGCCCTTCGGCGTCGAGGAGATGGAGGGCGCGGCCCTCGTTGGTGGTGTCGTTCGGTACGGCGACGGTGTCGCCGCTGCCGATGCCGGAGACGTCGCCGGTCTCGTCGGAGTAGAGGCCGAGGGGTTCGACCAGCACGCCGACGGTCGGGACGATGTCGGTGCCGTTCTTGTCGTTGTAGTCGTCGAGGAACGGGGTGTGCTGGAAGAAGTTGGCGTCGACCTCGCCGTTCGCGACCGCCTCGTTGGGCTTGACGTAGTCGGTGAACTCGCGGATGCGCAGGTCGATTCCGGCGTCCTCGGCGAGGTTGTCCTTGACGAAGGTCAGGATCTCCCCGTGCGGCACGGGCGTCGCGGCCACGGTGACGGTATCGGCGCCGCCGTCGCCGCCGTCGGAGGTGAGGTTGGCGGTGCCCACGGTGAGCGAGCCGACGAGGGCGACGCCGGCCACCGCGGTGACCCCGGCCCGCGCCGGGCGGGAGATGCGCAGGTAGGCGGCGCTGCGGGTGCTGCGGTCGCTGAGGCTGCGGACGAAGAAGTCGCCGATCAACTGCACCGCGTTGACGAGGATGACGAGCAGCACGACGGTGACGAGCATGACGTCGCCCTCGTAGCGCTGGTAGCCGTAGCGGATGGCGACGTCACCGAGGCCGCCGCCGCCGACGGCGCCGGCCATGGCGGAGTAGCCGACGAGGGCGATGACGGTGGTGGTCAGCCCCGCGACCAGGGACGGCAGCGCCTGCGGCAGCAGCGCCTTGACGACGACGGTCCAGGTGCTGCCGCCCATCGCCTGCACGGCCTCGGCGAGGCCGGCGTCCACCTCGCGTACCGCGGTCTCGACCAGCCGGGCGAAGAAGGGGATCGCGCTGATCGCCAGCGGCACGATGGCGCCCTTGAGGCCGATGGACGTGCCGACCAGCGCGCGGGTGAACGCGGTCAGCGCCAGCATCAGGATGATGAACGGCAGCGAGCGGCCGACGTTCACGACGAGCCCGATGACCCGGTTGACGAGGACGTTCTGCAGCGGCCGGCCGCGGTCGGTGAGGACCAGCAGCACCCCCAGCGGGGTGCCGACGACGACGGCGATGAGCGCCGCCCAGCCGACCATGGCCAGGGTCTCCCACAGCCCGGTCAGCAGCTCGGGGCGTATCTCGGTCCAGCTCACTTGGCACTCTCCAGGGCGGGCAGGCCGGCGGCGTCGGCGCCGGCCAGGTCGATCTGCAGGCCCTGCTCGCGCAGGAAGCCCAGGGGGACGACGTTCTCTTCGTGCGAGCCGGGCAGCTCGATGCGCATCCGGCCGACCTGCCGGCCGCCGACGGTGTCCATGGCGGCGCCGAGTATCGACACGTCGAGGTTGTAGGTGCGGGACAGGTGGGAGATCACCGGGCGGCCGGCGGTGTCGCCGTGGAAGGTGATGTCGACGATGGTGCTCGTGGTCCCGTACGCCTCGCCGCCCACGGGGAAGAGCTGGGCGGCGATCTCGGAGCCGGGGGTGGCCAGCAGGTCGTCGAGCGTGCCGGATTCGGTGATGCGGCCGGAGCGCATCAGGGCGGCGGAGTCGCAGACGGCCTTGACGACGTCCATCTCGTGGGTGATGAGCAGGACGGTCAGGCCCAGCTCGCGGTTGAGTTCGCGGAGCAGCTCCAGGACGGAGCGGGTGGTCTCGGGGTCGAGCGCGGAGGTGGCCTCGTCGGAGAGGAGCACCTGCGGGTCGCCGGCGAGCGCGCGGGCGATGCCGACGCGCTGCTTCTGGCCGCCGGACAGTTGCGCCGGGTACGCCCTGGCGCGGTCGGCGAGGCCGACGAGGTCGAGGAGTTCGAGCGCCTTGCGGGCGCGCTCCTGCCCGGACAGGCCCAGGATCTCCAGCGGCAGTTCGACGTTGTCCTGCACCGTGCGGGCGCTGAGCAGGTTGAAGTGCTGGAAGATCATGCCGATACGGGTACGGGCGGCGCGCAGCTCGCGGCCGGACAGGGCCGTGAGGTCCTGGCCGGCGACCGTGACGGTGCCGGAGTCGGGGCGCTCCAGGAGGTTGATGCAGCGGATGAGGGTGGACTTGCCGGCGCCGCTGCGGCCGACGACGCCGAAGACCTCGCCCTCGCGTACGCGCAGGTCGACGCCGTCCAGTGCGGCGGTCTCGCGACCGCGGGAGCGGTAGACCTTCTTGAGGTCCGTAACTGTGATCACGTGTGTTCCATCGCTCTCGGGTGCCCGGCCGCGGGCGCGGGCGGGCACGGCGCGCCCACGGCGGGGCGCGCTGCTCGGGTGGCTGGAGTGGCAGGAGTGCTCCCGGCGGCGCATACGGGGGGTGCGGCGCGGTCTGGGGGCACGCGGGCTCGGCTCTCGGCGCGGCCGTGCGGGGCACGGCGGCGGAGCGGCCCGCGGACTCGCTTCGGGGCGCGAGTCTCGTGACGGGGGCCCTCAGCGGTGCATTCGACACATACAACGAGCACCGGGCGGCATGTGCATCGCCTCGGTCGCACAGGTGCGGCTGCTCGTCGTGGTCATGCGGGTCAGTAAAACAGATCGCCGGCGCGGGCCGGGAACGCTGTCCGTATTGCGGACAGTCCGGGACGGGCCCCGACTCGCACCCGCGAGAACCGCGGTGACCTGCACGCACGCGCTATCGGGCGGGAAGCCGGCGGGGCGGTACGTGGTGCGCGCTGTGGTCAACGCCACGGCGGCGGGGGCGTGGCGGGAGGTGTACGCACAGCGCCGGGACCCGGATCAGCGGGCGGGGGACGACGCAGTAAGGTCGAGTCATGTTCCTCCCCTTGACGATCGCGGTCGCCGTGGCCGCGCTCGTCCTCGCGGCCTGGTGCGGGCACGCCACCGTGAAGGACCAGCCCACGAAGGACTGGCACTTCGCCGCCATGGCCGTGGTGACGCTCTTCGCGCTCGCCCAGGTGGTCGTCGGCCTGGTGCAGCTCGGCCGCGGCGAGGACCCGGACGAGGGCACGGCGGTGTTCGTCTCCTACCTGATCGCCGCCGCGCTCGCGGTGCCCGCGACGGGCTTCCTGTCGCTGTCGGAGCGCAGCCGCTGGGGCTCGGCGACGGTGGCCGCCGGGGGTTTCGTCCTGGCGGTGCTGGAGGTCCGGCTGCACGACATCTGGGCGGGCACCGGTGGCTGAGCGGCAGCCGGCGGCCGGAGAGCCGCCCCGCGAGGGCGGGCACGCCGGGCTGTCCAGCGGACCCGGACGGCTGATCCTCGCCCTGTACGGAGTCTTCGCGGTCGGCGCCACCTCGCGGGCGGTCTACCAGCTCAGCACCCAGTTCGACGAGGCGCCGCTCGCCTACGTGCTCTCCGCGCTGGCCGCCGTCGTCTACATCGTCATCACCGCCGCCCTCGCGCGCGGCGGTGAGACGGCCCGGCGGCTCGCGCTGGTGTGCATCACCGCCGAGCTGATCGGCGTGCTGGCGATCGGCACGTGGACCGAGGTGCAGCCGTCCGAGTTCCCGGACCAGACCGTGTGGTCCGACTACGGCCGCGGCTACCTGTTCCTGCCCGTGATCCTGCCGGTCGTCGGGCTGTGGTGGCTCAGGAAACAGCCGTCGCGGCGCCCTGCGGAGCCTTCTCCAGAGTGACCAGGCTCAGCCTGGCGCTGACCTTCTCGGTGCCCACCGGCTCGTAGCCCAGCCGCCGGTACAGGCGCAGGTTCGCCTCGCTGCGGTGCCCGGTGAAGAGCTGGAACCGCTTGACCGGGTCCCCGCCCTCGGCGAGCCGGACCTCCATGGCGAGCAGCAGCCGGGCGCCGAGGCCGTGGCCCTGCATCCGGGGGTGCACGATGAGCCGGCCGATGACGGCGGTGCCGTTGACCTCGACCGTGCCGCGGACGGCGCCCACGACCTCGTCGCCGAGGCGGGCGACGACGGCGGCGCCGCGGTCGAACTCCGCGCGCAGTTCGTCGAGGGTCTCGGTGAGCGGAGGTATGCGGTAGTCCCCGTAGAGCGCGGCCTCGGCCTGGTAGCAGAGGTACTGGAGTTTCAGGACTTGCTCGGCGTCGTCGTTCGTCGCCGGCGTGATCGTCACACTCTTGCCCATGCCGCGCCCGCCTCCCTTTGCACCCAGTAGACAGACCGCAAGAACTTGCGGCCTACCGCGTGTTTCCCCGCACTTCACCCGGCGCAACCTCCGCCGTGAGCATTCTGCGCGGCGCGGTCGGGCCCTGGCTACGGACGGAGCCGAGGCTGCCCTGTGATATTGCCAACTCGCCTGAGATGTCCGGGTACGTGGCGCCGGGCGGAGGGGGCCGCCGCCGGCCGGCGGCGGCCCCCGCGGGTCAGCCCCGGGCGAGGAAGTCGTCCCGGGCGAGCAGCCCGGTGTCGGCGTTGTCGGTGAAGATGCCGTCGATGCCCGTCTCGAAGTAGACCTGGAACGCGCCGAAGGCGTCGCCGTACTGCGCCGGGTCCGTGCCGGTGCGGAAGTCCGCGGGCAGGAAGGTGTTCTCGTTGCGCATCGTGTACGGGTGCAGCACAAGACCGGCGTCGTGCGCGTCGCGGACGAGCGTCGTGGGCTGAAGCAGCCTGCCGCCGGAGTCCTTCGGGATGATCAGGTCCAGGGTGGGGCCGAGGCCCTTGGCGAAGCCCGCGATCCACGCCAGCCCCTCGGGCGTGACCAGGTCGGCGACGGTGCGCGGGTCGCCCGCCTCGACGAAGTCCCACGGCCGCGAGGACGCCCCGCCGAGCAGTACGACGCCCGGGGAGCCGACGAGCCCGGCGAGCCGCTCGACGCTGGTGGGCTCGAACGACTGCAGGAAGACGGGCGAGTCGGCCTTGTCCCGGCCGTAGCGGCGCAGCAGCCGCGCCAGCGGCTGCTCCAGCTCCAGGCCGATGGACCTGAAATAGCTGGGGTGTTTCGTCTCCACGTGGAGGTATACGGCCCGGCCGGTGGCGCGCCGCTGCCGCTCCGCCCACTGCAGCACCTCTTCGAAGGCGGGCACCTCCCAGCGGCCGTTGTAGAGGGTGTTGCGCTGCCGTACGTCCGGAATGCGCTCCGTGGCGCGCAGCGTCTTCAGCTCGGCGAGGGTGAAGTCCTCGGTGAACCACCCGGTGAGCTGCACGCCGTCGACCGTCTTGGCGGCCTTGCGGTCGGCGAACTCGGGGTGGTCCGCGACGTCGGTGGTGCCGCCGATCTCGTTCTCGTGGCGGCAGACGAGGTGGCCGTCCCTGGTCGGCACGAGGTCCTGCTCGATGACGTCGGCACCCAGGTCGAGGGCGAACTGGTACGCGCCGAGGGTGTGTTCCGGCCGGTAGCCGCTGGCCCCGCGGTGCGCGATCACCGCCGGGTGCGCCAGCCGCCCGCCCGGCCCGCCGCTGCCGCCGGACCCGCCCGCGGCCCGCGCCGTACCGGGCAGGCCCACCGCGGCCACCGCGCCGCCCAGCGCCGCCGCGCCGAGCACCGCGCGTCTGCCGGGCTGCTGCCGCTCCGTACCGCCGTCGCTCATGTTGCTACCTCTCCGTCGTACCCGCGCCGTGCCGGCGCCTCGGCAAAGACGGCCCGATGGTAGGGCGCGACGGCGGGGGTGCGGGAGACGTACGGCGGCGGCCTCGTGAAATCGGCGGCAACACTGCGTCACGGGCCGGTTGAATCCGGGGTGGGAACGGCGCGGACGGGCGAGTATCGTCGCAGGCGTCACCATCCCGACCGGAGGACCCTTCGTTGTTCCGCATTCTGATCAAGGCACTGCTCGGCGTGCTCATGCGTGTCCTGTACCGCCCCCGGGTGGAGGGCCACGAGCACATTCCCGGCACGGGCCCGGTCGTCCTCGCCGGCAACCACCTCACGTTCATCGACTCGATGTTCCTCGGCCTGATCGTCAAGCGGCCGGTCTTCTTCATCGGCAAGGACGAGTACGTCACGGGCAAGGGCGTCAAGGGCCGGCTGATGGCCTGGTTCTTCACCTCGGTCGGGATGATCCCGGTGGACCGGGACGGCGGTCGCGGCGGCGTCGCGGCGCTGATGACCGGGCGCCGGATCCTGGAGGAGGGCAGGGTCTTCGCCATCTACCCGGAGGGCACCCGCTCCCCCGACGGCCGGCTGTACCGGGCGCGTACGGGCGTGGCGCGGCTGACGCTCATGACCGGTGCGCCGGTGGTGCCGTTCGCGATGGTCGGCACGGAGAAGATCCAGCCGGGCGGCGCCGGCCGGCCGCGGATCGCGCGGTTCACGGTGCGCTTCGCGGAGCCGCTGGACTTCTCCCGCTACGAGGGCATGGACCGCGACCGGTACGTGCTGCGGGCGGTGGCCGACGAAGTGATGAGCGAGGTCATGCGGCTGTCCGGCCAGGAGTACGTGGACGTGTACGCCACGAAGGTCAAGTCCGCGGCCTGAGCCGTACGACCCCGCAGCCACGCCGCCCCGCGGCGGCGCCTACTTCTGCAGCACCTCCACCGCACCGCCTTCCCCCGGCCCGTCGTCGCCCGGCCCGTCGCCCCGCCCGTCGTCCCCCGCGCCGCGCATCCCGGCAGGCAGCCCGTCCGGCGGACCGCCCGCGCCGCGCGCGCCGGCGTCGGGCAGCCAGAGCACGAACGTGCTGCCCGCGCCCACCCGCGAGAAGAGCCGCGGCCGGCCGCCGTGCGACTCCACGATCTGCCGCACGATCGCCAGGCCAAGACCCGCGTGCCGGTCGCGGGGCTGGCCCTCCTGTCCGGCGTCGCCGCGCCAGAACCGGTCGAAGACCCTGGCCTGTTCACCCTCGCCGATGCCGGGCCCCGCGTCCTGCACCGCGATCCACAGCCAGCCCTCCGCGCGGCCGGCCGCGGCCGTGATGCGGGTGCCGGGGGGCGCGAGGCGAACCGCGTTGGAGAGCAGGTTGCCGACGGCGCGGCGCAGCGCGTACGGGTCGCCGATGAGCACCAGGCCCTCGTCCAGCCGGCGCTGGATCGACAGCCCGCGCTCCGCCGCCAGCGGCGCGAACTCCTCGCACGCCTCGTCCGCCACCACCGCCAAGTCCACGTCCGCGTCCGCGAACGCGGCGGCCGAACGGCGGGCGGTGGCGAGCAGGTCCTCCACCAGCCTCGTCATCCGCGTCGTGGCCCGGTCGACGACGGCGACGGCCCGCCGGCGCTCCTCCGGCTCCGACTCCTCGGCACAGAGCACCGCGTCGAGGTTGGCCCGGATGATGGCCAGCGGGGTGCGCAGCTCGTGCGAGGCGTCGTCCACGAGCTGGCGCTGCGCGGCGAACGCGCCGTCGAGCCGGTCGAGCATGGAGTCGACCGTGTCGGCGACCATCCGCAGCTCGTCGCGGGGGCCGTCGAGCCGGATGCGGCGGGAGAGGTCGCTGCCGGCCTGGATCTCCTCGGCGGTGCGGGCGATGGCCCGTACGGGGCGCAGCGCCCGGCCGGAGAGTACCCAGCCGGTGCCGAGGCTGGCGACCGCCACGCCGCCGAGGACAGCGAAGGAGAAGGTGCGCAGGTTGCCCAGCGTCTCGTAGTTGACCGCGGCCTCGACGTCCTCGGCCTTGACGACGTCGATGTCCCCGACCCGTACGCCGTCGACCCGCTTCTCGGCCCGCAGCTCCTTGCTGACCGGCTGGGCGTCGCCGCTGCGCTGCACCGCGACGTACGCGCCGCCGAGTACGAGCGCGGTCAGGCAGAACACCAGCACCGAGTAGAGCACGGTGAGCCGGAAGCGGATGGTGTGGACGAACGCCGGGAGCGGCAGCCGGGGCCGACTCACGGCGTCTCCTCCTTCAGCCGGTAGCCGTGCCGGATGACGGTCTCGATCAGCGGCTCGTCCTGGCCGGTGACCTTGCGGCGCAGCGAACCGACCGTGACGCGCACGGTGTTGGTGAACGGGTCGGCGTTCTCGTCCCAGACGTGCTCCAGCAGTTCTTCGGCGGAGACGACGCGGCCCGGCCGGGTCATCAGGTAGTGCAGCACGCCGAACTCCTTGGGGGTGAGCCGCAGCGCGCGGCTTCCGCGGTACGCCTCGAACCTGGCGGTGTCCAGCCGCAGTTCGCCGACCGCCAGGACGGACGTGCCGCCCTCGTCGCGGCGCAGCAGGGCGCGTATGCGCGCCAGCAGCTCGGGCAGCGCGAACGGCTTGACGAGGTAGTCGTCGGCGCCCGCGTCGAGGCCGCGGACCCGGTCGGCGAGGCGGTCGCGGGCGGTGAGCATGAGAATCCGCGGGCCGCCGGGGGCCGCGCGGATCTCCCGGCAGACGGTGAGGCCGTCGCCGTCGGGCAGGGTGAGGTCCAGCAGCACGAGGTCGTACTCGTTGACCCCGAGCTTCTCCAGCGCGCCGTCCACGTCGGCGGCGGTGTCGACCGCGTACCCGGAGCGGACCAGACCGACCCTGAGCGCGCCCACCAGGTCCTCTTCGTCCTCGACCACGAGAATCCGCATGGCACGAACCTAGTCGCCGTCGATGATGGAGTCCGCCGCCCGGACCGCGTCCTCCACGGGCACGGCGAAGCCGATGCCGATCGAGCCGCCGCCGCCCCGGTCCAGCGAGGCGATGGCGGTGTTGATGCCGACGACCCGGCCCCGGGCGTCGACCAGCGGGCCGCCGGAGTTGCCGGGGTTGATGGAGGCGTCGGTCTGCACCGCCCGCTGCTGTGCGCCGCCGCCGAGGGAGACCTCCCGCTCGACGGCGCTGACGATGCCGGAGGTGACGGTGCCGGACAGGCCCAGCGGCGAGCCGATGGCGAGGACCGAGTCGGCGACGGACAGGTCCGCGGAGCGGCCCATGGGCAGGGGGCGCGGGGCGTACGACCCGGTCACCTCCAGCACCGCCACGTCCCGGCCGGTGTCGCGGCCCAGTACCCGTGCGTCGACGCGGCGCCCGCTGTGCAGCACCAGGGTGGCGTCGGTGGCGCCGCCGACGACGTGGGCGTTGGTGAGGACGCGACCGCGGTCGTCGAAGGCGAAGCCGGAGCCCTGCCGTTCGCCGGCCTGCACGGACACCACGCCGGGCAGCACCCGGGCGGCGACGCTGTCGAGGTCGCCCGGGTTCTGCCCGGCGGCGGCCGGCGGGGGGACGCCGGCCGCCGCCTCCTCTCCGCCCGCGGGACCGCGTAGTCCGCCGGCGGCGAACCCGGCCGCGCCGCCGGCGAGGACTGCGGCGACGACGGCGACGGCCAGGGCGCGGTTCGCCGCACGGCGCGGCGCCGGGGGCGGGGTCGGGGGGACGGGGGCGGGGTGCGCCGCGGCCGGCGGCACGGGTCCGGGCGCCGGCCGCGGAGCCGCGGGGCCGGTGCGGGCGCCGGCGGTGAACGCAGGGCCGCGGGGTTCACCGAGGCCGGTACGGGCGTGGGTCACGGTCGTTCTCCTCACGGTAGGCGCGAGAACCACAGCAGGGACGTGGCCGCGGCCAGCAGCGCCGCGACCAGCGCGGCGGCGACGAACCACTGCCAGATCTCGCGCTCCTCGGTGCGGTAGCCGACGGAGCTGCCGATGTCCTCGTACACGGCCTCCAGTTCCTCGCCGGAGGCGGCCTCGTGGAACGCGCCACCGGTCGCGGTGGCCAGCTCCTCCAGCGCGGGGCCGTCGACCGGCACGGGCACGCTCTGCCCGCTGGCCAGGTCGATGGCGCCGGTGTCGGTGCCGTACGCGATGGTGGACACCGGGATCCCGGCCGCAGCCGCCTCCTCGGCGGCGGCGGGCGTGTCGCGGCCGGTGGTGTTCTGCCCGTCGGAGAGCAGTACGACGTGCGCGGGCGGTGGCTCGCGTTCGGCCTGTTCGTCGAGGGTGCGGATGGCCTCGGCGGAGGAGAACACCGCCTCGCCGATCGCGGTGCCCTGCCGGGTGTCCAGCCGGTCGAGCGCGCGGCGCATGGCCTCGCGGTCGGTGGTCGGCGGCAGGGCGAGGGTGGCGGTGCCGCTGAAGGTGACGAGCCCGACGTTGAACCGCTCGGGCAGTTCGGCCACGAACGCCTGGGCGGCGTCCTGCGCGGCGGTGAACCGCGACGGCTGCACGTCGGTGGCGCGCATCGAGGCGGAGACGTCCAGCGCGACCATGATCGTCGCCCGCTCGCGCGGTACCTCGGTCTCGGCGGTGGGCCGGGCGAAGCCGACGATGAGCAGCCCGGCCATGGCGCAGAACGCGGTGGCGGGCACGTGCCGGCGCCAGTGGGGGCGGTGGGGCATGACCTTGTCGAGCAGGTCCACGTTGGTGAACCGCACGGCGTAGCGGCTGCGCCGGGCCTGCGTGACGACGTAGGCGACGACGAGGGCGGCGAGCGGCACGAGCAGCACGAGCCACCCGGGCGAGGCGAGACTCATGCGGCACCTCCGGGGAAGCGGCTGGGGCGGCGGACGCACGTACGGTGCCGGCGCGGGCGGGTGCGGTCGAAGGGGCACGCCCGGAGCGCTGGGCCGCCGCCGGAGAAGTACGCGCTCGGCGCGGGGGCGACGCTGGAGAAGTACGCGCTCGGCGCGGGGGCGACGCCGGAGGGGGACGCGCACGACGCGGGCGCGGCGCCCGGGTGCGCGCCGGTGTGCCGCCGCGCGCGGGTGCAGGGCGCAGGTCTCCGCGTACCGGCCAGCCGCGCGCCGCTGCCATCCGGGCAGGGGCCCGGCACACGAACCCGGCGCGCGGGCGCGGCGGGGGCGGTGCCGGCGCGGCGGCGGCCCGCCGGGTGCCGGCTGTCCTCGCGGCCCGGCGGGCGGCGGGGGCACGGGGCCCGCCCCGCCCAGGACGACGGGGCCTCCGGCACCGGAGCCGCGGCGGCCCCGTGCCCGCCGGGATACGGACCGGCGGGCACGGGCACCGGGCGATCTCCCGCACCCGGCGATCCGTACGCAGCCGCAGCCGCGCCCGCGGCCCGCAGGGCCGGGCCCGACGAGACCGACGAGAGCGACGGGACCGCAGGGGGCACCGCGGAACCGGGACGCCCCGGAGCCGGACCGGAGGTCATGCCGCACCTCCCCGCCCGCGGCGCTGTGCCGCCGCGTACCGGGCGATCTCCCGCACCCAGTCGCGGTCCGTACGCAGCCGCAGCCGTGCCGCGCCCGCGGTCCGCAGCGACCGGTCGATCGCCGCGCGCTGTGCCGCCGCGGCGGTGGCGTACCGCTCCCGCAGGCGCCTGGAGTGCGTGGGGATCTCCCGGCGCCGGCCCGACTCCGGGTCCACGACGGTCAGCAGGCCCACCGCGGGCAGCTCCAGCTCGCGGAGGTCCACGACCTCGACGGCCAGGACCTGGTGCCGCCGGGCCAGGGCCCGCAGCGGCTGTTCCCAGCCCGGTTCGAGGAAGTCGGAGACGACCGCGACCAGCCCGCGGCGGCGCTCCGCGCGCTGCAGCGCGGCCACCGCCCCTGCCAGGGTGTGGGTCTGCGGCCCGGCGGGCACGCGGGGCCGTTCGAGTGCCGTACGCAGCACCCGCATCAGGTGGCGCCGGCCGCTGCGCGCGGGGATGTGCTGGATGCCGTCGGGGCGGACGAGCCGGGCGCCGAGGCGGTTGCCGGCGCGCTCGGTGAGGAACGCGACGGCCGCGGCGGCGCCGACGGCCAGGTCGCGCTTCTCCATCCGGCCGGTGCCGAAGTCCATGCTCGCGCTGGCGTCCAGGACGATCCAGGTGGTCAGTTCGCGGTCCGCGAGCGTCATCCGCACGTGCGGCACGGTCGTGCGCGCGGTGGCGTTCCAGTCCATGCGGCGGACGTCATCGACGCCCGGGGCGTACGGGCGGTTCTCGTCGGGGTCCGCGCCGGGGCCCGGGACGAGCGCGGTGTGCTCGCCCTGGAGGAGGCCGTCGGGGCGGCGGGTGAAGAGCAGCCGCAGGTGCCGGAGCGCCTGTTCGGGGGTGAGTTCGCCCAGCGAAGGCGACCCGGGCACCTTCGGGGACGTCGCGCCTGCCGCCGTGCCAGCCGCGCTCACGCCGCTCTCCCGGCCTTCCCGGATCCGGCGGCGTCCGCGGCGGCGGCGTCCTCGGCCTGGTGCGGCGTGACCCGCGGCTGCGGCACGGCGGCCAGCACCTCGTCGACGACGGACGCGGGGGTGACGCCGTCGGCGAGCGCGTCGAAGGACAGCACCAGGCGGTGCGCGATGACCTCGTGCGCGAGCGCCGTGATGTCGGCCGGGAGCACGTACTCGCGCCCGCGCAGCAGCGCGAGCGCCCGCGCCGCGGCCACCAGACCGAGCGTGGCCCGCGGCCCCGCGCCGTGGGCGAGCCGACCGCCGCCGGAGGCGTCGCCGCGGGCGGCGAGTTCGCGGGTGGCGAGGACGAGGCGGACCGCGTACTGCGCGAGGGCGTGGTGGACGAACACCTCGTCGGCGCGCCGCTGGAGGGCCGCGAGGGTGTGCGGCGCGAGCACCCGCCGGGCGGCGGGCGGGTCGACGCTCATCCGGTAGAGGATCGCCAGCTCCTCGTCCTCGGTGGGCGCGGAGACGTCGACCTTGAGCAGGAAGCGGTCGCGCTGGGCCTCGGGCAACTCGTAGACGCCCTCTGACTCGATGGGGTTCTGGGTGGCGAGGACGAGGAACGGCTCGGGCATGGGGATGGTCCGGCCGCCGATGCTGACCTGCCGCTCGGCCATGACTTCGAGCAGGGCGGACTGGACCTTGGCGGGCGCGCGGTTGATCTCGTCGGCGAGGACGAAGTTGGCGGCGACCGGCCCGGGTTCGACGCTGAACGACTCGCTGGAGGGCCGGTAGATGCGGGTGCCGGTGATGTCGGACGGCACCAGGTCGGGGGTGAACTGGATGCGGTGGAACGTGCCGCCCGACACGGTGGCCAGGGTGGCCGCCGCGAGCGTCTTGGCGACGCCGGGCACGCCCTGGAGCAGGCAGTGCCCGCGGGCGAGCACGGCGGTCAGCAGCCGCTCGACCATCCGGTCCTGGCCGACGATCACCCGCTTGACCTCGAAGAGCGCCTGTTCCAGGAGCGCGGTCCCGGGGCCCGGCGCGGCGGCGGGCCCCGGGACCGCGGGGGTGGTGGTGGTCACAGGTCGCCCGCGTTCTCGGCGGCGCCCGAGGGCGCCTGGGAGCCGCCCTTGTCCGGGCAGTCCTTCTTGCCGTCGCCCGGGGCGCCGGTCTGCTCGCGGTCCTCGTTGACCACCAGCCGCACCTCGGGCTTCTCGTCTCCGTTGTCGAGCGCGGCGGACGCGCCGGTGGCCAGGCCGGCCACGGCGAACACGGCGGCACCGGCGACCGAAAGCCTGCGTATACGACGGGACATCGGGGTCTCCTCCGTCAGACGACTGCGTTACCGCATGTCATCACCGGGAGGCGAAAATCCCCTTAAAGCTGCCGCCGGGCAGCCCTTGGACGGCTGCCGCGAGCCGGGGCGCGGCCTCCGGGACCGTGCCCCCGGCGGTCGTCTTGCCGTCGTCGGTCTCCCGTCGTTCGCCCGTAGGGCGGGCGGCGCAGGAGGCGCCTGAGCGCGTGGGCGGGACCTCCAGCCGCGGGCGGGAGATCGACGGCAGGCCCTACGCCCAGGGGGTGGCGGCGCGGCGGCGCCAGTAGTCCTCGGCGGGCTCGGCGAGCGCGGCGAGGCGGTCGCACTGCGCGGGGTCGAGGTCGACGGCCGCGGCGGCGAGGTTGGAGTGCAGTTGCGCGGCGGTGGCGGCGCCGGAGAGGACCACGCCGGCCCACGGCTGGCGCAGCACGGCGGCGAGCGCGACGGCGTCGGGCTCCGCGCCGGTCTCGGCGGCAACGGCGCGCAGCTCAGCGGGCGCGTCACCGCCGGCCAGCCGGCCGTTCGCCAGGCCCTCCTTGACGATCACCGTCAGCCCGGCGTCGTGCGCCTCGGCCAGCGCCTCGCCGGCCGTGGGCTCCAGCACGTTGTACGTGCTCTGCACGGTGCGGAACAGCCGCTCGCCGTCGACGGTGATCTCCAGCGCGGCGCGTACGGCCGCCGCCTGCTCCGGGCCGCTGGTGGAGAAGCCGACCGTGACGCCGCCCGCGGCGAGCGCCGCGAGGCGCTCGTGCAGGGCGGTGTCGGTGAGCGCCGGGCTCTCGGGGGTGACGGAGTGGATCTGGTAGAGGTCGAGGCGGTCGCCGAGGAGCTTCGCGGACTCCTCGCGCTGCCGGTCGTAGGCGTCGACGCCGTGGTCCTTGACCTCGTGCACCTCGGCCTCCGTGCGCCAGTCGCCGACGTACGCGTAGCCCCACTTGCTGCCGACGACCGCGTCCCGGGCGTCGGGCCGCTGCCGCAGCCAGTCGGCGAGGAACTCCTCGGCGCGGCCGTAGGAGCGGGCGGTGTCGAAGTACCGCACGCCCTGGGCGTAGGCGGCGTCCAGCAGCTCGTGGGTGCGGGCGCGCATGTCCTCGACGCTCCGCCCGGCCGGGAGGTCGCCGGCGCGGCCGGTGGTGAGGTAGGCGGGGCGGCCCACGGCGGCGAGGCCGAAGCCGATGTGGGCGGCGGGCGTCGTCACTGCGGCCAGTCGGTCGAACGCCATCGCGGGCTCCTACGTCCTCGGTGCGGCTGTCAGGCCCGTCCACCGTAGAAGACGGGCCCTGCCCCGGGCAGCCCGACACGGCATTCCGCCGCGGGGGCCGGCCGGGCGCCCCGCCGCCGCGGGCGCCGTGCTAGGCCGCGGGGCCGGACGAGCGCGTCGCCGCCGCCCACAGCACCTGCGCCGCCACGTCCTGTTTGACCTCCGCGAGCTGCACCGCGACCGCCGCGGGCGCGGTGCCGCCGCGGGCGTCGCGCGCGGCGAGCGCGCCGGGGACGGTGAGCACGGTGCGCACCTCGGGCGTCAGCCGCGGGGAGACCTTCGCGAACTGCTCGTCCGTGAGCTGGTCCAGCTCGATGCCCTCGGCCTCGCAGACCTTGACGCACTCCCCCGCGCTCTCGTGCGCGACGCGGAACGGCACGCCCTGCTTGACCAGCCACTCGGCGATGTCGGTGGCCAGCGAGAAGCCGGCCGGGGCCAGCTCCTCCAGCCGCTCCCGGTTGACCGTGAGCGTGGCCATCATGCCGGTGAACGCGGGCAGCAGGACCTCCAGGGTGTCGATCGAGTCGAAGACCGGCTCCTTGTCCTCCTGGAGGTCGCGGTTGTACGCGAGCGGGAGCGCCTTCAGCGTCGCCATCAGCCCGGTGAGGTTGCCGATCAGCCGCCCCGCCTTGCCGCGCGCCAGCTCGGCGATGTCCGGGTTCTTCTTCTGCGGCATGATCGAGCTGCCGGTGGAGAAGGAGTCGTGCAGGGTGACGAAGGAGAACTCCTTCGTGGCCCAGAGGATGACCTCCTCCGCGATGCGCGAGACGTCGACGCCGATCATCGCGGTGACGAAGGCGAACTCCGCGGCGAAGTCCCGCGCCGCCGTCCCGTCGATGGAGTTGCCCGACGAGCCGCGCTCGAAGCCCAGCTCCGCGGCGACGGCCTCCGGGTCCAGGCCCAGCGAGGAGCCGGCGAGCGCGCCGGACCCGTACGGCGAGACGGCCGTGCGCTCGTCCCACTGCCGCAGCCGCTCGGCGTCCCGGGAGAGCGCCTGGGCGTGGGCGAGCACGTGGTGGGCGAAGAGGACCGGCTGCGCGTGCTGCAGGTGCGTGCGGCCCGGCATGGCGACGTCCGGGTGCGCCTCGGCGAGGCCGACGAGGGCCTGCTGGAGCTCGGCCAGCAGGCCGGCGAGGGTGCGGGCGTGGTCGCGCAGGTACATCCGGAAGAGGGTGGCGACCTGGTCGTTGCGGGACCGCCCGGCGCGCAGCTTGCCGCCGAGCTCCGGGCCGAGCCGCTCCAGCAGGCCGCGTTCGAGTGCGGTGTGCACGTCCTCGTCGGCGAGGGTGGCGGTGAACGCGCCGCTGGCGACGTCCGCCTCCAGCACGTCGAGGCCGGCGAGCATCCGCGTCAGCTCGCCCCCGGTCAGCAGCCCGGCCCGGGCCAGCACCCGCGCGTGCGCGCGGGAGCCGGCGATGTCGTACGGGGCGAGCCGCATGTCGAAGTGGACGGACGCCGAGAGCCGCTCCAGCGCCGCCGCGGGGCCGTCGGCGAACCGGCCGCCCCAGAGCTTGACCTCCTGCCGCGGGCCGCCCCGGGGCTCTGTGCCCTGCTGCTCTCCGCTTTGCGGGCCGACGCCCTGTGTCCCGTCGCTCACCGGGCCAGGTCCCGGCCGGCCGCGATCTTCGAGGAGAGGCCGAAGATCTCGATGAAGCCCTTGGACATCGACTGGTCGAAGGTGTCGCCGGTGTCGTACGTCGCGAGGTTGAAGTCGTACAGCGAGGCGGGCGAGCGCCGGCCGGTGACGACGGCCCTGCCGCCGTGCAGCGTCATCCGGATCTCGCCGGTGACGTGCTCGTTCGCCTCCTCGATGAAGCCGTCCAGGGCCCGCTTGAGCGGCGAGAACCACAGGCCGTCGTAGACCAGCTCGCCCCACCGCTGCTCGACCTGGCGCTTGTAGCGCGCCAGCTCCCGCTCGACGGTGACGTTCTCCAGCTCCTGGTGGGCGGTGATCAGCGCGATGGCGCCGGGCGCCTCGTAGACCTCCCGGGACTTGATGCCCACGAGCCGGTCCTCGACCATGTCGATCCGGCCCACGCCCTGGGCGCCGGCCCGCTCGTTGAGCTGCTGGACGGCCTGCAGCACGGTGACGGGGCGGCCGTCGAGCGCCACGGGCACGCCGCGCTCGAAGGTGATGACGACCTCGTCGGCCTCGCGGGCCGAGGCGGGGTTCTGGGTGTACTCGTAGACGTCCTCGATCGGGGCGTTCCAGATGTCCTCCAGGAAGCCCGTCTCGACGGCCCGGCCGAAGACGTTCTGGTCGATCGAGTACGGCGACTTCTTGGTGGTCGCGATGGGCAGGCCCTTCTCCTCGCAGAAGGCGATGGCCTTGTCCCGGGTCATGGCGTAGTCCCGGACGGGGGCGATGCACTTCAGGGACGGGGCCAGGGAGGAGATGCCGGCCTCGAAGCGGACCTGGTCGTTGCCCTTGCCGGTGCAGCCGTGGGCGACGGTGCCGGCGCCGTGCTTCTGGGCGGCGGCGACGAGGTGCTTGACGATGGTGGGCCGGGAGAGCGCGGAGACCAGCGGGTAGCGGTCCATGTACAGGGCGTTGGCCTTGATCGCCGGGAGGCAGTACTCGTCGGCGAACTCCTCCCTGGCGTCGGCGACCTCGGCCTCCACGGCGCCGCAGGCCAGCGCGCGCTTGCGGATCACGTCGAGGTCCTCGCCGCCCTGGCCGACGTCCACGGCGACGGCGACGACCTCGGCACCCGTCTCCTCGGCGATCCAGCCGATGGCGACGGAGGTGTCCAGGCCGCCCGAGTAGGCGAGTACGACGCGCTCGGTCACGGGAGTCTCCTTAGATGCATACGCTGACCAGAATAAGTATGCACTGCTCCGTATGATTCGTCAAAACGCCGCGCCGCACGGTGTGCCGCCCGGCCGGACACGCGCGTGTCCGGCCGGGCGGCACAGGCCCGGGGCCCCGCTAACCGATGCCGGTGACCTCGACCATCAGCGGCAGCCCCAGGATGACCAGGATCACGCCGAAGACGTCGAAGCCCGCGCCGGAGCGGATCATCGTGGTGATCGGCACCACGCCGGAGCCGTAGGCGATCGCGTTCTGCGGCGTCGACACGGGCAGCATGAAGCCGAAGGACGCGGCGAAGGTCGCGGCCAGCGCCGGGACGAACGGATCGACGTCGGCGGCCATCGCGATGGGCATGATGATGGGCACCACCACCGCCGCAGAGGCCGTGTTGCTCGTCGTCTCCGAGACGATCACCGCCAGCACCGCCGCGAAGACCGTGATGGTGAAGACGCTGGTGAAGCCGAGCAGGTCGTTGGACTCGTTGCCGATGGTCTCGGCCAGGCCTGTGCTGGCCAGCAGCGAGCCGAAGATGATGCCGGTGCCGAAGAGCAGGATCGTGCCCCAGTCGATGCGGGACGCGTCGCTCCAGTTGAGGGTGGCCTCGCGGCGCGCCCAGTTCGTCGGCAGGATGAACAGCAACGCGGCGCCGAGCACCGCCACGATGCCCTCGTCGAGCCGGTCGCTGACGGTGGTGTACGCGGAGGCGTCCGTGCCGACGGCGAGCGCGACGATGCCCGGGGTGATCCACAGCGCCACGGTGATGCCGAAGGCGATCAGCGTGTTCCACTCCGCCCGCGACAGCTTCCCGAGCGCGGCGCGCTGCTCGCGCACGTACTCCTCCACGCCCTCGATCCGCCGGATCTCCGGCTTGTTGAGCAGCAGCAGGACGACGACGAGGACGACGAACATGCAGGCGCACAGCGGCAGCGCGGTGGCCGTCCACTCGGCGAAGGAGATCTTCTCGCCTGTGGTCTCCTCGATGAGACCGCGGCCGATGAGGTTCGGCGGGCTGCCGACCGGGGTGAGCAGGCCGCCGACGCTGGCGCCGTAGGCGAGCATGAGCACCAGCGCGGCGCCGACGCGCAGCCTCGTGGGGTCGAAGTCCTGCTCCACCAGGCCGCGGTCCTGGAGCATCTTGGCGATGACGGTGAGGATGCCGAGCGCGGTGGGCAGCAGCATCGCCACCGTCGCGGTGTTGGAGACGAACGCCGACAGCAGGCAGGTGATCACGCCGAAGGCGGCGATCAGCCGGAACGTCGAGCGGCCCACCCCCGGCAGGCCCAGGATCCAGAACGCGAACCGGCGGGCCACGCCGTGCTTGAGCATGGCCTGGGCGAGGATGAACGCGCCGATGAACGTGAAGATCGTGGACGAGCCGAACGGGGCCAGCGCGTCATCCGGCGGCACCACGCCGAGGACGACGATCGCACCGACGCCGATGAGCCCGCCCACCGGGATCGGCACGGGTTCCGTGACCCACAGGACGATGACGCCGAGCAGGATGCCGGCCAGTGTCTGCTGGCTCGCCGCCATGTCCAGCGGGAGCGCGAGAAAGATCACGGAGACCAGCGGGGCCAGCCAGAACCCGGTAGTCCGCCGCCCCCGTTCGAACTTCTCCTCCTGCGGCGAGAGTCTCTGCTCACCGAGGCTGCGGTAGGTCGCATGGCCGAGCAGTGCCTGCTCGACATCGGTCTTGGCACGTGGCGCCGTTGCGTCGGACTTCATCGTCCCTCCGGATACAGGTGCTCTGGCTTACATAAAGGGCTGCTCCGTAAGGTGGGGCACAACTCGGCTGAGGGGAAGGGGTCATGACAACACATCGGATCGCCGTCATCGCCGGCGACGGTATCGGGCAGGAGGTCACGCCCGCCGCGCTGGAGGTCCTGGACGCCGTCGGGCGGCGGCACGGCGTGGAGTTCGCGTACACGCACCTCGACTGGTCCTGCGCCCGCTGCCTGCGGGAAGGCGCCATGATGCCGGAGGACGGGATCGAGCAACTGCGCGCGTACGACGCGGTGTTCCTCGGTGCCGTCGGGGCCCCCGGCGTACCGGACCACGTCTCCCTGTGGGGGCTGCTCATTCCCATCCGCCGGGCCTTCCGGCAGTATGTGAACCTGCGCCCGGTCCGGGTCTTCGAGGGCCTTGAGAGCCCGCTGCGCGGCGCCGGTCCCGGCGACGTCGACCTGGTCGTGGTGCGCGAGAACACCGAGGGCGAGTACAGCGAGATCGGCGGCCGGCTGCACCGCGGCTTCCCCGAGGAGATGGCCGTACAGGAGGCGGTCTTCACCCGGGCCGGCGTCACCCGCGTCCTCGACTACGCCTTCGGCCTCGCCGGCCGCCGCACCGGCCGGCTCACCTCGGCGACGAAGTCCAACGGCATCGTGCACACCATGCCGTTCTGGGACGAGCTGGTACGCGAACGGGCCGCGGAGCACCCGGAGGTGACCTGGGACCAGGAGCACATCGACGCGTTGTGCGCCAAGGTCGTCCTGGACCCCGGGCGGTTCGACGTGATCGTCGCATCCAACCTCTTCGGCGACATCCTCAGCGACCTCACCGCCGCCGTCGCCGGCTCCATCGGCATCGCGCCGTCGGCGAACCTCAACCCCGAGCGCGCGTACCCCTCGATGTTCGAGCCGGTGCACGGTTCCGCGCCGGACATCGCGGGCCGCGGGATCGCCAACCCCGTCGGCGCCATCTGGTCGGCGGCGATGATGCTCGACCACCTCGGCCACGAGCGGGCGGGCGCGGAGGTCGTCGGCGCCATCGCCGCGGCCCTCGCCGGCACCGACGTCCGCACCCCGGACCTGGGGGGCTCGGCGAGCACGGCGGAGTTCACCCGTACGGTGGTCACCCGGCTGTGACGGCGCGCGGCGCGGTGACGCGCGGGATCGCCGCAGGCGATCTCATCCTGCGAAACTCCGCGCACCGCGGCCGTGCCGCGCCGCACACTCAGCCCATGGGGAAAACGTACGAACGCATAGACGGCCGGCTGCGTGCCTTCATCGAGGCGCAGCACATGTTCTTCACGGCGACCGCGCCGCTGGCGGCGGACGGCACCGTGAACCTCTCACCGAAGGGGCTGACGGGCTCCTTCACCGTCCTCGACGACCGCACCGTGGCCTACCTCGACTTCGCCGGCAGCAACGCCGAGACCATCGCGCACCTGCGGGAGAACGGCAGGATCACGCTGATGTGGTGCGCCTTCGAGGGACCGCCGGACATCGTGCGGGTGCACGGCACCGGGGAGGCCGTCTTCCGCGACGACCCGCGCTTCCCCGGTCTGCTCGCGCACTTCCCCGCCGTCGACGCCTCCCCGGCACGGGCTGCGGGCGGTCATCGTCGTGCAGGCGGAGCTGATCCGCGACACCTGCGGCTACGCCGTACCCTTCATGGCGTACGAGTCCGACCGCGACCTGCACGGCCGCCGCTTCGAGCGGGAGGACGACGCCAGTTTGGACGCGTACTTCCACAAGAAGGAGCACGTCGCCGTCAGCCTCGACGGGCTGCCGGGCCTCCCGCTGCCGCTGCCGCCCACGCCGTGACGACAAGCCCGTGACGACAAGCCCGTGACGACAAGCCCGTGACGACAAGCCTGTAACGACAAGCCCGGACGAGAAGAGAGACGCACCGATGCTGAGCACACCCCTGGCCGAAGGCGCCGAGCTGACCACGCTGGAGCCGTGGCAGGCCGCGGAACTCCTCGCGTTCACCGACCGGAACCGGGCCCACCTGGAGCCGTGGCTGCCCTGGGCACACGACGTCACCGACGAGGCGGGCGCCCGCCGCTTCCTCCAGGCGTACGCAGACAAGCAGGCCCGGGACGCCGGCCGGATGTTCGCCATCCGGCTGGACGGCGAGCTGGTCGGCGGCATGATCTACCGGCTCTTCTCCACCGCGGAGGGCTCGTGCGAGCTGGGCGCGTGGCTGGCGCCCGAGGCGCAGGGGCGCGGGCTTGTGACCGAGGCGTCCCGCCGGATGATCGACTGGGCGGTGGACGTACGCGGTCTGTCGCGCGTGGAGTGGCTGGTCGATCCGGCGAACAAGTCGAGCATTGCGGTGGCGAGGCGGCTGGGCATGAGCCATGAGGGCACGTTGCGGAGCCGGTTCGAGATGGCTGGCAGGCGGCGCGATCTGGAGGTGTGGGCGCTGCTGAGCCACGAGTGGCGGGAGACGCGGGGCAGGTGACGCCGCGTCTGCTCGCGGCGGCGGGGGCGGGGGCGCGGCGCCGGATGGAGGCGCGGCGCCGGCCTCAGTGCGCGCCGCCGGCCTCCAGCGCGACGACCCCCGCCGCGACGAGGACCAGCCCGCCGATCTGCACCGCCGTCAGCCCGTCGCCGAGGAAGGCCGCGCCGATGAGCGCGACCAGCGCGACGCCGACGGCGGCCCAGATGCCGTAGGCGATCCCGATGTTCATGCCGCGCTTGAGCACCATGCTGAGCAGGGTGAACGCCGAGAGGTAGCCGACGACTACGACGATCGACGGGATGATCTTCGAGAAGCCGTCCGACAGCCGCAGCGAGACGGTCGCCGTCACCTCGCTGATGATGGCGCCGATCAGCAGCACGTAGGTCATCGTCTGCCCTTTCGTGTCCGGCCGGGCTTGCGCTTGGTCTAGTTTCCGGGGTCCTCCGGCACCGCCGTGGCCACGCGCCGGGGGGCGGCTGGGGGTTGTTCCCCGACCCCGCCCCTTCCCGAAACCGGGGCTGCGCCCCGGCCCCCACCGCGCCTCCGGCGCCACCACCGGAGGCTCCGCCCCCGACCCCCCACGGGGCTACACCCCAGCACCCCTCGCGGCTACACCCCGGACCCCACGACCGGCGCCACCACCCGGGGGCTCCGCCCCGAACCCCCGCGGGGCTACGCCCCAGCACCCCACTGGGCTGCACACCAGACCCCGCCACCGCGCCTGCGGCGCGGCCAGCCCGGGGGCACTCCCCCGTCCCCCCGCGGGGGCCCGTGCCCCGCCTCCCACACGACCGACGAGGCCCCGCCCCGCACCCAGCCACCTGTATCTCCCAGCGCGAACGAGCCTCAGGGGCCGACGCCCCCATCCCCACCGAAGGGCAGCCCCCCACACCGGAAAATCGCGCCCCTCCGGCACGAGCACGAGCCTCGGGGCGACACACCCGCGCAGCCGGCGCCGCCGCGCCCCGCGCCTCCGGCGCGGGCTTCGCGCGGGCCCTCAGCGCTCACGTTCTGCGAGTTTCAGCAGGTGGTCCGCCAGCGACTGGCCGCCGGACGGGTCGCGGCTGATGACCATCAGGGTGTCGTCGCCCGCGATCGTGCCAAGGATCGCGTTCAGCTCCGCCGCGTCGATCGCCGAGGCGAGGAACTGCGCGGCGCCGGGCGGCGTGCGCAGCACGACGATGTTCGCGGACGCCTCTGCGGAGATGAGCAGTTCGCCGGCGAGCCGGGCCATGCGCTCCTCCTTCGCCGACTCGCCCAGCGGCACCTGCGGGGTGCGGAAGCCGCCCTCGGAGGGGACCGCGTAGATCAGCTCACCGCCGGTGTTGCGGATCTTGACCGCCCCCAGCTCGTCGAGGTCGCGGGAGAGGGTCGCCTGCGTCACCGTCAGGCCGTCGTCGGCGAGGAGCTTGGCCAGCTGGCTCTGGGAGCGGACCGGCTGCCGGTTCAGGATGTCGACGATCCTGCGATGGCGTGCCGTGCGCGTGTGCGGCACTGCGGGACCGTTGTGCTCCTCGGACATCGTCACTCTCCGGCTCGTCGGGGCTAGGCTGCGGGACCCGCCGCGTCGAGCACGGCGGGCAGCGCGGCGAGCAGAGCGTCCGCCTCCGCCTCGCCGAGGACCAACGGCGGGGCGAGCCGGATCACGTCCGGTGCCACCGCGTTGACCAGGAATCCCGCTGCCTGGGCCGCCTGCTGCACCTGGGGCGCGACGGCCTGGGTGAGCACCATACCGAGCAGCAGTCCGGCGCCTCGCACATGGTCGACCAGCGGGTGCCCGAGTCGGCCGATTCCGTCCCGCAGCCGCTCCCCCACCCGCTTGACCTGCGCCAGCAGCCCGTCGGACGCGATCACGTCCAGCACCGCCAGCGCGGCGGCGCAGGCGACCGGGTTGCCACCGAAGGTGGAACCGTGTCTTCCGGGGGTGAGCAGGCCGGCGGCCGGCCCGAAGGCCAGCGTGGCGCCGATCGGCAGGCCGCCGCCGAGGCCCTTGGCGAGGGTGACGACGTCCGCCTCCACGCCCTGCGCCTGCGCGGCGAACCAGTGGCCCGTACGCCCGATGCCGGTCTGCACCTCGTCCAGCACGAGCAGCGCGCCGGCGGCGCTGGTGATCTCGCGGGCGGCGGCGAGATAGCCGTCCGGCGGTACGACGACGCCGTTCTCGCCCTGCACCGGCTCGACGATCACCAGCGCGGTCTGCTCGCTCACCGCGGCCCGCAGGGCGTCTGCGTCCCCGTACGGCACGTGCGTGACCTCGCCCGGCAGCGGGCCGAAGCCCTCCTGCTTGCCGGGCTGACCGGTCAGCGCCAGGGCGCCCATGGTGCGGCCGTGGAAGCCGCCCTCGGTGCCCACCATGTGCGTACGGCCCGTGCGGCGGCCGATCTTGAACGCCGCCTCCACCGCCTCCGCACCGGAGTTGGCGAAGTAGACCCGGCCCGGCCGGCCGGCCAGTTCGAGCAGCCGCTCGGCGAGCGCCACCGGCGGCTCGGCGACGAACAGGTTGGAGACGTGGCCGAGCGTGGCGATCTGCGCCGAGACGGCCTCGACGACGGCCGGGTGGGCGGTGCCGAGGGAGTTGACCGCGATGCCGCCGACGAAGTCCAGGTACTCGTTGCCGTCGGCGTCCCACAGCCGCGCGCCCGCGCCGCGGACCAGCGGCAGCCGGGGGGTGCCGTAGTTGTCCATCAGCGCGTCCTGCCAGCGCCCCGTCAGCTCCGCGTTGCCGCTCGTGCCGCTGCTCGTGCCGCTGCTCGTGCCGCTGCTCATGTCGCCGGCCTTTCCGTGTCCGGCACGACCATCGTGCCGATGCCCTCGTCCGTGAAGATCTCCAGCAGGATGGAGTGCGGCACCCGGCCGTCGATGACCCGCGCGGTGTGCACGCCGTGGCGCACCGCGTACAGGCAGCCCTCCATCTTCGGGACCATGCCGCTGGCCAGGTCGGGCAGCAGCCGCTCCAGCTCGCCGGCGGTGAGCCGGCTGATGACCTCGTCACTGTCCGGCCAGTTCTCGTACAGGCCCTCGACGTCAGTGAGGACCATCAGGGTCTCCGCGCCGAGCGCGGCGGCCAGCGCGGCGGCGGCGGTGTCGGCGTTGACGTTGAAGACCTCGCCGGCCGCGTCGGCCGCGTCGGCGGAGCGGGCGACGGAGGAGACGACCGGGATACGGCCGTCCGCCAGCAGCGCCCGGATCGCGCCGGTGTCGATGTCGGTGACCTCTCCGACGCGGCCGATGTCGACGGGCTCGCCGTCGACCAGCGGACGGTGCCTGGTGGCGGTGATGGTGTGCGCGTCCTCGCCGGTCAGGCCGACGGCGAAGGGGCCGTGCTCGTTGAGCAGCCCGACCAGCTCGCGCTGCACCTGTCCGGCGAGCACCATCCGTACGACGTCCATCGCCTCCGGCGTCGTCACCCGCAGCCCGGCGCGGAACTCGCTGGCCAGGCCGTGCCGGTCGAGCTGCGCGCTGATCTGCGGGCCGCCGCCGTGGACGACGACGGGCCGCAGCCCGGCGTGCCGCAGGAAGACGACGTCCTGGGCGAAGGCGCGCTTCAGGTCCTCGTCGACCATGGCGTTGCCGCCGAACTTGACCACGACGACCTTGCCGTGGTGGCGCGTCAGCCAGGGCAGCGCCTCGATGAGGGTGCGTGCCTTGGGCAGGGCGGTGTGCTTGCGGGTGGGAGTGGCAGGTGCCGTGGAGGCAGCAGGTGCCGCGGAGGTCGCGGGGGTCGTGGTCAAGAGCTGTACGCGCTGTTCTCGTGGACGTAGTCGGCTGTCAGATCGTTGGTCCAGATCACCGCTTCGGCATCGCCCGCCGCGAGATCCGCCACGATGTGGACCTCCCGGTAGCGCATGTCGACCAGGTCGCGGTCCTCGCCGAACGAGCCGTTCTTGCAGACCCACACGCCGTTGATCGCCACGTTCAGCCGGTCCGGCTCGAAGGCGGCGGACGTGGTGCCGATCGCGGCCAGCACCCGGCCCCAGTTGGGGTCCTCGCCGTGGATGGCGCACTTGAGGAGGTTGTTGCGGGCGATGGAGCGGCCGACCTCCACCGCGTCGTCCTCGCTGGCGGCGCCCACGACCTCGACCTTGATCTCCTTGCTGGCGCCCTCGGCGTCGGCGATGAGCTGCCGCCCGAGGCTGTCGCAGACGGCCCGTACCGCCTCGGCGAACTCCGCCTGCTCCGGCCGGACTCCGCTCGCGCCGGAGGCCAGCAGCAGCACGGTGTCGTTGGTGGACATGGCGCCGTCGGAGTCGACGCGGTCGAAGGTGGTACGGGTCGCGGCGCGCAGCGCGGCGTCCAGCTCACCGGCGGATACGTCGGCGTCGGTGGTGAGGACGACGAGCATGGTGGCCAGCCCCGGCGCGAGCATGCCGGCGCCCTTGGCCATGCCGCCGACGGTCCAGGTCGCGCCGCCCTCGGCGGCGGCGGTGACGACCGCGGTCTTGTGCACGGTGTCCGTGGTCTTGATGGCGATGGCGGCCTTCTCGCCGCCGTGCGCGGACAGCTCCGCCGCCGCCCGGTCGACACCGGGCAGCAGCTTGTCCATCGGCAGCAGCGTGCCGATCAGCCCGGTGGAGGCCACGGCGACCTCCCCCGCGCTGTGCCCGAGGACCCCGGCGACGCGCTCGGCGGTGGCGTGGGTGTCCTGGAAGCCGCGGGGCCCCGTGCAGGCGTTGGCGCCGCCGGAGTTGAGGACGACCGCGGTCACCTCGCCGCCCTTGACCACCTGCTCGGACCAGACGACCGGGGCGGCCTTGACGCGGTTGGCGGTGAAGACACCCGCGGCGGCGCGTCGCGGCCCCTCGTTGACCACGAGGGCCAGGTCCGGGTTGCCGTTCTCCTTGATCCCGGCGGCGATGCCCGCCGCCGTGAATCCCTTCGCTGCCGTGACGCTCAAGGTGCCACTCCTGTCAGAGAAAGCCCCAGCTCCTCAGGGAGCCCGAGGGCGATGTTCATGCTCTGCACCGCGCCGCCCGCGGTGCCCTTGGTGAGGTTGTCGATGGCGCTGACCGCGACGATGCGGTGCGCGTTCTCGTCGTACGCGACCTGCAGCAGCGCCGCGTTGGAGCCCGTGACCGCGCCGGTGGCGGGCCACTGGCCGGGCGGCAGCAGGTGGACGAACGGCTCGTCCTGGTACGCCTTCTCGTACGCGGCGCGCACCGCCTGCGCCGTCGTCCCCGGCCGGGCCCGCGCCGTGCTGGTGGCGAGGATGCCGCGGGGCATCGGGGCCAGGGTCGGGGTGAAGGAGACCGTGACCCGCTCCCCCGCCACCCCGCTGAGGTTCTGGCTGATCTCCGGCGTGTGCCGGTGTCCGCCGCCGACGCCGTACGGGCTCATGGAGCCCATCACCTCGCTGCCCAGCAGGTGCGGCTTGAGCGCCTTGCCCGCGCCGGAGGTGCCGGAGGCGGCGACGATGACGGCTTCCGGCTCGGCGAGCCCGGCGGCGTACGCCGGGAAGAGGCCGAGGCTGACGGCCGTCGGGTAGCACCCGGGCACCGCGATGCGCCGGACCCCGAGGAGCGCCGCGCGGTGCCCGGGCAGCTCGGGCAGCCCGTAGGGCCAGGTGCCGGCGTGCGGCGTGCCGTAGAACCGCTCCCACTCGCCCGCGTCGGCGAGCCGGTGGTCGGCGCCGCAGTCGATGACGAGCACGTCGTCACCGAGGGCCGCGGCGACGGCGGCGGACTGCCCGTGCGGCAGCGCGAGGAACACGGCGTCGTGCCCGGCGAGCACCGCGGGCGTGGTCTCGGCCAGCTCGCGGCCGGCGAGCGGCGCAAGGTGCGGCTGTACGTCGCCGAGGGGCCGGCCGGCGTTGGAGTTGGCGGTCAGCGCCCCGATCTCGACGCCGGGATGCGCCAGCAGCAGCCGCAGCAGCTCCCCGCCGGCGTACCCGCTCGCCCCGGCCACTGCCACCCGTACGGTCATCCGCTCCTCCTCGCTCACAGCATGACTATACGGAGCCAGGCAGAGCTATGCAAAGGTGATATCGGGCAGCCGGGGCGGGCGTGCCGTTGTTCCGGCGGCCCGGCTCGGGCGCGGGGGCGTTTCCGCCGCCGGCTCGGGGAGGGGTCAGGGCTTCGGCGGGACCTTGGGGACCGGGAGCAGCAGGGCGCCGAACGCGTCCGCCGGGACCGCGGGCTGCTGCGGGGCGACCGGGGTGAGCCGGGTGTACGGGAGGTCCTGGGCGGGGCGGGGGTCCTCTTCGCCCTTGTTGGGCCACAGCGCCATCGCCCGTTCCGCCTGCGCCGTGATCGTCAGCGACGGGTTCACGCCGAGGTTCGCCGAGACCGTCGAGCCGTCCACGACGGAGATCCCCGGGTGGCCGTACAGCCGGTGGTACGGGTCGACGACGCCGTGCGCGGCGTCCTCGCCGATCGGGCAGCCGCCGAGGAAGTGCGCGGTCAGCGGGGTGCCCATCAGCTCGCCGAGGTTCGTGCCCGGCTGGCCGCCGATCTGCTCCGCGAGCAGCCGCGCCGCCTCAGCGCCCTCGGGGAGGTGCACCGGGTTGGGCGCCCCGTGGCCCTGCCGGGCCGTGAGCAGCCCCTTGCCGAGGCCCTTGTCCTTCAGATACGTGGTCAGCGAGTTGTCGTGGGTCTGCATGACGAGCCCGATGATCGTCCGCTCGGACCAGCGGTATGTCGTGGCCGTCCGCGCGACCAGCACCGGGTGACGCAGGTACGCGCCCAGCGCGCGCAGCACCTTGGGCAGCCTGCCGTCGGGTTTGAACTGCGGGACGCACAGAAGAGCCATGGCGTTGGAGCCCTTGCCGTAGCGCACGTTCTCGATGTGCGTGGTGGCGTTGGGGTGGATCGAGGAGGTGATGGCCACGCCCTTGGTGAAGTCCAGCTCGCCCGAGCCGCGCTTCTTGCGGTAGGTGCGCGGGAAGGTCACCGCGCCGACCAGCGCCTCGGAGTTGGTGCGGGTCAGCTCGCCGAGGCGCGGGGAGAGCCCGGGCAGCCGGCCGGTGGCCTTCATGCGGTGCAGCAGCGTCTGCGTGCCGTACGTGCCGGCGGCAACCACGACGCGGTCGCAGCGCAGCACCTGGCGCGCGCCGCGGCGGCGCTTGTCCGTCGCCACGGTGGTCACCTCGTAGCCGCCGCCGGCGATCTCGTGCACGTCCACGACGGTGGTGAGCGGGTGGATGACGGCGCCGTGCTGCTCGGCGAGGTACAGGTAGTTCTCCGTCAGGGTGTTCTTCGCGCCGTAGCGGCAGCCGGTCATGCACTCGCCGCACTGCAGGCAGGCGGTGCGCGCGGGGCCCGCGCCGCCGAAGTACGGGTCGGGGACGGTCTTCCCGGGGGCGGCCTCGGCCCCGCCGCCGGCGTCGCGCCCGTCGCCGAAGAAGACGCCGACGGGGGTGAGCCGGAAGGAGTCGCCGACGCCCATGCGCTCGGCGGTGGCCTTCAGGTACGTGTCCGCCTCGGTGGTCGTGGGGTTCTGCCGGACGCCGAGCATGCGCTGCGCCTGGTCGTAGTACGGGGCCAGCTCCTCCTGCCAGTCGGTGATGTGGCCCCACTGCTGGTCCTGGAAGAACGCGGGCGGCGGCACGTAGAGAGTGTTGGCGTAGTTGAGCGAACCGCCGCCCACACCGGCGCCGGCGAGCACCATGACGTTGCTGAGCAGGTGGATGCGCTGGATGCCGTAGAGGCCGAGGGCGGGGGCCCACAGGTAGTCGCGCAGCCGCCAGGAGTTCTTCGGCAGCTCCTCGCGGGCGAATCTGCGTCCGGCCTCCAGCACGCCGACCTTGTAGCCCTTCTCGGTCAGGCGCAGCGCGGCCACCGAGCCGCCGAAGCCGGAACCGATCACGATCACGTCGTACGAGCTCATCGCTTCCCGCTCCTCGCACCCGGTGCTGGGCCTGCCTACTTGACAGTAGACTTACCTACCCGTAGGGAGTTGGCAATGGCCCGCACATCATTCCGCCCGCTGCGCCCCGCCGTCCACTCGCCGGCCCTCAGGCCCAGCCGTCGATGTGCAGACTCCACCGCCCCGGCCGGCCGGTCAGGCTGATCGTCGACAGCGGCATCACGTCGATGTGCCAGTACGAAGCGGGCGGCGCCTTCAGCGCGTAGACCAGGGCGGCGCGGATGATCGAGGGCTCGGTGACGGCGAGCACGTGGGTGCCGTCGTCCACCGGGCGGGTGTCCAGCCAGCCCCCTATCCGCTGGATGAAGACGATCAGCGGCTCACCGCCGTGCGGCGCGGCGTGCGGATCCGCGAGCCAGGCGTCCACGTCCCGCGGCTCGGTCATCATCACCTCCTCCAGCGTGCGGCCCCGCCACCGGCCCATGTCGCAGTCGCGCAGCGCGAGTTGGGCCAGCGGCGCGAGGCCGAGCACCCGGCCGGTCTCGCGGGAGCGCTGCGTGGGCGAGCAGTACCGTAACTCGGCGGCGGCCAGCGGTGAGAACATCGGCATCGCGCGTTCGGCCGCCACCCAGCCGGCCGCGTCGAGCGGCCGGTCGTCGTCGAAGCGCTCCGCGAGCCGCGAGGAATTGCGGGCCGCGGCGAGCAGCGTGAGACGAACGTTCATGCGGTGATGGTAGGAGCGGGATCAGGCTCTGCCCAGAGCCATCCACTGGGTCGGATCGGCCAGCGGTGCGAATCCGAGCTTCGCGTAGACCCCGTGGGCGTCGGCGGTCGCCAGCAGGACGCGGCGCATCCGGTAGGGCGCGAGGTGGTCGCGGACGGCGGCGACCAGGCCGCTGCCGACGCCGGCGCCGCGGGCGGCGGGGGCCACGTAGACGTCGCAGAGCCAGGCGAAGGTGGCGCGGTCGGTGACGACGCGGGCGTAGGCGACCTGCGCACTGGCCTCACCGATCTCGCCGGGAGGGCCGCCGGGGGCGGCGCCGGGAACGCCTGGCGGGGCGTAGACGCCGAAGTTCAGGGAGTGGTCGATCGCGGCGTCCTGCTGTTCGCGGCTGCGGCCGAGCGCCCAGTACGCGTCGGTGGACAGCCAGTGGTGGACGAGCGCGCGGTCGAGCCGGGCGGGGTCGGTGGAGACCTCGTACGGGGCGGGTACGTGAGCCATGGGCAGAGCCTGGCACGCGGCGCGTGGCCCGTACACCGGAATTCTCCGGGAGCCGGGTGCGGCGCGCGGCCCTACACTGGCGGTCACGGAACCCACTATTTGATGACGAGCCGGACAGGGAGGTCGACTCCATGCACGCTGAAGTGGGCGACAAGTTGTGTGTGCACGGTCGCGTCGTCGGACAGCACGACCGGACGGTGGAGATCGTCGAGGTCATGGGCGCGGCAGGCGAGCCGCCCTACCGCGTGCGGTTCGAGGACGGCCACGAGACGGTGATGTCACCCGGCCCGGACTCCGTGGTCCGGCATCGGGACCAGGAGCCCGGGACGGGCTGACACCCCCGGCCGCGGGTGGCGGTGCGGCCGGGGATGGCGGTGCGGCCGGGACGGCGGCGGACCGGCGGGCGCGGTGTCAGCCGCGCGGGGGCCGCGCCGGCGTGCCGTAGTGGTCGGCGACGAGCCTGCTGACCGCGCCCAGCGGATCCTTGGGCAGCAGGTTCGCGGAGAAGTACATGTTGCCCTGGACCTCCGGGTAGTCCTGGCAGAACGTCAGGTGCCGGGAGAGTTCCGCCGGGTCGAACCACTCCTCGGGCTGGCCCGCGGCGCCGACCTTGTACAGCGCCTCGCCGATGTAGAGGTTGACGCCGGTGCCCGCGACCACGTCGTTCCACCAGGGCACGATCTTGGCGTAGTCGGCGACCGCGAAGCCGATGTTCCAGTACACCTGCGGGACGATGTAGTCGATCCAGCGCTCGCGGACCCATTTGCGGGTGTCGGCATACAGGTGGTCGTACGTCTGCGTGCCCGCCTGGGTGTCGGAGCCCTCGGGGTCGGTGGCCGCGTTCCGCCAGACCGCGAACGGGCTGACGCCGAACTGCACGTTCCGCTTCGTCCGCTTGATGGCCCGGCCCAGCTCCGCGATCAGCAGGTCGACGTTGTTGCGCCGCCAGTCGGCCTTGTCCGCGAACGCGCCGCCGTACTTCTGGTACGTCTCCTCGTCGGCGAACTCCTGGCCCGCGACCGGGTACGGGTAGAAGTAGTCGTCGAAGTGCACGGCGTCGATGTCGTAGCGGCGTACGGCGTCGAGGATGCACCGCTGGACGAAGCGGCGGACCTCCGGCACCCCCGGGTTGTAGTAGATCTTGCCGCCGTACGGGATGACCCAGTCGGGGTGCTGGTTCGCCGGGTGTTCGGGCACCAGCTTCTCCGCGAGCGCGTCGTTGCGCACCCGGTAGGGGTTGAACCAGGCGTGCAGCTCAAGACCGCGCCGGTGGGCCTCGCGCACCGCGAAGCCGAGCGGGTCCCAGCCCGGGTCGGCGCCCTGGGTCCCGGAGAGCCACTCCGACCACGGCTCGTACGGCGACGGCCACATCGCGTCCGCCGTCGGCCGGGCCTGGAAGACGACGGTGTTCAGCCGCCGGTCCGCCGCCTCGTCGAGCCGCGCGAGCAGTTGACGCTGCTGCTCCGCGGCGCTCAGGCCCTGCTGGACCGGCCAGTCGATGTTCGCCACCGTCGCCACCCACGAGCCGCGCATCTGCCCGGCCGGGCGGCCGTGGCCGCGCGCCGCCGCGCCGGCCGGGACCGCCATCGCGTCGCCCGCCACGGTCACCGCGGACAGGGCGCCCACCGCCGCGGCGCCGAACCGGCGCCGGCTGAGGTGGTGCGGTCTTTCGGGAGTGCTGCTCCCCATCTGGCTCCTCCGAGTATTGCCGAGAACTGGAAACCCACTGCGCCAAGTGGTCTGAACCACTCGTCAGTTGCGGCACATCCTCGCGTCCTGCCTCACCCGGGGACAAGAGCCATGCGCTACGCGGGTAACGTCAGGAGTCCGAAAGGGTTGCCCACACGGCAGGACAAGGGACGAGGAGAGACATTGACCGACATCGAACGCGTCGGAGTGGTCGGATCCGGCCAGATGGGCTCGGGCATCGCCGAGGTGTGTGCCCGCTCCGGCCTTCAGGTCGTCGTCGCCGAGACCACCGGTGACGCCCTTGAGCTGGGCCGTACCCGCATCAGCAGCTCGCTCGCCAAGGCGGCGGAGCGCCGCAGGATCACCGAGTCGGAACGGGACGAGGCGCTGGCCGCACTGAGCTTCACAACCGATCTCGGAGAGCTTGCGGACAGCGACCTCGTGATCGAGGCCGTGGTGGAAAACGAACAGGTCAAGACCGAGATCTTCCAAATTCTCGATCAGGTCGTCACCCGCCCGGACGCCGTCCTCGCCTCTAACACCTCCTCCATCCCGATCGTCAAGCTCGCCGTCGCCACCTCGCGGCCGGAGCAGGTCATCGGGATGCACTTCTTCAACCCCGCGCCCGTCCAGCGCCTCGTCGAGCTGATCCCGGCGCTGACGACCAGCGACGAGACGCTCAAGCGGACCGAGGAGCTGGCCCGCGACGTGCTCGGCAAGCA
This sequence comes from Streptomyces sp. CNP082, assembly GCF_059570535.1. Lineage (NCBI taxonomy): Bacteria > Bacillati > Actinomycetota > Actinomycetes > Kitasatosporales > Streptomycetaceae > Streptomyces > Streptomyces sp. CNP082. Next base: position 348,514 of record NZ_JCANSZ010000001.1, read on the forward strand.
CGCCATCCGGGCCCAGGACCGCTCCGGGTTCGTCGTCAACGCGCTGCTGATTCCGTATCTGCTCTCCGCGATCCGGATGTTCGAGTCGGGCATCGCGACGCGCGAGGACATCGACAACGGGATGGAGCTGGGCTGCGCCCACCCGATGGGCCCGCTGAAGCTCGCGGACCTCATCGGCCTCGACGTCATCGACTCGGTGGCCGAGTCGATGTACGCCGAGTACAAGGAGCCCCTGTACGCCGCTCCCCCGCTGCTCCAGCGCATGGTCGACGCGGGCCGCCTGGGCCGCAAGACGGGCGCGGGCTTCTACGCGTACTGAGGGCCGTCCCCGCGCACGCGGGGAGCAGTGCGGGCTGGTGTATTGCGACAGCGCGGGGCAGGGTCCATCCCCGCGTGCGCGGGGAGCAAGCCGAGTCGATGTACGCCGAGTACAAGGAGCACGGTCCATCCCCGCGTGCGCGGGGAGCAGGGTGCGAGGAACCGGTGCGCCTGCTTGAGTGCGGGTCCATCCCCGCGTGTGCGGGCGTGACCGCCGTCCCCGCTCAGGCGCCGCGCAGTACCGCCCCCGCCTCCTCCGCCGCGCGGGCTACCGCGGCGTCGCGGGCTGCGCCCGCCTCCTCGGCGGTCAGCGTGCGGTCGGCGGCGCGGAAGCGCAGTGCGTAGGCGAGGGACTTGCGGCCCTCGCCGACCTGCTCGCCGGTGAAGACGTCGAACAGCCGCACCGACTCCAGCAGTTCCCCCGCGCCGGCGCGCAGCGCCTCGGCGACCTTCGCCGCCGGCACGTCCGCGGCCACGACGAGCGCCACGTCCTGCGTCGCGACCGGGTACGTGGAGATGTGCGACGCCTGCGGCGGCCCGCCGCCGGCGCGCTCCAGCAGGTCGAGCGAGACCTCCGTCGCGCAGGTGCGCTCCGGCAACTGCAGCGCCTTGACCACCCGCGGGTGCAGCTCGCCGGCGTGGCCGACGAGCCGCCGCTCGCCGTCCACGACGGCGTACAGCGCGGCGCACCGGCCGGGGTGCCACGGCGCGTGCCGGTCGGCCTCGGCCGTCAGCTCCACGCCCGCCTCCCGGGCCACGGTACGGGCGGCCTCCACCGCGTCCGCCCAGTCGGCCGCGCGGCCCGGGCCCCACCAGCCGGCCCGCTCGCGGGCGCCGGTGAGGACGACGGCGGCGTGGCGCGGCTGCCGGGGCAGCGCGGCGTCGAGCCGGGCGATCTCCTCGCCGGTGGGCCGCCGGTCGACGGGCAGCCGCACCGGCGCGGTCTCGTCGCCGGTGGGCCGGAAGACCAGGCCGGTCTCGAAGAGCGCCAGGTCCGCGGCGCCGCGGCCGTGGTTGCGGCGCAGCGCGGCGAGCAGGCCGGGCAGCAGCGTGGTGCGCAGCGCCGGCTCCTCGTCGCTGATCGGGTTGACGAGGGTGACCGTACGGCGGCGGGCGTCGTCCGGCTCCAGGCCGAGGGCGTCGAGGGCGGCTTCGCCGAGGAACGGGTAGTTCAGCACCTCGACACAGCCGGCGCCGGCCAGCGCCCGGCCGGCCCTGCGGTGCAGCCGCTGCCGGCCGGTCAGGCCGCGGCCGGCCGGCGGCCGGGGCAGCGTGGACGGCAGGTTCTCGTAGCCTTCGAGCCGGATGACCTCCTCGGCGAGGTCGTTCGGCGCGCCCAGGTCGGGGCGCCACGACGGCACGGTGACGGTCAGCTCGTCGGCGCCGGAGACGTCGCAGCCGACCTCCTGCAGCCGGCGCACCACGGCCTCCCGCCCGTACGCCACGCCCGCCACCCGGTCCGGGTGGTCGGCCGTCATCCGCACGGTGCGCGGCTCGCCGGGCGCGGCGACCTCGGTCACGCCCGCCTCCGCGGAGCCGCCGGCCAGCAGCACCAGCAGGTCCACGGTGCGCTGCGCCGCGGCGGGACCCGCCTGCGGGTCGACGCCGCGCTCGAAGCGGCGCGACGCTTCGGAGGTGAGGCGGTGGCGGCGCGAGGTGCGGGCGACGGAGACCGGGTCGAAGTGCGCGGCCTCGATGACGATCTCTGTGGTGCCGGCGACGTCGCCGAGCAGGTGGTCGCGTGCCTCGGGCTCGGCGATCTCGGTGTCGGCGCCGCCCATCACGCCGGCCAGCCCGATGGGGCCGCGGTCGTCGGTGATCAGCAGGTCCTCCGGGTGGAGGGTGCGCTCGACGCCGTCGAGGGTGGTGAGCTTCTCGCCGGGCGCGGCGCGGCGCACGCCGAGGGGGCCGTCGAGCCGGGCGCGGTCGTAGGCGTGCAGCGGCTGGCCGATCTCCAGCATCACGTAGTTGGTGACGTCCACGGCGAGCGAGATCGGGCGCATGCCGGCCTTCTGCAGCCGGCGCTGCAGCCAGATCGGCGAGCGGGCCTCGGGGTCGACGCCGGTGACGACGCGGGCGGTGAACCGGTCGCAGCCGCGCGGGTCGTCGACCTTGACCTCGTAGCCGTAGTCGTTCGGCGGGGGCACGTCGAGCAGCGCCGGGTCGCGCAGCGGCAGGCCGTAGGCGGTGGCGGTCTCGCGGGCGACGCCGCGCAGGGACAGCGCGTAGCCGCGGTCGGGGTTGACGGCGATGTCCAGGACCTCGTCGTTCAGCTCCAGCAGCTCGATCGCGTCGGTGCCCGGCTCGTACTCCGGCGGCAGCACCAGGATGCCGTCGTGGTCGTCGCCGATGCCCAGCTCGCGCACCGAGCAGATCATGCCCTCGGAGACCTTGCCGTACGTCTTGCGGGCGCCGATCTTGAAGCCGCCGGGCAGCTCGCCGCCGGGCAGGATGACGACGACGTTGTCGCCGACGGCGAAGTTGCTGGCGCCGCAGATGATGTTCTGCGGCTCGCCCGTACCTCCCCCAGAGCCTTCGGCCTGGGCGGTACCCCCAGCCTGGCCTACGTCGACCTGGCAGTAGCGGATCGGCTTCTTGAACTCCGTCAGCTCCTCGATCGCCAGCACCCGGCCGACGACGAGCGGGCCCGTCAGGTCCGCGCCGAGCCGCTCGACGGTCTCGACCTCCAGGCCGGCGCTGATCAGCTTGGCCTGGACGGCGCGGCCGGTCTCGCCGGCCGGCAGGTCGACGTACTCCCGCAGCCACGAAAGCGGGACTCGCATCAGATCTCCATCCCGAACGGCCGGGTGAAGCGCACGTCACCCTCGACCATGTCTCGCATGTCCTCGACGTTGTGGCGGAACATCAGCATCCGCTCGATCCCGAACCCGAAGGCGAACCCGCTGTAGCGCTCCGGGTCGATGCCGCAGGCGACCAGCACCTTCGGGTTGACCATGCCGCAGCCGCCCAGCTCGATCCAGCCCTCGGAGCTGCAGGTGCGGCAGGGCCGGTCCGGGTTGCCGACGGACGCGCCGCGGCAGACGAAGCAGACCATGTCCATCTCGGCGGACGGCTCGGTGAACGGAAAGTGGTCCGGGCGCAGCCGGGTCCGCATGCCCTCGCCGAAGAGCGAGGACACCATGTGGTCCAGGGTGCCCTTGAGGTCGGCCATCGTCAGGCCCTCGTCCACGGCCAGCCCCTCGACCTGCATGAAGACGGGGGTGTGGGTGGCGTCCAGCTCGTCGGTGCGGTAGACGCGGCCGGGGCAGATCACGTACACGGGCAGGTCGCGGTCGAGCATGGAGCGGATCTGCACGGGCGAGGTGTGGGTGCGCAGCACGACGCCGGACTCGTCGTCGCCCTGCCGCTTCTCCGCGCCCCCGGGCCGCGGGCCGCGGACGAAGAACGTGTCCTGCTCGCTGCGCGCGGGGTGGTCAGGACCGATGTTGAGGGCGTCGAAGTTGAACCACTCGGCCTCGGCCTCGGGGCCCTCGGCCACCTCCCAGCTCATCGCCGTGAAGATGTCCTCGACGCGCTCGGCGAGCGTGGTCAGCGGGTGCCGCGCGCCGGCGGGCGAGCGGTCGTGCGGCAGGGTGACGTCCACCGCCTCCTCGACCAGCACCCGGGCGTCGCGCTCCGCCTCCAGCTCCTCCTGCCGCCGCTTGAGCGCCTGGCCCACCTCGCCGCGGGCCCGGCCCACGCGCTTGCCGGCGTCCGCCTTGGCGTGCGGCGGCAGGGCGCCGATCTCGCGGTTGGCCAGCGCCAGCGGGGAGCGGTCGCCGGCGTGGGCGATCTTCACCTCGCGGAGCTCTGCGAGGTCGCCGGCCGCGGCGACGGCGGCCAGCGCCTCGTCGCGCGCCCGGTCGATCTCGTCCGGTTTCAGTGCCTCGACCTCGACAGGGTCGTACGACTTGTTCGGTGCCGACATCTCTTCCCGTGCTTCCGGTTGGCTGGCTGCGCCCCGACCCGGCGGGCCGGTGCGGTGTCGGCGAACGGGGTCGCCGAAGGGCCGGGGGTCGAGTCTACGGGCGCGTGGACGCTGGTGTGGCCCGTGGGCGGGCCGGCCGCTGCTCAGGCGAGGTGGGCCGGGGCGCCGACGGGCAACGTAAATCGAAAACGGGCGCCGCCGCCGGGGGCGCGGCCGACCGTGATGATCCCGCCGTGGGCTTCCACGATGCCCTTGACGATGTACAGCCCCAGGCCGGTGCCGCCGCGCTTGCTGCCCCGCCAGAAGCGGGTGAAGACGCGGCTCATCGACTCCTCCGGGATGCCGGGGCCTTCGTCGCTCACGGTGACCTGGGTGCCTTCCCTGCCGTGGTTGAGGATGGCGGGTGCCACCTCGATGGTGACAAGTCCCTCGCCGTGCCGCACGGCATTTTCCAGCAGGTTGCCCAGCACCTGGTCGACCTTGTCGGGGTCGGCCCACAGATCCGGCAGCGCGTGCGGCACCAGCGTGCGGAAGCGCGCCGGGTCCTGGCCCGCGGTGGTCTGCGCCTCCACGTGCCGGTGCACCGCGGCGACCACGTCGACGCGCTGCTTGCGCACCTCCAGCCGGCCGGAGTCGATGCGGGAGATGTCCAGCAGCTCGGCGATGAGCCGGGTGACGCGGTTGGCGTCGGCGTGCACCGTCTCCAGCATCAGCCGCTTCTGGTCGTCGGTGAACCGCTCCCACTTCGCCAGCAGCGTGGCGGTGAACCCCTTCACGGAGGTCAGCGGCGAGCGCAGTTCGTGCGCGACGGTGGCGATCAGCTCCGCGTGGCTGCGCTCGCTGCGCCGCCGGGCCTCCGTGCCACGCAGCGTGACGACGAGCTTGCGCACCGGTCCGGCACGGCCGTCGCGTACATAGCGGGCGGCGACTAGCACCTCGCGGTTGCCGGGCAGCAGCAGATTGCGCTCCGGGTGGCCGGTGCGGATGGCCAGGCCGCCGTACGGGTCCGTGAGCCGCCACCAGCGGCGGCCCTTCAGGTCCTCCAGCGGCAGCGCCTCGGCCAGCGGGCGGCCGAGGACGGCGGCCGGCTCCAGGGCGGTGATCCGCGCGGCGGCGGCGTTGAAACGCACCACGACACCGCGCTCGTCGGCCACGACGAGGCCGTCCGGCAGATCGTCGGGCGCACAGCCGAGGCCCTCGGCTTCGGGCCCGTCATCTGCACTCTCCACCCCATGAACCCCCTCCCGCAGACTGGGCGTTGGCCTGCCCGTACGGTCGACTCGCGGACTTAGAGCGGTCACCTTACCGGGCGGGGCTGACAGGGCGGCACCCGCCGATCGGGCGGTGCGCCCGGGCCGAGGCGTAGAGGCACACGGCGGCGGCCGTGGCGAGGTTCAGGCTCTCGGCGCGGCCGTGGATCGGCACGCGCACGACCTCGTCGGCGAGGGCCCTGGTCCCGGCGGGCAGCCCCCACGCCTCGTTGCCGAAGATCCAGCCGGTGGGGGCGGCGAGGCCGCCGTCGTCCAGTTCGTCGTCGAGGTCCCGCTCCCCCGCGCCGTCCGCGGCCAGCAGCCGCACCCCGGCGGCGCTCAGCTCGGCGGCTGCCCGCTCGACGGGCACGCCGGTGACGACGGGCAGGTGGAAGACGCTGCCCGCGGAGGCGCGTACGGCCTTGGGGTTGTACGGGTCCACGGAGGCGTCGGTCAGCACCACCGCGTCGGCCCCGGCGGCGTCGGCGCAGCGCAGCACGGTGCCGGCGTTGCCGGGGTCGCGGACGTGCGCGAGGACGGCGACGAGGCGGGGGCGGGCGGCGACGACGTCGCCGAGGGGCACGTCGAGGAACCGGCAGACGCCGACCAGGCCCTGCGGCGTCACGGTCTGCGAGAGCCCGGCGACGACCTCGTCCGCGGCGGCGTGCACGCGCACCCCCGCGCTGCGGGCCGACTCGACGATCTCCGCATGCCGCTGCGCCGCCTCGGGGGTGACGAACAGCTCGGCCAGCGCCGGCCCCGCGCCGCCGCCCGCACCGGCCCCGTACGCCACCGCCTCTCTGACGGCCTGCGGGCCCTCGGCGAGGAACCGGCGCTCCTTGGCCCGCCCGCTGCGCCGGAGCAGCTTGCGGGCGGCGGTGACGCGGGCGGAGCGCGGCGAGATCGGCTCGGGGGTGCCCATGGGCGGCGGGGGACCTTTCGTGCAGCGGGTTCGTACTGCCGGCACGACCCGCACGGACGTCAGAACCCGCAGGCCGGCGGGCCTGCGGGTTCGTGATGCGCGCTCGCGCGGGTGCGTTCGCGCCGGCTCAGGCGGCGGACTTCGGCGCGTTGACGTCGCTGGGCAGCGCCTTCTGCGCCACCTCGACGAGCGCGGTGAAGGCACCGGCGTCGTTCACGGCCAGATCGGCCAGCATCTTGCGGTCCACCTCGACGCCCGCGGCCTTCAGGCCCTGGATGAAGCGGTTGTAGGTGATGCCGTTGGCGCGGGCAGCGGCGTTGATCCGCTGGATCCAGAGCTGCCGGAAGTCGCCCTTGCGCTTCTTGCGGTCGTTGTAGTTGTAGACGAGGGAGTGGGTGACCTGCTCCTTCGCCTTGCGGTAGAGGCGGGAGCGCTGGCCGCGGTAACCGCTGGCCTGCTCGAGGATCGCCCGGCGCTTCTTCTGGGCGTTGATTGCCCGCTTGACGCGTGCCACTTGTTCACTCCTTGGGGCTGGGTCGCGTCGGCTGCGCGACCCGGAACGGCTGGGTCCCGGTCTCTTGAGTCGTCCTGTGCCCTGCCGGTGCAGGGCGGCGGCTCACCTGCCGAGAAGCTTCTTGACCTTCTTGGCGTCGGCCTTGGACAGTTCGACCGTGCCGGCGAGGCGCCGGGTCAGAGTCGACGGCTTGTGCTCCAGGTAGTGGCGCCGGTTGGCACGCTGACGCAGCACCTTGCCGGAGCCGGTCACGCGGAAGCGCTTCTTGGAACCACTGTGGGTCTTGTTCTTCGGCATCTCGCCGTTCACTCCTCGTCTTCGGCGCCTCCCGCCGCCCGGGTAAAAGGGCATGGGAAAGCGTCAGACTGTCTTCGTGCTACGTCTGCGGACCCGGGCCGGGTCCGTGGTCAGGCTTCGGCGCGCTCCGCGGGAGCGGTGTCGTCGCCCCTGCGCTCCGCCTTGCGGGCGGCCTGGGCCTCCCGGGCTTCGGCCATCGCCTCGGTCTTCTTCTTGTGCGGACCGAGAACCATGATCATGTTGCGGCCGTCCTGCTTGGGGTTGGACTCCACGAAGCCCAGCTCCTGCACGTCCTCCGCAAGCCGCTGCAGCAGCCGCCGGCCCAGCTCGGGACGGGACTGCTCACGACCGCGGAACATGATCGTGATCTTGACCTTGTCACCCTGCTTGAGGAACCGCTCGACGTGACCCTTCTTGGTGTCGTAGTCGTGCGGGTCGATCTTCGGCCGGAGCTTCATCTCCTTGATGACCGTGTGCGCCTGGTTCTTGCGCGCCTCACGGGCCTTCATGGCCGACTCGTACTTGAACTTCCCGTAGTCCATCAGCTTGCACACCGGAGGACGGGCGTTCGCCGCCACCTCGACCAGGTCGAGGTCGTACTCCTGGGCAAGCTCCAGAGCCTTGGCGAGCGGGACGATTCCGACCTGCTCGCCGCTGGGGCCGACAAGTCGCACCTCGGGGACGCGGATCCGGTCGTTGATGCGGGGCTCGGCGCTGATGTGGCCTCCTCATTTCCACCACGCGACTGCCTGGCGGGCAACCGCGACGTTCTGTCTGCCGACCATCCACCGCGGGCACAAAAAAGCCCCGGACGGAACGCAAATGCGGGCTCCTGCCGGGGAGCACCACCGCGGAGCCAGCCGCGGGGCGCTTGGGACCGGTGACCCGCCGACCGGGGGCCGGAAGGTGGGAGATCGGAGCCTCCACTTGCGGGCCGGTCGCTCCTCTTTCCTGCATGGCGCGTCCGGCCGGTCGCTGTCAAGCATACCAGTGCCCGCGCAGACCCCGCACATCCGTGCCGCGCCCGCGGCGGGGCGTCAGCCGAGGACCGGGCCCGTGTACGCCTCGCCCGGCCCGCGGCCCGGCTCGTCCGGGTGCTCGGACGCCTCCCGGAAGGCGAGCTGCAGCGACTTCAGCCCGTCGCGCAGCGGTGCCGCGTGGTACGAGCCGACCTCCGCGGCGCCCGCGGTGACCAGCCCGGCCAGCGCGGTGATCAGCTTGCGGGCCTCGTCCAGGTCCTTGTGCGCGGCGCCGTCCTCGGCGAGCCCGAGCTTGACCGCGGCGGCGCTCATCAGGTGCACCGCCACCGTCGTGATCACCTCCACGGCGGGAACCTCGGCGATGTCGCGGGTCATCGCGTCGAAGTCGGGTCCTGCGTCGGCGCCGGGGCCGGTGTCGCTCATGGGGCTCCCTGTCTTTCGCTTGCTCGTACGAGACGGGAGGCCACCCTAACCAGCCCCGGGCCGCGGCCCGGGGCCGGGTGTGCGGGCCGGGTTCTGCACGCCGTTTCAGCGCGGCGTTTCAGCGCGGCGTTTCAGCGCAGCGGCAGCGGTTCGCCCGGGAGCGGGGCTTCCGGCGGCAGCAGGGCCAGGTCCAGGCCGCGGACCAGCCGGGCCCGCAGGGCGGGGTCGGCGGCCAGCGCCTCGGCGGCGCGGCGGGCGACGTCGGCGGGGGCGGCGCCGGGGGCGGGGACGAGGGCCAGGGTGCCGTCGGCCTCGCCGGCGCGGACCAGGGACGCGGCGCGTACCCCCGCGAGGCCGGCGACCACGGCGGTCACGGCCGCCACGACGCCGGTGTCGGCCAGCGGGTCGGTGCTGCCGCGGCCCTCGGCGGCGGCCAGGAGCGCCGGGCCGGTCAGCTCGTACGGGACGGGTCCCGCGACGTCGAGGACGACGGTGTCGGCGCGCTCGGTGACGGCGGCCCGTACGGCCTGCGGCAGCGGCACCGCCACCGGGCGGGCGGCGGGGTCCCAGCGGGCGAGCGCGGCGGTGGAGGTGAAGGCGGGCAGGGCGCGCCGGCCGCCGGGGACCTCAAGGGTGGGCACCGCCATCTCGCTGGACTTCTCGCGCCGCAGGCCGTCGGATCCCTCCTCCGACTCGCCGAGGACCGCGACGACGGGGACGAGCACCCGCGTGCCGGCGAGGGCCGCGAGCACCCGGGGCCCGGCCCCGGGGTCGTCGGGGGCTTCGGCGTACGCGGTCAGGGCGGCGGCGAGGCGCGGGTCGGCGGAGCCGTCGTCGGCGGCGAAGCCCGGGTCAGGGATGTTCTTCAGCGGCACCCGACGAGCCTAGCGGTGGCCCCTCGCCGCCCTGCGGGCGCGGTCCGCCGGGCGGCGGTGCGAAGGGCGGGGGCCCGGGGCCGCGCCGGACTCCGGCCGCACCCGGCCGCGGACCGCGCCACAGGAACCACGCGCCCGCGATCAGCCCCACGCCGATGACGCCCGCGGCGAGCGCCAGCCCGTTCGGCCCGTCGTCCTCGGCGGTGACGATCGCCGGCGCCGAGCCGAAGCGCTTGTGGTCGTACGCGGCCGGCTTCGGCTCCTGCGGCGCGGCTTTCAGCTCCTGCGCCGCCGCGACGGCCGCCGCCGCGTCCACCCGGCCGGCGCCCAGCTCGTCGCTGCGCCCGCCCGCGGGCGGGTCCTGCGCGGTGTCGCGCAGCAGGTCGCGGATCTGCCAGGGGGTGAGGTCGGGGTTGGCGGAGCGGACCAGGGCGGTGACGCCGGAGACGAACGCGGCGGCGGCGCTGGTGCCCCAGCCCTCGTAGTAGGTGCGGTCGGGGTCGGCGATGGCCACGTCGACGCCGGGGGCGGCGACGGTGGCGTACCAGCGCTTGGTGGAGAAGTCCGCCCGCTGGCCCGACCGGTCGACGGCGGTGACGGCGATGACGCCGGGGTAGGCCGCCGGGTACGAGATGCGGTCGCCCTTCTCGCCGCTGTTGCCGGCGGAGGACACCACGGTCACGCCCTTGCGCAGCGCGTACTGCACGGCGGCGTCCTCGCCGGGCTCGGGGTGGGCGGACTTGCTGTCGTCGCCGAGGGAGAGGTTGATGACGTCGGCGCCGTTGTCGACGGCCCAGCGGATGCCGTCGGCGAGCGCGCTGCCGCGGGTGTCGCGGGCCTTGCCGCGCTGGGCGTCGCCGTCCTCCAGGATGACCCGTACCGGCAGGATCTTCGCCTCCGGCGCGACGCCCGTGACGCCCTCGGCGGCGCCGGGGCCGTGGCCGTGCGCGGCGATGATGCCGGCCATGGCGGTGCCGTGCCGGGCCCAGGAGTCGTCGCCGCGGCGGGCGCCGAAGCCGACGAAGTCCTTGCCGTCCAGCACCTGTCCGGTGAGGTCGGGGTGGGCGGCGTCGACGCCGGTGTCGAGTACGGCGACGGTGATGCCGGCGCCGCGGGTGGTGTTCCACGCCTCGGGCGCGCGGACGTCGTCCAAGCCCCACTGGAGTTCTTGCAGGCCGTCCGCGTGGGCGGGGGCGGCGGTGGCGCCGAGCAGGGTGGCTGCGGCGGTCAGCGCGGCCAGGAGGGCGGCGGCGCGGCGGCGCGGGCGGGACGGCCGGCTCACCGCGGGGACTCCGTCGCCTTGGCGGAGGTCTTGCGCAGGCCGCGTTCGACGCGGTCGGCGATGCCCTCGGCGTCGTGGCCGAGGCCGGCCTGCGCGGGCGCGGTGGTCGTGCTGGGGTGGACGGCCTCGTTGGCGGGCTGCGGCTCGGCGACGGCGCGGCCGTCGGCGAAGCCGGTGACGGCGGTCAGGACGACGGGGGCGTCGGAGAGGACCCGTACGGTCCAGGTCGCGCGCTGCTCGTCGCCGAAGCCGGCGGCGGGACCGGTCTCCGTGCTGTACGCGCGGGGCAGCATGTCCGGGCGCGCGCCCAGTCCCTCGTCGTCGAAGCGGTCTTCGAACCGGCCCATCTTCGCGGCACCTGCCGTGGTGAACACCAGCCCGACGGTGGTGACGCTGCTGCGGGTGGCGTCGGTGTAGGTGGCGCGCAGCACCTTCTCGCAGCCGACGCGGCGCAACTCCCGTGCCAGCGCCGGGTCGAGCCCCCGCTTGCAGCCCGCGGGCGGGGCCACGGCGACGCGCACCCAGACGCGGTCGGCGCCGCCGGGGCCTGCGCCGTCGCCTTCGAGCCGGGGCGGGAAGAGGGTGTCGACGTCGGTGGCGTGCCACAGGTCGCGGGCCACCTCGTACGCCCCGGGCTGGGCCTGGGCCTGCGGCCCGTCGCTGAGCAGGCTGCCGGTGGCGGCGCCGGCGACGAGGCCGACGCCGGTGACGAGTGCGACGGCCGCGGCCACGGTGCGCGCGACGGTCCGCTGTCCGGCGGGCGGTTCCGGCTCGGGGCGGGGGACGTCGGCGGGGAGCACGGATGCCATGTGCAGCGGGGCGCCCACGGGTGTGGGCGGGGCCGCGGGCACGGGCGGGGCGTACGGCCGCGGCGGGTGGCGCGGCGGCCCCGGCTCGGCCGGCGCGGCGGGGGCCGTGGCGGGCCCGGCGTCGGACGCGGGGCCGGGTACAGGGCCGGATGCGGCATCGGCCCCGGGGCCGGACTCGGCGGCGGGCGGCGGGGGTTCGGACCCCGGTGCGGGCTGCCGGGACCGCTGCGGCCGTGCGGACGCCGCACTCTCCCGCGGCTTCGCCGCGGGCGGGGAATCCGGCGACGGCGGGGTCACGGGAGTCTGTTCCGCGTCAGTGCTCAACAGCCCCCTCACTCCCCTCCTGTGAGTAGCCCCCGGACGACCTGCTGACAGGCGCTCGCGACACTCTACTGGGCTCCCGCGACGGACGGTGCGCCGCCCGAATGCCTCATCCTCTCCGTACCCACTACCGCCTCCCGGCCACGCGGTGGCAGGCTTCCCTCATGCCGGACCACACCGCCCTCCGCCCGGACCCCGCCGCCCTGCGCGCCCGTTACGACCGGGCCACCGCCCACCTCGACGCCCCGTTCGCCGCCGTGGACACCGAGGCGTTCGACGCCAACGCGGCCGCTCTGGTGCGCCGCGCCGGGGGCAAGCCGGTCCGGGTGGCGAGCAAGTCGGTGCGCTGCCGGTCGCTGCTGGAGCGGGTGCTCGCCCGGCCGGGATTCGCCGGGATCATGTCCTTCACGCTGGCCGAGTCGCTGTGGCTGGCGCGCTCCGGCTTCGACGACGTGCTGCTGGCCTACCCGTCCGCGGACCGCGCCGGCTTCGCCGAGCTGGCCGGCGACCCGAAACTCGCCGCCGCGGTCACGGTGATGGTGGACGACCCCGCGCAGTTGGACCTGGTGGACGCCGCCCGGGGGCGCGGGCACGAGGAGGTCCGCGTCTGCCTGGAGCTGGACACCTCGCTGCGGCTGCTCGGCGGCCGGGTGCGCGTCGGCGCCCGCCGCTCGCCGCTCGCGGAGCCGGCGGCGCTGGCGGCGGTGGCCCGCGAGGTGGTGCGCCGGCCGGGCTTCCGGCTGGTGGGGCTGATGGCGTACGAGGGGCACATCGCGGGCGTCGGGGACGACGTGCGCGGGTCGCCGGTGCGCTCGCGCGGGATCCGGCTGATGCAGACGGTGGCCCGGCGGCAGCTCGCCGAGCGGCGGGCACAGGCGGTGGCGGCGGTGCGGCGGCTGGCGGACCTGGAGTTCGTCAACGGCGGCGGTACGGGCAGCGTGCAGCACACCGCCGCGGAGGACGCGGTCACCGAGGTCGCCGCCGGCTCGGGGCTCTACCAGCCGCGGCTGTTCGACCACTACACCGCCTTCGACGCCCGCCCCGCCGCCGTCTTCGCGCTGCCCGTCGTACGCCGCCCGGGCGTCGGCGTCGTCACCGTCCTCGGCGGCGGCTACCCCGCCTCCGGCCCCGCCGGCGCCGACCGTTCGCCCACGCCGTACCTGCCGGAGGGCCTGCGCTACGACCGGCAGGAGGGCGCCGGGGAGGTGCAGACCCCGCTGCTCGGCGCCCCGGCCGACGACCTGCTGGCCGGCGACCGGGTGTGGTTCCGGCACGCCAAGGCGGGCGAGTTGTGCGAGCGGTTCGACGCGCTGCACCTGATCGAGGGCGAGCGCGTCACCGAGGCGGTCCCGACGTACCGCGGCGAGGGCCGTACGTTCCTCTAGACCCGGACTTCGCGGGTCACCTTTCAGGTCTGTGGCCAGCGGGTTTGTCCGATGTCGGTATCGAGTAGGTCGAGGAGGTGGAGTTGGACGCCGCGGGTTATCTGGACGGTGGGCGGGTCAGTGAGGTTGCCGATCCTCAGGGTGAGTTCGCCGAGGTGGTAGAAGATCATGCGGCCGGTGGGGCGGGCTCGGCGGTTGTCCGGGTAGAGGCCGGTCATGGTCTGGTCGCCGCCGAGGGCGCGTCTGGCCTGGCGTTCGATGAGGCAGAAGACGAGCAGGGCCAGGCAGATGACCTGGATCAGGGCGGCGACGCGCCGGTTGTGCTGCACGAAGACCGGTGCGACCGCCAGGGGGCCTTTGAAGTCGTGGTAGCGGCGTTCGACCGCGCCCTGGCCCTTGTAGTGGACCAGGATCCGGGCCGAGTTGGCCCGCTCGGCCGGGATGCTGGTCAGCAGCGCGTACCAGCCGTCCACGGCGGCCTCGGAGGCCAAGGCTTCCTGGTCGAAGTGCCAGGCCAGGGTGGGCTTTCCGTGTTCGTCTTCGGTGATCGTCCAGCGCAGACAGGAGGTCACATGGCGTTTGGCTGCGATGACTCCGATGCGAGCGGTGATCTTCGAGCCGGTCTTGTAGTGCCGGCCGCCGGCTGCACTCGCGAGTTTGTCCATCTCCTCACCGGCCCGGGCCAGACGCTTCTCGCGGGCTCTGCGCTGGCCCGCTGCAACGGCGGTGGAGTGCACCAGGACCCGGCGCACCCGGTGCACGGGGTCCCGCTTGCGGGGCCCGGTCAGGGTATGGACGTCCTCCAGAACCCGGTAGCTCTCCCGCTGGTCGGCGGGCTTGCCCGCGTCCCGCCCGGGCACCCAGTCCACAGCCTGGGCCTGGGTGAGATCCAGCGCGGCATAGACCTCGTCCTTGACCTGGGCAGCCGGGACGGGGGCGATGAAGTCCACCCCGGCCGACAAAAGCGCGGTGATGTTGGCGTACGACACCAGTTTGGAGTCGGCAACCATCAGGAACTTCTGTTCACCGGCCATGCCTTGCAGGTCCTTCATCGCCCCGACGGCCTGGCTGACCTCGGCCGCTTTGCCGCCCAGGACCCGGGCATGGACGGGGATGCCGCCGTCGGCGGACACCGCAAGCCCCGTCTGGACCTGCTTAAGGTCCACCCGCCGGTCCTTGGGACGCCCGTGGGCAATGACCGGGTACTGCTCGTCCTGGTCCTGGACCGGATAGGCGCCATGGACGGACATGCTGGTCATATCCCAGTGCAGCCGCGACACATCGATGCCGAACTCGGAGATGGCCCGTGCGCCGACGGTGCCCGCGATGGCCTCCAGTTTCGGGGCGATCGCGTCCAGGGCCCGGGCCAGACGGTCGTCGTTGAGCAGATCCGCCTCGATACCAAAGATCTCCTCCACCGCCCAGGTGCGGGCCCAGTCACCGACCCTCACCAGCGGTGCCGGCGAGGTCAGCCGGTTGGCCACCAATGCCTCGACCACCTGCCCATGGGTCAGATGCGCGCTCGCACCCCCCGGGCACACCTCGTCGACGACCCCCGCGACATCCAACCGGCGCAGAAACTCGGCAGCGACAGGCAGAGCGCCCAGACGCTTCTCCACCACGGACATCACCACCACATCAAGGCGCTGACGGACAGACCGTGGCCGCGGGGACCGGGAAGTCATCGACACACCCCACCCAACGCCGAACGACCGACCCGGGACACCCCCGGACCAGTCACACCATACGAATCAACGACCCGCGAAGTCCGGGTCTAGA